>WBUJ01000004.1 GCA_008933795.1 Candidatus Contendibacter sp. | reverse complement strand
CCCCCACCCCCTCTCCCACAGGAGGAGAGGGGAGTTGCCGTTCCGCTCCCAATCTCATTCCGGCTGGCTGGCAAACCCGGCCGCCAGTTCATCCAAACCGCTCACCACCCTGTCCGGCTCCACTTCCCAGGGATCGAACACGGCCTCCGGCTGACGCTTGACCCAAACGGCGCGCAGACCGGCGGCCTTGGCGCCGATCACGTCCCAGGCGTTGCTGGACACCAGCCAAGTCTCGGCTGGCGCGCGCCCGGTTCGCCGCGCCAAGTAGGCGTAGACCGCCGGATCGGGCTTGAAAGTGCGTAGGTCGTCCACGCTGACCACATCCTCCAACTGGGACAGCACCCCAGCATTGGCCAGCAGCGCCCGAATGCTGGCTTCCACCCCGTTAGTGAACGCCACGATCCGATGGCCCTGGGCCTTGATCGTGGTCAGGCTGGCGGCGACCTCCGGGAACAGCGGCAAGTACAGATAGGCTTCCAGCAACCGGTCGTGGTCGGATTCCGGCAGTTCGCACCGCAAGGCCCGCTGGGTGTAGCGCAATGCCTGTCGGGTGCAGGCGTCGAAATCGACGTAGCGCCGCATCAGACCGCGCCGGAACGAATATTCCAATTGCTTGCTCCGCCACAGTTCGGCGAACCGGCCAGCCTGCTCGCCGACCAGCGCTCGCAGCGGCTCGGCCATCGCCAGCGGATCCACCAGCGTGCCGTAAACATCGAATCCCAAAGCGTAAGTCTTTTCCACAAGTTCCTCTCTGTCCGAAGCTGATTTCCCGCCCGACGCCTGGCTTAATCCGCTCGGACGACCGCGACCGCCAACAGCAACCAGGCTGCCAGAAAAGCCGCGCCGCCCACGGGAGTGATGGCTCCCAACGCGCGAATGCCGCTCAGGCTCAGGGCGTATAGGCTGCCCGAGAACAGCAGCAGGCCGACGGTCATCAGGATGCCCGCCCAGCGCAGCGTTCCCGACTCGGGAAGATGCGACGCCAGCAAGCCGACCGCCAGCAGTCCCAAGGCATGAACAACATGATAGTTCACGGCGGTTTCGTACACCGCCATGAGTTCGGGGGCCAGCGTCTTTTTCAGGGCGTGCGCGCCGAACGCGCCCAACGCCACCGCCAGCAACATCCCGATGCTGCCAAGAGCCAGAAAGATTTTCGCCAGCGGGGTCATGTCAACGGTTCGCCTCGCCCGCCTGCAACTCCACCCGGTTCTGTTTCTGGTTATAGCCCAGCCGGGCGATGACTTCGTAATCCAGTTCGGCCTTGCCGCCAGCGGGGATGTCGGTCTCGAATTGCACGGTCTGGAAATCGTGCAGGGTCGGATTCAGCCGGCTGCGGAACACGATGTCGCCCGGGTATTCGCGGCGGATTTGCACGTGGATGGGCTTGCGGGTGTAGTTGCGGATTTTCTGCCGGTACACCGTATGCTCGTCCCAGCCAGCGACTTGGCTATCCAGTTCCAGCTTGAACCCGTCCTCGCCCAGCTTGCGATAGAGATTGCCGCCCTTGATCTGGAACCACAGGTTGTCGCGGTAGACCTTCTGCTTGAGCAGTTCGAACACCACCGCCGGATCGGGGCCGAGATTCAGTTCGATCTTGTCGCCGATGGGGACATATTTCAGATTCTGAGTGGCCAGATAGCTCAAGCCGTCGCGGCCATTGGCGCGGAACACGCGCAGCATCCCGTCGGGCAGCGGCGTACTTCCCAGCTTGGAGGCGGCATCGTTGCGCAGAAGATAGAGTCGCGTCAGTGGCTCGCCGTATTCGCGCGGACGGTAACGATATTCGACCGTCATCGGCACGCCCGCCGCCTCGAAGCTGCGCAGGCGCTTGGCCCAGCCGTTGGGCACGGTTTCGGTCCCTTCGATGGTGTAGATGAAATACTCGCTCAACCCTTCCTTGATGATTTCCTTGGGCGCTTCCATTTCCGCCGCCGCGTCGTAGGCTGCGGCTCCAGCCATCATCATCGGCGCGGGCGCAGCGGGCGCCATCATCTTGCGGGCGGCTCTTTGGCGCAGTTCCCGATAGTCCTCCCCCTTGACTTCATCCTTGACCCGCCCGACCGGCACTTTCGCCAGTTCGGCGATCTTCTCCACCAGATTGATCGTGCCCACCACCAGTCGCACCTGGGCGTTTTCGTAGTCCTCGCCGGAACGATTGTTGACCCGCACGAAGCTTTCCAGTCGCAACGTCTTTTCCTCAGCATCGGCGATGGCCACATAATCCGCCGCCCACGAAATGCCGGAGGTGAAGTAACTGATCTCGATGGTCGCCTCGCGGTTGGCGTCGCTCTGCACGTTCCAGTACAGCATCTGCGGCTTGTCGTGCGGGAACGTGGTGTCGAGTACGTCCAGACCGGCTTTCGGTTCGCGGAACTTCAGCTCCACCGAGGTCGGGTCAATCAGGGTGTTGGCCCAGGAGAATTGCAGGGGATTGACGCCTTGTTTGAAAGTCACCACCCGCGTTTCCCGCACCAGGGTCAGGTCCTCGGAGTTGTAGATGGTCAGTTGCACCGTGCTGCGGGCGGGGACGGTGGCGAGGTCAACATTGCGGGCCATTGTCGCCAGCGGCAGTAGCAGCCCGAACAGGCAGAGCAAAAAACGAACGGTCAGATTGGGGGTCATGGCGCTCACCATTCGTTGTTCAGGGTCAGCCGCAGAGTGTGAATCTGTTTTTTGGCCTGGCCGTCAGCGGCGCGGGCCGGCAGATCAACGTGAAACAACAACTTGTCGGCGTCGCTCTTTTCGGGATCGGGGTTGCGCAGGCTGCCGTCGCCCAGTTGCCATTCCGGGTCGCGGCCACTGTCGCCGCGAATCTGATCGCGGATCTGGCGAACGCTTTCGGCAATGTCCAGGGTGACCGGCGTGTCCTTGAAGTTCTCGATCTCGTATTTCAGGGTCACGTCGTAGCGGTACAGATTGCCGGCGATGCGCTGGCGCTCGTTGCGGTCCACGGTGCGGCGCACCGCAATGTCGCGGGCCAGGCCCAGGTAAAGCTTCAACTCGTCGTCAGGCGCGGTGAACTTGCCGCGATCCTCGCCCAGAAACGCCGCGCCGCCCTTGCCGTCGTCCTGGAAAATGCGGGCCTTGCCTTCCGGCAGCGGCTCTTTGCCCAATTCGCCGCCGGCGTTCTTGACCACGTAGTGCATCGGCACGTTGAGCTTGTCCTGAGCGCGGTCGAGATAGCCGAACTCCACGGGATGGGTGGTGTAAGTCTTGCGCACCGGCACGCTGGCGAAACGGTCCAGTTGCACTTCCTTGGTTTCATTCAGGCCCAGCGGCTTGCCGAACCGGTCGCCCACGCCGGCCCAGAACTCGGCGGCGTCGTAGGCTTCGTTGGCGTTATTGTTGACTCGCAGGTATTGCGCCAGATTCAGCGCCTTCTCCGTGTGGTCGGCCACGGCGCGGTAATGAAAATCCTTGCTCAGCCCGCCCAGGACGTAGCTGATGCGCACTCGCGCCGCGCCGGAGGCGCTGGCGGCCACCGCCCAGACCAAGGCGTTCTCATTGGGCGGATAGCTCACCGACAGCACTTTGGCGTCGAGCGGCTGATCAGCGGGCGGCGGCAGGATGCGCAACACCAGGGTATCGGGATCAATGCGGGTGTTGGCCCAGGAGAAATCCACCTGATTGACGCCCTTGACCAGAGGCACGATGCGCTCCTCCTCGACCAGGGCGAGTTGGGGATGGTCAAGCTGGATTTCCACCCGCTCGCGCACCGGCAGGGTGGTCAGCTTGATGCGGGCCAGCGCGTCCAGCGGCGCGGCGCCGAGCAGCAACAGAATGCCCAGCGGATACAGCCATCGAGTTCGGTTCATGGGTTATCGCCTCCAGAAATTCAACAGATGGGTATAACCATAAACGCTCGGTAGCGAATTTGGGGTCAATCCGCTGGATTAAATCCCCGGATCATGGAAAAGCGCGCCGCTCACCGCACCGTCTCCCTCATCAGCGTAGCCAGCGAAAAGCGTTGGCCGCGCGCCGGCAACAAGCCCTGCGGGCGAACCACCATCATCACCATCATCACCAGCCCAAACACCAGCATCCGGGCGCTGGCGAATTCGCGGAACAGTTCCGGTAGACCCACCACCAGGAACGCCGCCAGCAGTACACCGGGGATGCTGCCCGCTCCGCCGAGAATCACGATCATGAACAGCACCACCGATTCCCAGAAGCTGAACGATTCCGGCGAGATGATGGTCATCTTGGCGGCGAATAGCGTACCGGCCATGCCAGCCCAGGCCGCACCCAACCCGAACGCCGCCAGCTTGTAATAATCGGTGTTGATCCCGCTGCCCTCCGCCGCCACCTCGTCCTCGCGCAGGTAATTGAGCGCCCGCCCGAATCGCGACTGCTTGAGCCGCAGGAACAGGAAAATGGTCAGCGCGACGAAGCCCCAGATCAGATAAAAAAACTCTTCGGGCCGGCGGATCACGAAGCCGAACAGCTTGGGGCGGCTGATGCCGAAAATGCCATTCGCGCCACCGGTAATGCCGAACACGTCGTTGACCAGAGCGATGCGGACGATCTCGCCGACGCCGATGGTGACGATCAGCAGATAATCGCCGCGCAGATGGACGACGGGTCGCGCCACCGCCAGCGCGAATAGCCCGGCGACTAATCCGCTCAGCGGTAGCGTCCACAAAATCGGAATCTGGTAGCGGGTGTTGAGGATGGCGGCGGTATAGGCTCCCATCGCATAAAACGCGGCGTGGCCCATGTTGAACAGCCCGGCCTCGCCCAGGATCAGGTTGAGGCTTAGCGCCAGCAGCGCGTACAGACCGATGCTGTTGAGCACGTCCACCTGATAGGTGTTGAGAAACAGCGGTGCAAATGGCAGCAGACCGGCAACCAGAGCAATGAGGAATGGCTTGAAACGGTTCATACCCTTAGCCTTTCGCCCTTAGATCTTGTCCGCCACCCGCTCGCCCAATAGCCCGGTGGGCCGGACGATCAGAATCAGGATCAGCACGCAAAATGCGATGGCGTCCTTCCAGGCGATGGAGATGTAGGCCGCGCCCAGTGCCTCGATCACCCCCAGCAACAAGCCACCCACCATCGCGCCGGGGATGTTGCCGATGCCGCCGAGAATCGCGGCGGTGAACGCCTTCATCCCGTAGACCCAGCCCATGGTGAAATTGACCTGACCGTAATACAGCCCCACCATCAGTCCCGCCGCGCCGCCCAGCGCCGGCCCCAGCAGAAACACCAGCAGGATCACCCGGTTCACGTCGATGCCCATCAGCCGCGCCGCGCCCTGGTCAATCGCCGCCGCGCGGATGGCGGTGCCGATTCGGGTTTTCTGGATGAACAGGTACAGGGCGACCATCATCGCCACCGACGCCAGCACGATCAGCACCCGCATCAACGGCAGATACAGACCGAAAAAGTCGAGGGTCGCGGTGGGCAGGATCCCGTCGGGATAGACCTGGATTTGCGCGCCGTAAACCAGCATCAGGGTGTTTTGCAGAAAGATCGAAGCGCCCAGCGCCGACACCACCGCCGACAGGCGCGGCGATTCGCGCAGGGGGCGATAGGCGGCCCGTTCCAGAATCGCGCCCAGCACCGCCACCAGGCCCATCACCATCAGTACCAGCACCAGCACGCCCACGGCGAAACCGACCCGGTCGGTCAGCGCCAGCGAGGTCAGCAGGGTCAGGCCGAGATAAGCGCCGTAGGTGAACAGGTCGCCATGGGCGAAGTTGATCAGCTTGAGCACGCCATAAACCATGGTGTAGCCCAGGGCGATCAGGGCGTAGATGCCGCCAACAGCAAGGCCGTTGGTGAGTTGCTGGAGGAATTCTTCCATGACGTCGCTGGGATTCAGGCTGGAGGGAGAGAAATGCCAAGTTGCCGACAAATGCTCGCCGCCGTGAAATCGGTGATCTCACGATGGCGGGGAATGGCGGTGCGACGGTGATTGGCCGGATTTTCCCAAATGAAGTGTTCGCCGCCTTCCCGCAACAACTGGCAACCCTGCTGGCGCAGATGCAGCAATAGATCCCGCCGTTTCATGCGGCGACCGATTGCCCTGGCGTCACGCTGACGCGGGAAGCCGCCGTCAACAGCAAATAGATGGGTTCTTCGATATCCGCGTCAGGATGGGTTAAAGTCAAATCCGGGCGCGGCAAGGATTCCCCCAATAACAGAGCGGTCTCCGCCATATCCACCAGGGCGCTGGCCAACAGCCGCCTGGCTTCCGGCAGATTTTCAGCGCACGTGATGACGCCGGGAAGATCGAGCACCTCGGCGTGAACCCCGCCCTCCACAAATTTATACATCGCCTTGTAAGTCAGCATGGTCGCCTCGCCTGGTGATTGCGACGGCTCCCTCCGGCAGGGGAGAAAGCCGCCTGGCTGCCTTACAGCTTCTGCATCACGAACTTGCCGTCGGCATCCACCTGGTAGACCCGGTACACCTCACCCTCGCGGTCACCTTTGGCGTCGAAGGCAATCGGGCCGCTCAGACCGGAAAAGTTCTTCAGGTCCTTGTGCAGATAGTCGGCGATTTTGGCGCCATCGGTGGACTTAGCGCCCGCGATGCCCGCTGCCATCACCCGGAACCCATCGCCGGCCAGCACCGCCCAGATCGAAGGCGGCAATTCGTTATGTTTCTTCTGAAAATCAGCCAGGAACGCCTTGGCCTCCGGCGTATCCAGGTCCTGCGGCTGCGGCGGGCTGAGGAAATAGTAGCCTTCAGCCGCCTTGCCGGCGATCTTGACCAGATCCACATTGTTGGTGGCGTCGCCGCCGATGAACGGCACATTCCAGTTCATGCCCTTCTTCTGCTTCAGCAGCAGGCCGGCCTCCGGGTAATAGCCGGTGAACAGCACCACGTCCGGATTAGCGCCCTTCAGCTTGGTCAGGATGGCGGTGTAGTCGCTCTCCTTGGGCGTCAGCGCATCGAAGAACACCACGTCCGTACCCTTCTTCTTCAGCAGGGCGTTAGTCTCATCCGCCAGCCCCTTGGCGTAGGCGCTGCTGTCGTGCAGGATGGCAACCTTCTTGAAGCCCAGCTTTTCAATGGTCTGCGCCGCCATGCGGCCCTGCTCGTCATCGCGCGGCGCGGTGCGGAAGAATTTCTTGAAGCCCTTCTCGGTCAGGCGGATCGCGGTCGAACCGTTGGCGATCTGCGGAATCCCGGCCTCGTCGTAGATGTTCTGGCTGGCTTCGGTCACGGCAGAACCGTAGGTGCCGACCACCGCCGCCACGCCCTTGGTGGTCAGCCGTTGCGCGGCCAGCGAAGCAGTGCGCGGATCGCCGCCGTCGTCCTCGGTCACCACCTCGATCTTCTTGCCCAGCACGCCGCCCTTGGCGTTCTGCTGCTCGGCCAGCAACTCGACGATCTTCTTCATCCCCTGCCCTTCGCTGGCCCACGAACCGGTCAGCGGCGCCATCAGGCCGATCTTGACCGTGTCCGCCGCCTGGGCCAGCCCGCCGCCCAGCGCCAAACCGACCGCCGCGACCAAGGTCAACAGTTGCTTTTTCATGCAGTGACATCCTCCTGGCAAAATGTGGGAAGGGGTAACGATAGCAACGAATTTAAAACAGCGTCAAACCCGCCGAATGGATGGAACAGGCACTCTGATTTCCGCCAGCGGCGCCGCGGCAACCGGCGCGCTGGCCTCATTCTCGTCATCCTCGTCCGCTTCTTCCGCGCCTTCATCCCCACCGGGCAGCCAGGCCGGCGCTTGGCCGCCGGTGTGGGAACCCAGGCTGGCGAAATCGAACAGCCGGCCATCGGCCAGATGCGAGGGCGCCACGTTGTGGAGCGCGGCGAAGATATTCTCCACCCGCCCCGGAAACTGCTTTTCCCATTGCCGCAGCATCGCCTTGATCGCCTGCCGTTGCAGGTTCGGCTGCGAGCCACACAGGTTGCAGGGAATGATCGGAAATTCCCGGGCCTCGGCATAAGCAGCGATATCGCGCTCCCGGCAGTAGGCCAGCGGCCGAATCACCACGTGCCGGCCATCGTCGCTGAGCAACTTCGGCGGCATGGCCTTGAGCTTGCCGCCGTGAAACAGATTCAGAAACAGAGTTTCCAGAAGGTCGTCGCGGTGATGGCCCAGCGCAATTTTGGTCATGCCGTGTTCGGCGGCGAAGGTGTAGAGAATTCCGCGCCGCAGTCGCGAACACAGCCCGCAAGTGGTTTTACCTTCGGGAATCACCCGCTTGACGATGCGGTAGGTATCCTGCTCGATGATATGGAACGGAACGCCGATGCTGCGCAAATAGTCCGGCAGCACGTGTTCGGGAAAGCCGGGCTGCTTCTGGTCAAGATTGATTGCGGTCAGCTCAAACTGCACCGGCGCCCGCGCCTGGAGCTTGCGCAGAATGTCGAGCAGGACGAAGGAATCCTTGCCGCCGGACAGGCAGACCATCACCCGGTCGCCCTCCTCGATCATATTGAAATCCTGAATGGCGCGGCCCACGTTCCGCCGCAGGCGCTTCTGAAGCTTGTTGAAATGGACCTGCTGTTTCCTGACCGCCGCCGTCATCGTCATCCCCCTGGAAACCGCTCGCGCGGCGGGAGACTTTACCCGAAATTGGGCTTGGTTGCGCCAAGTTCATCCCTTGCCGGACGCCGGGCGGGGGACTAGACTCCCTCATTAATCTTGATCGTTATCGTTCAAACCCGCAGTCTGGCGCTCCCCGATCCCGGCCCGCCAGCCCGCACTGACCGCTATTCTCCGGAGACCCCCCACCATGGAGACCCGTGACATCGAACATTACCGACACCGGCTCGTCGAACTGCGCGTCGAGCACCGCGACCTCGATGACGTCATCACCCGCCTCGTCAAGGATCCTCTGGTCGACGAACTGGAGCTGAAGCGGCTCAAAAAGCGCAAGCTCCTGCTCAAGGATATGATCGCCCATCTGGAAAGCAAACTGATTCCCGACCTCAACGCCTAAGCCTGCCCAAACGAATGGGGCTGCTCGGCCTTGCGGCCCGCGGCAGCCCCATCGCCTCCACCCCCTGGTTCGTTCAGACTGTCTTGCCGTACTTTTTGAGGTACAAGGTTTTGGCTTGACCGATCCAGTCGTCGCGGTGAACGCGGCCGCTGAAATTGATGACCTCCGATTCGAGTCGTTCGATCTCGTCACCGGTCAGCGCCGCAATCTGCTGGTAAGTCGTAATGCCCGCCCCATTGAGCTTGCCCTCCAGCACCGGACCGATCCCGCTGATCAGCTTCAGATCGTCCTTCTCCGCCGGCGACGGAGCGGCCTCGTCAGCCACCTCCGGATTCTCGGCCAGCCCCTTGAGCAGATCATTCATCTCTTCCAGCCGCTTGGCGATGCCCTGCAAATCATCGCGGGTCGGCACGCCCAGCCGTTTCAGGGCGCGGGCCACCCGCTCCTCGAATAACTGTTCCAGATTATCCAGCGTATCGGCAGCCTTGTTCTTGACGCCCTCGACCATGCCGCGTACCTCGTCCACCCGTTCTTTCGCTTCGCCGACCTTTTCCCCGGCCAGTTTCAGCGTCTGATCGCGCAATTTCCCGCCTTCCTTGACCAGCGAATCCACCACCTTGCCGGCTTCTTCCTGGGCCTTGTCCACCACGGCCCTGAGTTGATGGGCCACGGATTCGGGCGCCTGTTTTTCGGTATCATTGCTCACGTCGTACTCCTTTAGGCGATTGCCATGGGTTCCAATTGATCACGGTAATCATCTTAGCAATGAAAACTAGTGCAAACACCCTAAGCGGCATTTTATCCAGCCTCATCCAGCCCACGCGGCCGACCGCCTCCCGCGCCGCCGCTATGATAAAGTAATCCATCGACACCCTTCCGATCCGATAGCCCGCCCCGCCACGACTGGCGGAGCCAAACCCTATCCAGAGTCCTACAACCGTCCCATGATCCTGAGCCGCTTCCTCAAGCCCAAGTGGCAACACGCCGATCCCGAGACCCGTAAACAGGCCTTGCGGGAACTGGAAAACACCGACCCGACGCTGCACGAACTGGCCCGGCAGGATCCCGACCCGAGCGTGCGCCGCGCCGTGTTGGAACGCCTCGGCGATCTCGACCTGCTACGGCTCATCGCCCGCGAGGATGGCGATGCCAGCGTGCGCGCCACCGCCGAGGAACGTTACCGCGCCCTGCTGGCTGGACAAACCGCGGGCGGTCCGGCGCTGGCCGATCGCCTGGAGCGACTGCGGCGCGAGCCGGACACCGACTTGGTGAACTACCTGCTGCGCCATGCCGCTGAACCGGAACTGCGACTGGCCGTGCTGGAGCGGATCGACGCCGAACCGGCCCTGGCCGAAATCGCGTGGGGGGATTACCATCCTGACGTGCGGTTGGCGGCGCTGGAACGGGTTCACGATCCCGAACTGCTCGACCAGATCGCCCGCCACAGCCGCAACCGCGACAAGCGTCTCCATCGTCGGGCGCGGGAGCGCCTGGATGCCCTGGTCGCCGAACAGGCTCGCGTCGTTCACGGCGAGCAACTGTGCATCGAAATGGAGAACCTGGGCTGGGACGGCGAGAGCGGCAGCAATGCTGGCCGGTTTCCCCGGCTGGAACAGGCGTGGCGCGATCAGGAAGCCGCCGCGCCGCCCGAACTGCGGGAACGCTATGCCCAGGCGCGCGCCCGCTTTCTGGCCGAGCGCCAAGCCAGCGCCGGCCGCCGCGGCCAGCGGCTGGAACTGATCGCGACGCTGGATGCCCTGCTGGAACGGCTGCGCCACGAAACCGAACCGAGCGTCGAACTCGACGCGGCGATTCGGTACGCCACCGGCGAAGCGCCGGCGGCTTGGACAAATTGCGGTCCTCCCCAGGATGCCGAAAGCCGGCGGCTGAACGAGCGATTCCGGCAACTGGAACAGGACATTCACGACCGGGACCGCATCCTGCACCGCAACCACGCCCGCGCCGAGCACCTGCGCGAAGTGTTGCGGCAGGCCGAAGCCCTGCTCCAGCAACCCAGCGCGGTCCACGAGACCGACCTCAAACATCTGCGCCAGCGCTGGGAGGGCCTGGAGCATCCCGAGGCCCCCGCCCTGATCCTGGAACTTCAGAACCGTTTCGACCAACTGCTCGACCAACTGCGCGCCCGCTTGCAACGGCAGGTTCAGCAACGCGACCAGGAATGGCGGGAACTACAGGAACTGACGGGGCAGATCGAAGCGGCGGCCGAGGACGGCGAATTGCAACAGGCCACCCAGCTTCAGGATCAGATCCGCCACCGCCTCAAGCACAACATCGGCCTGAGCCGGGCGCAACTGGCGGGGATCGAGGAACGTCTACAGGCCTGCGCGGGCCGCCTCGGCGAACTGCGCGACTGGCGCCGCTGGGGCGCTCATCAGGCGCGGGAACAGCTTTGCACCACCGCCGAAAGCTTGGTCGACCTGGCGGCCGAACCGACCGAGATCGCCCAGCGCATCCAGCAGGTCCGCGAAGCCTGGAAGGATCTGGACCATCACGAAGGCGCCGCGCCCAAGGCGCTGTGGAAACGCTTCAACGCCGCCTGCGAGCGCGCCTACGCTCCCTGTCAGGCTTACTTCGAGGCCCAGGCCCAGGAGCGGCGGCGAAACCTCGAAAAAAAACAGGCGCTGTGCGCGCAGTTGGAGCAGTTCGAAACCACTGCCGACTGGCAGCGGGTGGACTGGCGCGAGGTCGACCGGCTGCGCCACCGCGCCCAGGAGCAGTGGTACAAGCTCGGGCCAGTCAACCGTACCGATCGCAAGACCCTGGATCGCCGGTTCCAGCGGGTTCTGCGCCAGTTGGACGAACGCCTCGACGCCGAACGCAACCGCGAATTCCAACGGCGCCAACAGCTCGTCCAGCAGGTGCGGGCGCTGGCGGAAAGCGCCGACCTGCGCGTCGCCATCGAAACCGCCAAAAAGGCGCAAGCGGAATGGCATCCCACCGTGCAGGCCCCGCCCCGCCAGGAGCAGGCGCTGTGGAAGGAATTCCGCGCGGCCTGCGACCAGGTGTTCGCTCGCCGCCAGACCGAGCAGCAGGCCGCCGATACCGAGCGGCAGGATCATCTGCGGCGCAAGCGGGAGCTGTGCGCGGAAATCGAGGTGCTGGCCGTCGCCGACTCCAAGCAACTGGCCGGAGCACGCGCCCGGTTGCAAGCCATCCAGCAGGAGTGGGAAGCGGCGGGACCGGTTCCCAAGGCCGAGCAACGCGCGCTCGACCAGCGATTCGAAGCCGCCGTGCGCCAGTTCGGCCACCACGAGCAAACCCTGCGTCGGACCAAAGTTCGGGAAACCTTCCAGCACCTGCACCAACGCGCCCGGCTGTGCGCCCGGCTGGAAGCTCTACTCGCCGACCCGCCCGCCGACACGGAGGCCATGCTGGCCGAGGCGCGGGAGGCCTGGGAAACCCTGCCGGAATTGCCGGCGGCGTTGCAGGAATCGATGCGGCAGCGGTTTGCCGCGGTGGTTCGGGCGCTGAGCGATGCTGATGCGACTCCAGCACGGGAATTGCACTCCAGCCTGGAATGCAACCTGGAGCGCAAGCGGATCTGGTGCGTGTGCATGGAAATCGTCGCCAGGATGGAATCGCCGCCCGAATTCGCCGCGCTGCGGATGGAATATCAGGTCGCCCGGCTGTCGGCGTCGCTGGCCGGCGCCGCAGTCAAGGCCGACGCGATTTACGATCCCCGCCGGTTGCAGGAACAATGGTGCCTGACCGGGGCGCTGCCTGCTGGAGCGGAGGCGGAACTGGATGCCCGCTTTCTGCGTGCCCTGGAGGTTTGGCAACGGCGGGAGGAGAGTTGAATCCACCTGGCGGCAGCGCGCCCCAGGCACTGAAACCTGGTGATTTGCTACTGGCGCTGCTGGCCAACGTCGCCTGGGCCTTCAACTTCATCGCCGGCAAGGCTGGGGTGGACCACTTTCAGCCGTTCCTGTTCACGGCTCTGCGCTTCGCCGTGCTGTTGCTGGTGTTGTTGCCGTTCCTGCGCTGGATTCCGGGTCGAATGCGCGGGGTGCTGAGCATCGCCCTGGTGTTGGGCGTGGTGCATTTCGCCTTGGTGTTCCTCGGGCTGGGAGCCAGCGGCGATATCTCCTCGGTCGCCATCGCCAGTCAGTTGTACGTGCCCTTTTCGGCGTTGCTGGCGCTGGTCTGGCTGGGCGAAACCCTGGACCGGCGGCGACTGGCCGGCATCGTCTCGGCGTTTGGCGGCGTGCTGGTGATCGGCTTCGATCCGGTGGTGTTCCGGCATCTCGACGCCTTGCTGCTGATCACCGCCGGCGCGATGGCCCAGGCGGTCGCCACCATTCAAATGCGGCAATTGCGCGGGGTCAGCGTGTTCGTGCTGCAAGCCTGGATCGCGCTGTGCGCCACGCCGGCGCTGGCGCTGCTGTCGCTGCTGTTCGAGCACGGGCAGTGGGAGGCGGTGCGCACCGCCACCGGGCTGGAACTGGCCACGCCAGTCTATTCCGCCATCGGCGCCTCGCTGGTCGGGCACGGCATCGTCTACTACCTGCTCGTCCGCTATCCGGTCAGCGTCACCACGCCGCTGATGCTGCTGTCGCCCGTTTTGGCGGTAGCGTTCGGCGGGCTGCTGTGGGGCGATGTCCTGACCTGGAAATTGGTGCTGGGGGGCGTTCTGACCTTGGCGGGCATCGCCGTCATCACCGCGCCGGCGGTAAACCGCCGCGCCGCCACTCGATAGCCCGCTTCAGTACTCCTGGCGGACCAACCGCTCGATCAACGGTTGCAGGATGAGTTCCATGGCGAACCCCATCTTGCCGCCTGGCACCACCAGGGTGTTGCGTCGCGACATGAAGGAGTCGTGAATCATGCCGAGCAGATAGCGAAAATCCGGTTGAACTTTCTGCTTGGAGCCCTTGAACCGGATCACCACGAAGCTCTCGTCCAGGGTTGGAATGTCGCGAGCGGTAAAAGGATTGGAGGTATCCACCGTCGGCACTCGCTGAAAATTGATGTCGGTCAGTGAGAACTGGGGCACGATGTAATGGGTGTAGTCGTACATCCGTCGCAGGATGTTCTCGGTCACCGCCTCCTGGCTGTAGCCCCGCTCGGCGGTATCTCGGTGAATCTTTTGAATCCATTCGAGATTGACGATGGGCACCACCCCGATCAGCAAGTCTACATAGCGGGCGACGTTGACCTTGTCGGTGACGACGCCGCCATGCAGTCCCTCGTAAAACAGCAGGTCGGTATCGGGCGGCACCGGTTCCCACGGCGTGAAGGCGCCCGGTTCCCGACCGTAGCGGGCCGCGGTTGCGCGGTCGTGCGGATAATAGCGCCGCAGTCCGCCGCCGCGCTCGCTGTACTCCATGAACAGCGCCTCCAACCGGTCGAACAAATTGCCCTCGGGGCCAAAGTGGCTCAGATGGCGGCCTTCCCGGAGCGCGCGCTCGACCTGCCGTTGCATTTCCAGTCGATCGTAACGATGGAAGCTGTCGCCTTCGATGATGGCGGCCTTGAAGCCGTCCCGCCGGAAAATGTGTTCCATCGCCACCCGCACCGTCGAGGTGCCAGCGCCGGACGAACCGGTGATCGCGATGATGGGATGCTGTTTCGACATGACCGCTCCACAAACTCAGCTAAAAGCGGTCTTACTCTACACGGTTTTATATTGCAATGCAGCAAACAGAAAAAAAGGGGGCAGAGCACGGTTTTTGGTCTTGTAAACTCGAACTTTTTCACTACGAGTTAGCGCCGAGACTGGTCGATGATATCCGGCGGGCCACGAATGGCAATTTTACGCTGGGCAATAAACGCTTCGCTGCACAAGTGTCATCGGTCTTGGGAAGACGGGCAACGCCGGGAAAATTCGGGCGACCTCGCAAAGCGCCGGAATTGGAACCGGAATCGGAATCGGAATCAGGGAACCTGTTTCAGATGTAAAGGAAACCGTGGTCTGTCCCTAGTTCCCTAATGTCCCTAGTTCCCTAGCATTCGTTCACCTGCCGTGCGTAACACGGTCAGGTACAACGCCCAGTTAGGCGGTTTCGCTTCACTCTACATAACGATTGGTGCTAGTTCATTACGGGCAAGCAAAATCAAGCGGTTACAGCTTTGCGGTTGCTGGTACCAGAAGATGCGCCTCCAGCAAAATCAAAGAGTTACTGAATTAAACTAGCACCATTGGTTACATACTTTCCTAAAAATCGTTTTTCTTAAACCCTGGTGGCATAGGCATCTGAAAATTTTTTGGTTCTCCCCATGTAAACGCATACTCATAATCTGGACCATAATCACAGCTAAAAATCAAAACACCTTCCGGGCTTGTTTTTTTTAGCATTTCTTTATACCAACTCACATATTCCGTATTTGAACAACGCGCATTATTAAGAATTATCGGGTATGTGTCTTGAAATTTATTTGCTATCACTTCTATAGTGTCAGTAATATTAGCCCACGATAATTTTTGCTCAAATCCACCACCTATAGAACCTGATACGCATGACGATGTATCATTGCCAAAATAACAATCTGGGTTTGGCCAACGGTTCTCCACCATTGCACCTATTTTGTAGCGCCAGTACATTCCACTAGGTGCCATACAAGAATCAAGATATAGAGATTCATAACCTCGGTTATGTAGCAATGCTATCATTTCTATTATCTTACGAGCTATTTGTTCCCCTAATACACCAGCTTTTCTTAAAGTATTAGTTCTTTCTTTTTCATCTAGGTATTGTGCAATGCTTTCTCTAGGTGATTTGAAAGCATCTTCCATAGCACCCCCTTTTATTTTTTCTTTTGTCACAAGATTTTTATACACATAATCAACAGTTTCATTTTTTCGTTTTAGTTGAATTCTCCATCCAATGTCTTTGTCTATGTAATCTTCTTTCATAGGAGTTCCCAACTTTTTGTAGCCTAACGGGGCGGCGGATAAGCCGCACAGGGCGGGAGAGCCACAGGCTTTTCCGCCCGAAGTCGGCTTCATCCGCTGGTTGCGCGGCGCAAAGCGCCAAGCAACCAGCGGATGTCTATTCGCCACCCCGTTGTCGCGGGCGCAAGGCATCCAATCCAATACAACACAAGTAGTTTGTGGAGAACTCATCAGGACTATCAACAGGGAATGCCTTGTTAGGCAATATATCCCCATTCCCTAAATTTATTTTTCAGTTCAGGTACTTCCTTAAATGCCTGAAAATATAAATATTCAGGCGCTAAATCTGCGCCATTAGGCCAAACAATCGTATCCAATTCTTTATCAACTTTTAGTTGTGAAAATACCTTTATATCTTTTAGAAGGCCAAAAACTGTTCCTGTCAATGATTGACTCAAATCAACTGTTCCTGTTTTTCCATCGTTAAATGAAACTTCAACTCGATAACCTTCCAAGTACTTTGCTTTGGTAACATGTAAAATCATAATATTACTCCAATGGGCTAATTTGCTTCGGCGTTTCCTTGTTTCGACACAATTCCCAATTTTCCATCAATTCATCTTTATGACTTTCATACCATTCCAATACCAACTTCAAAGCCCGCTTTGGAAACCTTCCCTCAATTACCCCCGTTTCAATATTCACCGTAATTTCATACTCTCCATATTTTGCGTGAAAATGAGATGGTAAATGATCGTCCCAGTACATCGAAATGATGATTCCAAGAAATCTACTTATTATGGGCACTTTACCACTCTCCTTTTCCTCTCATTACACCCGCCCCGCCTGTTCCAGCAATCGCCGCAGTTGATAACGATAGATAAACCCCGGCAGGGCGCTGACCGCGAACAGGCACAGCGTCACGACGTAAAACTCCCAATCCTGGACATGGACCGTACCGGTCATCTTGTACTCGAACCCGAACCCCATGCCGACGATCAAGCCATACAACAGGCCCCACTCAATCAGCCGCAGCCAAAACGGCTTCGCCCGCCGATCAGGGCGGGCGAAGATCAACAACCAACGCTCACTCAGCCAAGGCAGGTTGGCGGCGATCACCGCCAACCCCAGCCACAGGCCAATCAGGATTCCTGGCATGGACGATAAGCTACCCTTAAGCCAGCGCCTTCAATGACAGCGCCGCCGCACACCAACCCATCAACGCGGTCGGATACAGGCCCAGCACCACCAAAAGCAAGCCATTGGCGCTGATGGCGATTTCGGTATCCAGGCTGAGTTGGATCGGCTCGCTCTGCTCCGGCTTGTCGAAGTACATACACTTGACCACCCGCAGATAGTAGAACGCCCCGATCACCGAGAACACCACGCCCAGAATCGCCAACCAGACCAGCCCGATATTGACGATGGCCTGCAACACCACCCACTTGGCATAAAAGCCGACCAGGAAGGGAACACCAGCCATGGACATCATGATCATCATCATCAGAAAGGCCAGCCACGGACTGCGGTCGTTCAGGCCCTTGAAGTCGTCGATATTCTCGGCCTCAAAGCCCGTCCGGCTCAGCATGATGATCACGCCGAAGGCGCCGACCGCCATCAACACGTAAACAATGGTGTAGAACATCGCCGCCGCGTAGCCTTCCGGGGTGCCAGCCAGGATGCCCAGCAACAGGAAACCAACGTGGGAAATGGTCGAGTAGGCCAGCATCCGCTTGATGTTGGTCTGGACGATGGCCACCAGATTACCCAGCGCCATGGACGATGCCGCCAGGATGATCAGCATCTGCTGCCAATCGCCCTGCAGGGTACCCAACCCGTCCACCAGAATCCGCATCACCAAGGCGAATGCGGCCAGCTTGGGGGCCGAACCGATATAAAGCGTGACCGAGGTTGGCGCGCCCTGGTACACATCGGGTAGCCACATGTGAAACGGCACCGCGCCCAGCTTGAACGACAGCCCGACCACCAGGAACACCAGCCCAAACACCAGCACCAGATTATCCGCACCCTGCCGGGCGACGGCAGCGGCTATCACTTGGAGATCGACGCTACCGGTCGCGCCGTAGATCATCGAGATGCCGTACAGCAACATGCCAGAGGCCAGCGACCCCAGCACGAAATACTTCATGGCGGCTTCGGACGCCACCGGCGAATCGCGGTCGGTCGCCACCAAGGCGTACAGCGACAACGACAGCAGTTCCAGGCCGAGATACACGGTCAACAAACTATGCGCCGACACCATGATCATCATGCCCAACACGCCGAACAGCCCCAGCACGAAATACTCGCCCTTGAACAAATCGCGCTGGCGCAAATAGTCACGCGAGTACAGGAACACGGCGGCGGCGGCCAGATAAACGAACAGCTTGAGCAGGTCGCCCATCGCATCCTTGACGTAGTGACCGAACATGGTCACGACCGGCGCCTGGGCGTAGGTGAACAAGGTCAGCAGGGCCGCGCCCAGCAGCGTCAGTTGCGTCAGCCCGTAAGTGATATGGCGCTGCCGTTGGTCCAAGAACACGTCGATCACCAGGACCAGACAGGTCATGGTCAGGACGAACAGTTCCGGCAGTACCGGCATGAAGTCAGGAGCGACGAAGTTCATGGGGTTTCCCTATTCTCCGATTCTTCTCTGCAACGGGCGCGGTTACAGCTTGGGCACGGTCATGTGCTGCAACAGGTTATTCACCGTGGCGTGCATCGTCGCGGTCAACGGGTCGGGCCACAAGCCCAGCAGCAACACCGCCGCCGCCAGCAGGCTCAGCATGATGATCTCGCGGCTGCCGACATCCTTCAGCTCGGCGACATGGCGGTTGCCGATCTCGCCGAAAATGACCCGCTTGACCAGCCACAGGGTGTAGGCCGCGCCCAGGATCAGGGTAAAGGACGCCAGGAAGGCGATCCAGAAACTGGCCTTGAAACTGCTCAGGATCACCAGGAATTCGCCAACGAACCCCGAGGTGCCCGGCAGGCCGGCGTTGGCCATGGCGAACAACACCATGAAGGCGGCGAACACCGGCATGGTGTTCGCCACCCCGCCGTAGTCCTTGATCTGGCGGGAGTGAACCCGGTCGTACAGCACGCCCACGCACAGGAACAGCGCGCCCGAAATGAAGCCGTGCGACACCATCTGCACCATGCCGCCCTCGATGCCCATCGCCGCACCATTCAGACTACCGGTGTGGCGGTAGATGCTGAAAGCGATGAAGAAGCCCAGAGTGACGAAACCCATGTGCGCGATCGAGGAATAGGCGATCAGCTTCTTCATGTCCTGCTGGATCAGGGCGACCAAACCGATGTAGACCACTGCCACCAGCGACAGGGTAATGATCAGCCAGTCCAGCGTGGCGGAGGCGTCCGGGGTGATCGGCAGCGCGAACCGCAGGAAACCGTAGCCGCCGATCTTCAGGGTGATGGCCGCCAGGATCACCGAACCGCCGGTGGGCGCTTCGACGTGAGCGTCCGGCAACCAGGTATGCACCGGCCACATCGGCACCTTGACCGAGAAGCCGAGCAGGAAGGCGAAGAAGATCCACACCTGTTCGCACAGGGTCAGCGGCAGCTTGTGAAAATCCAGGATTTCGAAGCTGTTGGCTTGGCTGTACATGTAGATCAGGGCGATCAGCATGAACACCGAACCCAGGAAGGTGTACAGGAAAAACTTGAGGGTGGCGTAGACCCGGCGCGGTCCGCCCCAGATGCCGATGATGAGGAACATCGGGATCAGCATCGCCTCGAAAAGCACGTAGAACAGAATGGCGTCCAATGCGGCGAACACGCCGATCATCAATCCTTCCATGATCAGGAAGGCGGCCATGTACTGGGCCACTCGATATTGCACCACCTCCCAGCCAGCGATCACCACCAGCACGGTCATGAACGCGGTCAGCAGGATCAGCGGCATCGAGAAACCGTCCACGCCCAAGTGGTAATTGACGTTGAGCGCCGGAATCCAGGGGACGAGTTCCTGGAACTGCATCGCCGCCGTCGAGGTATCGAACAGCGCGAACAGCGGGATACTGATCAGGAAGGTGAGAATCGCCAAGGTCAGGGACAGCGCCTTGGCGCGTCCGGGGTTGTCGTCACCCACGAACAGGACCGCGACGCCACCAAGAATCGGGAACCAGATAACGAGACTCAACAGAGGAGGCAGTTCCGACAGCATGGTTTTTCTTCTTCCAGGTTAGCGGGCGACAAACCAGGTCAGCAGGATCAGCAAGCCGATGATCATCGCGAACGCGTAGGTGTACAGATAGCCCGTTTGCAGGTATCGAACCACGGACGAAACCCAGCCCACCAATCGCGCCGTGCCGTTCACCATCAGGCCGTCGATCAGCCCGGCGTCGGCGTACTTCCAGAGCGCGGTGCCGGTCTCGCAACTGCCCTTGGCGAAGAACCGCTGATAGAACTGGTCGAAGTAGTACTTGTTGTCCAGGATGGCGTACACCGGCGCGAAGAGCCGCCGAATCCGTTCGGGCAGGTCCGGCTTCACCATGTACAGATAGAACGCCGAGCCGAAACCGGCCAACACCAGGACGAACGGCAGGCCAGTCAGGCCGTGCAGCGCGAAACTCATCGCGCCATGGAAGTGCCCGGCGACATGCTCCAACACGTCGTGCGCCGGCGCGACCGCGATCACGCCCTCGAACACATCGCCAAACAGCATGGGTTCGATGGTCATGGCCCCGATCACCACCGAGGGAATGGCCAGCAGGATCAGTGGCACGGTCACCACCGCCGGGGTTTCATGCAGGTGCTCCTGGGTGTGGTGATCCATCCGCTCCTTGCCGTGGAACACGATGAAATACAGCCGGAACGAATAGAAGGAGGTCACGAACACGCCCAGCATCACCGCGAAGTAGGCAAAGCCGGAGCCAGCGATATGCGAGTAATGCACCGCCTCCAGGATGCTGTCCTTGGAGTAGAAGCCGGCGAAGCCCGGGGTACCGATCAGCGCCAGCGTGCCCAGCAGGAAAGTGATCCAGGTGATCGGCATGTACTTCCACAACCCGCCCATCTTGCGGATATCCTGCTCGTGGTGCATGGCGATGATCACCGAGCCGGCGCCCAGGAACAACAGCGCCTTGAAGAAGGCGTGGGTCATGAGGTGGAAGATGGCCGCCGAGTAGGCCGACACGCCCAACGCCACCGTCATATAACCGAGTTGCGACAGCGTCGAATAGGCCACCACCCGCTTGATGTCGTTCTGGACAATGCCCAGGAAACCCATGAACAGCGCGGTGATCGAGCCGATCACCAGCACGAAGCTCAGCGCGGTCTCCGACAGTTCGAACAAGGGCGACATCCGGGCCACCATGAAGATGCCGGCGGTCACCATGGTCGCGGCGTGGATCAGGGCAGAGATCGGGGTGGGACCTTCCATCGAATCCGGCAGCCAGACGTGCAACGGCACCTGGGCCGACTTGCCCATCGCGCCGATGAACAGCAGGATGCAGATCACCGACATCAGCGACCAATCGGCGCCGGGGATGATCTGCACGGTCATGCTGGCCATCAGCGGCGCGGCGGCAAACACATCCTTGTAATCGAGGCTGTTGAAAGCCATCAGTACGGCGGCGATGCCAAGCAGAAAGCCGAAATCGCCCACGCGGTTGACCAGGAATGCTTTCAGGTTGGCGAAAATCGCGCTCTCGCGCTTGAACCAGAAGCCGATCAGCAAATAGGACACCAAGCCGACCGCTTCCCAACCGAAGAACAGTTGCAGGAAATTGTTGGCCATCACCAGCATCAGCATCGAGAAGGTGAACAGCGCGATGTAGCTGAAGAAGCGCTGGTAACCGTCGTCGTCGTGCATGTAGCCGATGGTGTAGATATGGACCATCAGCGACACGAAGGTCACGGTGGCAATCATGACGGCGGTCAGGTTATCCACCAGGAAACCGACCTCCATGCGGATGCCCTCGACCACCATCCAGGTGTAGACCGAACCATTGTAGGGCTCGGCGCCCTCCAGGACATGATGGCGCAGCACCACCAGCGACAATAGGAAGGAGATCGCCACGCCGAGGATGGTCACCCAGTGGGCGCCCGCTCGACCGATCCTGCGGCCGAACAAGCCGGCGATGATGGCGCCGAACAGCGGCGCGAGCACAATCGCGAGGTAGACGTTTTGCATGCGGCTAGCCCTTCAGCGTGTCGAGATCGGCGACGTTGATGGTGCGGCGATTACGGAACAGCACCACCAGGATGGCCAGACCGATAGCGGATTCGGCCGCCGCCACCGTCAGGATGAAAAAGACGAAAACCTGGCCGATGGTGTCGTCGAGGAACCGCGAAAAGGCGATGAAGTTAAAATTCACCGCCAGCAGCATGAGCTCGATCGACATCAGCAGGATAATGACGTTCTTCCGGTTCAGAAAGATGCCCGCCACGCTGAGACAAAAGAGGATTGCTCCAAGCACAAGATAATCAGTAAGCGCGATCATCTATCCCCGCCTTTATTGGTTTGTTTCAATCCGCACCCGCCAATCAGGAACAGGCGAAATTACTGCTTCTTTTCCGACGCCATGCGCACCAGCCGCACTCGGTCGTCCCGCGATACCCGGACCTGCTGGCCCGGATCCTGGGACTTAACGCCCGCCCGGCGCCGCATCGTCAGCGAAATGGCGGCGACGATCGCCACCAGCAGGATCACCGAAGCGATCTCGAACGGATAGACGTAGAAGGTGTACAGGACGCTGCCCAGTTCCTTGGTGTTGCTGTAATCGGCCGCGCGCGAAACCAAGTCGTACCGGTCGGTGCCGAAATAACTGGACCCCACTACCAGCCCCATCTCGATCACAATGAGCAGCGCCACCGTCGCTCCGACCGGCAGGTACTTGATAAAGCCCTCGCGCACCGGGTCGACGTTGAGATCCAGCATCATCACCACGAACAGGAACAGCACCATCACCGCGCCCACGTAGACCAGAACCAGGGTGATGGCCAGGAACTCGGCTTCGATCAGCAACCAGAGCGCGGCGCTGGTGAAAAACGCCAGCACCAGGAACAGGACGGCATGCACCGAATTGCGCACCGTGATGACCCGCACCGCCGCGAAGATCAGAATGAGCGCGAAGACGTAGAACAGAAACTTTTCAAATCCCATGAGCGGACCTGTTTTCTTATCTCTGGCGCCGGAAGCCGGCTAGCGGTAGGCCGCGTCGGCGGCCCGGTCGGCGGCGATCTGCGCTTCGCAGCGATCGCCATGGGCAAGCAGCTTTTCCTTGGTCATGATCTGCTCGCCGCGCTTTTCGAAATGATAATCGAACACCCGCGTCTCCACGATCGCATCCACCGGACAGGCTTCCTCGCAAAACCCACAGAAGATGCACTTGAACAAATCGATGTCGTAGCGAGTGGTGCGTCGGGTGCCATCTTCCCGCTGCTCGGACTCGATGGTAATCGCCAACGCCGGACAGACCGCCTCGCACAGCTTGCAGGCGATGCAACGCTCCTCGCCGTTGGGATAGCGGCGCTGGGCGTGCAAGCCACGGAACCGATGCGACAGCGGAGTTTTCTCTTCCGGATATTGCACCGTGATCTTCTTGGCGAACAGATAACGGCCAGTCACCCGCAGACCCTGCAACAGTTCCCACAGCAGGAAGCTTTTGAAGTAGTACCGAACGGCGTTCAGGGTATTCATCGCTCGCTTTCTCCGCTCAATCGAACCACGGACCGACCTGGCCCAACACGCCCAGCCCGACCACCAGAATCCAGACCAGGGTCACGGGGATAAAGACCTTCCAGCCCAGCCGCATGATCTGATCGTAGCGATAGCGCGGGAAGGTGGCGCGGAACCACAGGAAGAACAGCAGCAGGAGCGAAATCTTCAGCGTCAGCCAGAGCGCGCCGGGCACGAAACCAAACAGTGCGCCCAGCACCGGAATACCCTCGAACGGCGACAGCCAGCCACCCAGGAACATGGTGGCCGCCAGCGCCGACACCAGGATCATGTTGGCGTATTCGGCCAGGAAGAAAACCGCGAACGCCATGCCGGAATAATCGACGTGAAACCCAGCCACGATTTCCGATTCGCCCTCGGCCACGTCGAAGGGCGCGCGGTTGGTTTCGGCGACGCCGGAGATGAAATACACCAGGAACAGCGGCAGCAGCGGCAGCCAGAACCAGTGCAGGAAACTGCCCTGCTGGGCCAGCACGATCTGGTTGAGATTCAGGCTGCCGGCAGCCATCAACACGCCCACCAGGGCGAAGCCCATGGCGATTTCGTAGGCCACGATCTGCGCCGCCGACCGCATCGCGCCGAGAAAAGCGTACTTCGAGTTGGACGCCCAGCCGGCGACGATCACCCCGTAGACGCCCAGCGAGGTTAACGCCAGTAGGTACAACAAACCGGCGTCCAGATGAGAAATCATCATGCCGTCGCCGAACGGCACCACCGCCCAAGCCGCCAGCGCCGGTCCGAAGGACAGCACCGGCGCCAGCAGGAACAGAAAGCGATCCGCCTTGGTCGGAATGATGATTTCCTTGAACATCAGCTTCATGGCGTCGGCGATAGGCTGCAACCAGCCCTTGGGACCGACCCGGTTCGGACCCAGCCGAATCTGCATGTAGCCGATGATCTTGCGCTCGGCGAAGGTCAGATACGCCACGGCCAACAGCAGGGGGGCCAGGAGGGCGATGATTTTCAGCAAGATGATGATGACCGTCAGCAGCGTTTCCACGATCCGATGTCCTGATTGTTATTGGATGGCCACCGGCCCCACCGCCGGACCGAGCGCCACGCTGGCGGCCAGGCCGGCTGGAATCCAGGCGCAACCCCTGGGTACGCTTTCATCCAGCACCAGCGGCAGATCCACTGCCACACCGTTCTGGCGCACTTGAACCTGTTCCCGCCCGGTGACTCCCAAGTCGCGGGCTGCGTCGGGATGCAGTCGCACCTCGGCGGGCCGCGCCAGCGGACTGGCTTGCAGCGAGCGGGCACGGCGCACCAGCGGGTCGACCGCGTAGATCGGCACGTCCGCAACCCGCAGCAGGCCATCGACCCGGAACGGCGTCAGCGTCTGACTGAAGTCCAGCGTATTGTCCGGCTTGACCTCGCCGCAGGCGCCCCGAACTTCGGCCAGCACCTCTTCGGAACTCGCGTACTCGAAACCCGCCACGCCGCACAGGTTGCCCAGCACCCGCAGCACTTTCCAGGCAGGCCGCGCTTCGCCGAACGGCTTGCTGGCGCCCCGGAAGCTTTGCCAGCGCCCCTCGGCGTTGACGTAGGCGCCGGAAGTCTCGGCGAAGGTCGCCACCGGCAAAATAACCCGCGCGTAGCTCTTGCTGGCAGCGCTGGCGTAGGGGCCGAGCACCGCCACGAATTCGGCGCCTTGCAGAGCGTTCAGCGCCGCCGCGCCGTTCCAGCAGTCCAGTTCCGGTTCGGCCCCGACCAGCACGTAAGCCTTGCGCGGCGCTTCCATCATCGCTCGCGCGTCCAGACCCGCTTTCGGGGCTGGCTTGCCGCCCGGCAGGCGATGCGGCAGCACACCGGCCAGCCAGCCACCCGCCGAATTGGTGGCCTCGGGCAGATAACCCAGTCGTGCGCCGCTACCCTGCGCCACGAAACCCGCCAGCGCCCGCAATGACGCAAAGGCCGGATGGGAGACCGCCAGATTGCCCAACAGCACGGTGGCCGGGGCGTTGTTCGCCAGATGGGCGGCAATGGCCCGTTCGGTTTCGCCCGGAGCGCCCGCGACCAGACCCGCTAGGCTCGCTGGCAGGGCTTGATCCTTCAATTCCGCCACCGCCTGGGCCACGCCAGCCAGCGCCGCGACCATTCCGGCCGGATCGGCGATTACTTTCGCCGCCACCGGGAAGCGGAAATCGAAGTCGCGCGGGTTGATGAACATGATCTGGCCACCCGCCAGTGCCGCCTTGCGCAGGCGATGGCCGGCCAGCGGTTGTTCCATCCGCGCGTTGGAGCCGATCAACAGGGCGGCCTCGACCTTCTCCAGGTCTTCCAGCGCCTGCCCCAGCCATGGAAACACCGGGGCCGCGCCCTGATCGCTGAAATCGGCTTGGCGCAGGCGGTGGTCGATGTGGGCCACGCCCAGACCACGCGCCAGCTTCTGCGCCAGATACAGTTCCTCGACGGTCGCGGTCGGCGAGACCAGGAAGCCGACCGCATCGGCGCCATGGCGGGCGATCACGTCCTTCAGACCCTTGGCCGTCGCTTCCAGCGCGGTTTCCCAATCGGCCTCGGCGTCGCCGATCAGCGGCTTGGCCAAGCGATCTTCGCTATAGATGCCTTCGTAACTGAAGCGGTCGCGGTCGGAAATCCAGGTTTCGTTGACCTGCTCGTTCTCGAGCGGAACCACCCGCATCACCTTGCCGCGTAGGGTGTGAATGAAGATGTTGGAACCGACCGAATCGTGCGGAGCGACGGCGGCGTGCTGGACGTATTCCCAGGAGCGGCCCTTGTAGCGGGACGGCTTGGCGGTCAGCGCGCCCACCGGACAGAGATCGATGACGTTGCCGGACAGTTCCGAAATCACGCTATGGGCTACGTAGGTACCGATTTCCATGTCCTCGCCGCGCCCGGTCGCGCCCAGTTCGCGCAGGCCGGCGATTTCCTCGCCGAAGCGCACGCAGCGGGTGCAATGAATGCAGCGGGTCATGTCGGTGGCGATCAGCGGCCCGATGTCCTTTTCCTTGACCACCCGCTTGCGCTCGGCGAAGCGCGACACGTCGCCGCCGTAGCCCAGCGCCACGTCCTGCAGCTCGCACTCCCCGCCCTGGTCGCAGATCGGACAGTCCAGCGGGTGGTTGATCAGCAGAAACTCCATGGTGCCCTTCTGCGCGGCCAGCGCCTTGGGCGACTCGGTGTAGACCTTCATCCCCTCCATCACCGGCGTCGCGCAGGCCGGCAACGGCTTGGGCGCCTTCTCCACCTCGACCAAGCACATCCGGCAACTGGCGGCGATGGACAGCTTCTTGTGATAACAGAACCGGGGGATCGAGATGCCCGCCGCATCGGTGGCCTCGATGAGCATCGCGCCCTTGCGCGCCTTCAGCGGGATGCCATTGACTTCGATGTTGACCTGTTCCTCGCTCATCTTTTACCCACTGCGACCGTGTTGGTGGTTTCGCGGCTCACGCGGCCAGCGCCGGCGCGCCGCCGACCATGCTGCGCTTGTGCTCGATGTAATAGGCGAATTCGTGCCGGTAATGCTTGACGAAGCTGCGCACCGGCATGGCGGCGGCGTCGCCCAGCGCGCAGATGGTGCGCCCTTCGATCTTGCTGGCCACGCTATCCAGCAGATCCAGATCCTCGGGTCGGCCCTTGCCTTCGACGATGCGGGTCACCAGCCGGTACAACCAGCCGGTGCCTTCGCGGCAGGGGGTGCATTGCCCGCAGGATTCGGAGTAGTAGAACCGGGAAATGCGTTGTAGCGCCTTGACCATGTCGGTGGTCTCGTCCATCACGATCACCGCGCCGGAACCGAGCATCGAGCCGGCCACCTTGGACACGGAATCGTAGTCCATGTTGGCCTTGAGCATGATGTCGCCCGGCACCACCGGCACCGAGGAGCCGCCCGGAATCACCGCCTTGAGCTTGCGCCCCTTCCAGACTCCCCCCGTCAAGGCCAGCAGTTCGACAAAGGGGATGCCTAACGAGACTTCAAAATTACCCGGTTTCTCGACATGCCCGGAGACCGAGAAAATCTTGGTGCCGCCGGCGTTGGTCGTACCGAGATTGGCGAACCACTCGCCACCGTTGCGGATGATCGACGGCACCGAGGAAAACGATTCCGTGTTGTTGATCGTGGTCGGCCGGCCGTACAAACCGTAGCTGGCCGGGAATGGCGGCTTGAAGCGGGGTTGGCCCTTCTTGCCTTCCAGCGACTCCAGCAGCGCGGTTTCCTCACCGCAGATGTAGGCGCCGGCGCCCAGGGTCGGGTATAGATCGAAGTCGATGCCCGACCCCTGAATGTTCTTGCCCAGCAAACCGGCGGCGTAAGCTTCCTTCACCGCGTTTTCGAACCGCTGGTAGGGCTCGTCCATGAACTCGCCGCGCATGTAGTTGTAGCCAACCGTGGAACCGGTGGCGAAACCAGCGATGGCCATGCCCTCAACCAGGGCGTGCGGGTTGAAGCGCAGAATGTCGCGGTCCTTGCAGGTGCCTGGCTCGGACTCGTCGGAGTTGCAGACCATGTACTTCTGGCCCGGGGCGTTGCGCGGCATAAAGGTCCATTTCAACCCGGCCGGAAACCCGGCGCCGCCCCGGCCGCGCAGGCCGGATTTTTTGACTTCGCCAATCACCTGATCGGGCGTCAGTTGCCCGGCCAGAATCCTCTTCCACGCCTCGTAACCTCCCACGCTCGTGTAGGTCTCGATCGACCACGACCGGTCCAGGCCCAGCGTCCGGTAGCAAACTTCATTGGCCATCGCGGTTCACTCCAGGCTGTCGAGAATCCGATCCACCCTTTCCGGGGTCAGATGCTCGTGATAGACGTGATCCACCTGCATCATCGGCGCCCCGCAGCAGGCGGCCAGGCATTCTTCTTCCCGTTTCAGGTAGAACTTGCCATCCGGGGTACTCTCGCCCAGCTTGATGCCCAGCTTCTTCTCGATATGCGCCAGGATCGCCTCGCCGCCGCGCAACATGCAGGAAATGTTGGTGCAGACCGCGATGTTGTGCCGCCCCACCGGCTTCAGCTCATACATCGAATAAAAGCTGGCCACTTCGTACACAGCGATGGGCGGCATGTCCAGATAATCGGCCACCGCATCCATCAGTTCCGTGGTCAGATAGCCGCCGTTTTCGTGCTGCGCCTCGCGCAGGGCGGCCAACACTGCGGATTGCTTCCGGTCGGCTGGATAGCGGGCAATCCAGTGATCGATTTCCGCGCGGGCGTGGGCGGACAGCAGATCGCTCTTGCGTGAACTCATTAGCGGTCAACCTCTCCGAAGACGATATCCTGGGTGCCGATGACGGCCACCACGTCGGCCAGCATGTGACCGCGGGTCATCTCGTCCATGGACGATAGATGCGCGAACCCGGCCGCCCGGACCTTGACCCGATAAGGCTTGTTGGCGCCGTCGGAAATCAGGTAGATACCGAATTCGCCCTTGGGATGCTCGGTGGCCACATAAACCTCGCCCTCCGGCGCGCAATAGCCTTCCGTAAACAGTTTGAAGTGATGGATCAGGGCTTCCATGTCCTCTTTCATCTTCTCGCGCGGCGGCGGCGCGACCTTGTAATCGTCGACGATCACCGGGCCGGGATTTTCTTTCAGCCATTTCACGCACTGCTTGATGATGCGGTTGGCTTGGCGCATCTCCTCGACCCGGACCAAGTAGCGGTCGTAGCAGTCGCCGTTGACGCCCACCGGGATATCGAAATCCACTTGGTCGTAGACTTCGTAGGGCTGCTTCTTGCGCAGATCCCAGGCAAAGCCGGAACCGCGCAGCATCGGCCCGGAAAAACCCAGTTGCAGGGCGCGCTCGGGCGACACCACGCCAATGCCGACCAGCCGCTGCTTCCAGATGCGATTGTCGGTTAGCAGGGTTTCGTATTCATCCACCCGCTGCGGGAACCGGTCGGTGAACGCCTCGATGAAATCGAGCAGCGATCCCTGCCGGGTCGCGTTTCGTTCGTCCACATCTTTTTTGCTATGAAACCTGGATGTTTCATATTCATACTTTGGCATCATATTCGGCAGGTCGCGATAGACGCCGCCCACGCGGAAATAGGAAGGATGCAGCCGCGCCCCGGAGACCGCCTCGTAACAATCCATCAGATCCTCGCGCTCGCGGAAAGCGTAGAGGAACATGGTCATGGCCCCAACATCCAGACCGTGCGCGCCGATCCATAACAGGTGATTCAAAATCCGGGTGATTTCCGCGTACATGACCCGGATGTACTGGGCGCGCGCCGGCGGCTGGATGCCCAGCAGTTTCTCGATAGCCAGCACGTAGGCCTGCTCGTTGCACATCGCCGACATGTAGTCGAGCCGGTCCATGTAGCCAATGCTTTGGTTGAACGGCTTGCTTTCGGCCAGTTTTTCGGTGCCCCGGTGCAGCAGACCAATATGCGGGTCGGCGCGTTGGACGACTTCGCCATCCAGTTCCAGCACCAAGCGCAACACGCCGTGTGCGGCGGGATGCTGGGGCCCGAAGTTCAGGGTGTAATTGCGAATCTCAGGCATCGGCGGTTTTCTCGGTTAGCGAGACTCGGGCAGATAACGGTTGTCCTTGCGAATGACGCGGGGCACCAGCACGCGCGGCTCGATGCTCACCGGCTCGTAGACCACGCGGCCGCGTTCGGGATCGTAACGCATCTCGACGTTGCCGATCAGCGGGAAATCCTTGCGGAACGGATGGCCGATAAACCCATAGTCGGTCAGAATGCGGCGTAAATCGGGATGGCCTTCGAACGCGATGCCGAACAGGTCAAACGCTTCGCGCTCGAACCAGTTGGCCGAGGACCACAAACCCACCACCGAAGGCACCACCGGCAATTCGTCATCGGGCGCGGATACGCGCACTCGCAGCCGCTGATTACGGGAGACCGACAGCAATTGATAAACGGCGGCGAACCGGCTGCGGGTCGTCAGCGGCCTTTCGGCCACGTACTGGACAGCCGAGGGTCCGCGGCCGGTGGCCCGCTCCACCACGCCACGGCTGAATCCTTGGTTGGTGGATTCATTGGTGGCCCATTCCCCTTCGCCGTAAGCCGAGTAATCCACCCCGCAAACGTCCATGACCTGCTCGAAAGCAAAGTCCGGCTCATCGCGCAGGGCGGTGAACACCTCGATGGCTCGCGCCGGTGAAACCTCAACCGTCACTTCCCCACGGTCGAGCTTGCATTCCAGCAGGGCATCGCCAAACCGGGCCTGGAGTTTTTCCACAAGGGTCTGCACGTCAGCCATGGAATCTCTCTCTCAGCGGGCGATGGTAAAGGTGCGCTTGATCTTGTTCTGCAACTGGATAATCCCGTACAGCAGCGCTTCCGCCGTCGGCGGGCAGCCGGGCACGTAGATATCCACCGGCACGATCCGGTCGCAGCCGCGCACCACCGCATAGGAATAGTGGTAATAGCCGCCGCCGTTGGCGCAGGACCCCATGGAAATCACCCAGCGCGGCTCGGGCATCTGATCGTAGACCTTGCGCAGGGCCGGCCCCATCTTGTTGCACAGAGTACCCGCCACGATCATGACATCGGACTGACGAGGGCTGGGCCGGAACACGATGCCGAACCGGTCCAGGTCGTAGCGAGCCGCGCCGGCTTGCATCATTTCCACCGCGCAGCAGGCCAGACCGAAGGTCATCGGCCACATCGAGCCGGTGCGCGCCCAGTTGATGAGCTTGTCGGCCGTGGTGGTCACCAAGCCCTTTTCGAGAATGCCTTCTATTCCCATTCCAAGGCTCCTTTCTTCCACTCGTAAATGAAGCCGATCACCAGGATGCCGAGAAAGATCGCCATCGAGGCAAAACCGAACAGGCCGATTTGGTCGAGCACGATCGCCCAGGGAAACAGGAAAGCGATTTCCAGATCGAAAATGATGAACAGGATGGCCACCAGATAGTAGCGGACATCGAACTTCATTCGGGCATCCTCGAACGATTCGAAACCGCACTCGTAGGGTGACAGCTTTTCACCATCGGGACGGCGAGTGCCAAGGAAATAGCCGAGACTGATGACGACCACGGCCATCGCGATGGAAATAACCACGAAGATCAGGACAGGAAGGTAATTGGACAGCATCAGAGTCGCACCTTCGGCATGGCGAACCGGGAGAAAGCGCTAGGGTAATTGGGTCTTGGCCTGGAGCCTAAGCACGCAGCCCCGGCGGGTTGCGAGGCCGTAATACCCTGGAATGAGCCTACCGGGAACAACGATTGGGGCGAATGTTTTCTTATAATTAAAACGCCGCATGGGACGTCGAACCTCATGGTGGTCTGCAATCCCCCATCCGGGAATCGCATCGCGCATCTCGAATCGGGGGGTTCGGGATGCTCCGTATCGTTATTTGGTACCGATGGCCGGACTCGAACCGGCACGGCTCGCGCCACTAACCCCTCAAGCTAGCGTGTCTACCAGTTCCACCACATCGGCACGGCAAAACATCAAACCGATCTTCCGCTATTGCTGCGGCAACTTCGGCACATCCGAGGGGCCGCTGCCCTGGAGTGGCTCGGCGGGCTTTTCCGCTTGAATCCGTTCGACGACGCTCCGGGGCGTGGAGCTTTGCGTCGAGAAATACGCCAGGGTCAGACTGGTCAGAAAGAACACGGTCGCCAGAATGGCGGTAGTCCGACTCAGGAAAGACGCGGAACCCTGCGACCCGAACATGGTCGCCGAAGCGCCGCTGCCGAACGCCGCTCCCGCGTCGGCACCCTTGCCCTGTTGCAGCAGCACCAGCGCGACCAGCGCGACCGCAACCACGACATGGGCGACGAGAATCAGGGTGTGAATCATGGCGACAGTTTAACAACCCGCCTTGGCAATCGCCAAGAAATCCTTGGGGTCGAGTGAGGCGCCACCCACCAAGCCGCCGTCGATGTCGGGCATGGCCAGCAGTTCCCCGGCATTGGAGCCCTTGACGCTGCCGCCGTACAGAACGCAAACCTGGCTCGCCCGCGCCGGATCGAGCACGGCCAACTGGGCGCGGATGAAGGCGTGAACCTCCTGCGCCTGCGCGGAGGTCGCGGTGCGGCCGGTACCAATCGCCCAAACCGGCTCGTAGGCGATGACCGCATCGGCGAAACTGGCGATGCCTTCCAGATCAAGCACCGCCTTGAGCTGGCGACCGACCACGGCCTCGGTCACGCCCTGCTCGCGTTCCTCCAGGGTCTCGCCGACACAAAGGATCGGCTTCAGACCAAACTTGCGCGCGGCGGCGAACTTGCGCGCCACCACCTGATCGCTTTCGCCATACAGCGTGCGCCGCTCCGAGTGACCGACGATGACGTAGGCGCAGCCAAAATCCTTCAGCATCGGACCGGCCACTTCACCGGTGTAGGCGCCCGAGGCGTGTTCGGAGAGGTTTTGCGCGCCCCATCTGATCGCGGTTCCAGTCAGTTGTCGCGCGACCGCGTCCAGGTACGCGAACGGCGGAAACACGGCCAGTTCGACGGCGGCAACCTCGGCGGCGCCCCCCAGGATTCCTTGCAGCAACTCGCGGATGCTGCCGGTCGAGCCATTCATTTTCCAGTTTCCAGCCACCAGCTTACGGCGCATGTCGTTCTTCTCCCCTTGCGAAAAAAGCCGGGCAAGCTTACGGAGTTCGCGCCCGGAAATCAATCACGCCGAAAGAGTATCCCGTACCACCCCGGCCAATTCCCGGGCGTGGCGTTCGACGGCGCCAGCGTCCGCGCCCTCCACCATGACCCGCACCACCGGTTCGGTCCCGGAGGGACGCAGCAACACCCGGCCATGGTCGCCCAATTGGCTCTCCACCGCCCGCACCGCCTCCTGAATCGCTGGCCGGTGCAGATCCACTTCTCCGCTCACCGACACATTGATCAGCACCTGGGGATATTTGCTCATGCCAGCCTTGAGGTCGTGCAGGCTCTTGCCGGATTGCAGCATCGCCGACAGCACTTGCAAGGCGGAAACAATGCCGTCGCCGGTGGTGGTTCGGTCCAGGCAGATGATGTGGCCGGAGTTTTCGCCGCCGAGAATCAGATTCTCGGCCAGCAACCCTTCCATGACATAGCGGTCGCCCACCTTGGCGCGGCGCAAGTCCAGCCCCAGCGCCCGCAACGCGATTTCCAGGCCCAGATTGGTCATCAGGGTGCCGACCACGGCGTTGAAGCGGCTGCCGGCGCGCAGGCGGTCGCGGGCGATGACGAACAGCAGTTCGTCGCCATCCACCACTTCGCCCCGATGGTCCACCATGATCACCCGGTCGCCGTCGCCGTCGAAGGCGATGCCGAGATCGGCACCCTCCTCCTCGACCAGGGCGCGCAACATCGCTGGCTTGGTGGAGCCACAGTCCAAATTGATGTTCAGTCCGTCGGGCGCGACGCCCACGGGAATTACGGTCGCGCCCATTTCGCTCAATACGCTGGGCGCGATGTGATAGGTCGCGCCGTGGGCGCAATCCACCACGATTTTCAGGCCTGCCAGACTGGTGTAGGCGGGCGCCGTGCTCTTGCAAAACTCGATGTAGCGGCCGGCGGCGTCCACGATGCGTTCGGCCTTTCCCAAGGCGTCGGGTTCGGCGGTGGTCAGCGGTTGCTCCAGCAGTTCCTCGATGTGCAGTTCGATCACATCGGGCAATTTCTGGCCATCGCGAGAGAAGAACTTGATGCCGTTGTCGTAATAAGGATTGTGGGAGGCGCTGACCACGATGCCGGCGCAGGCGTGCAGGGTTCGGGTTAGGTAGGCGATGCCGGGCGTCGGCATCGGTCCCAGCAGGGCGATGTTGACTCCGGCCGCCGACAGCCCTGCTTCCAGGGCTGACTCGAACATGTAGCCGGAGATGCGGGTATCCTTGCCGATGACCACCTTGTTGAAACCCTGGGTCTGCAACGCTCGCCCGGCCGCCCAACCCAGTTTCAACACGAATTCCGCCGTGATAGGGTAGTCGCCGACCCGCCCGCGAATGCCGTCCGTACCAAAATACCGTTTTCCCATGACTTGTTCCCCCTGCCTGAGCGCGGTCGGGAATTATAGCGGGGATGGCGACACGGCGCGCGGGCTTTGGCAAACCTACAGTAGTCGCATGGCGGTTACCACCCATGACTGATCGTTGCCCGACGGACGCTTTATTGGAATTGATGGCCCGCCTGCGCGATCCCGATCACGGCTGCCCGTGGGATCGGCAACAAACCTACGCCACCATCGTTCCTCATACCATCGAGGAAGCCTACGAAGTCGCCGACGCCATCGCCCGCGAGGATTGGGCGGAATTGCAGGCGGAACTGGGCGATCTGCTGTTTCAAGTCGTGTTCTACGCGCAAATCGCCCGTGAAGAAGGCCGCTTCAATTTCGCCGATGTGGCGCGCGGCATCGTCGAGAAAATGACCCGCCGCCATCCGCACGTGTTCGGCGATGAAAGTTACGCCGACGCCGCCGAGCAGACCTCCGCCTGGGAGCGGATCAAGGCCGCCGAAGCGGCTGAAAAATCCGGGCAACCCGCCGGCGTATTGGACGACATCCCGCTGGCTCTGCCGGCGCTGACCCGGGCGGTCAAGTTGCAGAAGGAAGCCGCCAAGGTGGGCTTCGACTGGGGTTCGGTGGAACCGGTGCTGGCCAAAATCGAAGAGGAAATCGCCGAAGTCCGCCACGAAATCGCCAGCGCTGCGCCGCCGGAACGGCTGGCCGACGAACTGGGCGACGTGCTGTTCGCGGTCGCCAACCTGGCCCGCCACCTCAAGCTCGACCCCGAGGCCGCCCTGCGCGGCACCAACGCCAAATTCGAGCGCCGGTTCCGGCGGATCGAACACTGGCTGGCGGAAGAGGGGCGCAAGCCAGCGGACTCGACCCTGGCGGAAATGGATGCGCTGTGGGAACGGGCCAAGCGCGAGTCGGCGGCGGAATCGGGGGGCGGTTGAAAAAGTCCCCGGTTATCCTCGGGCTCCGCCGCGCACCCAGCTTGAAAAGGCGTTGCGGTTGCGCGAACAGATGACGACTTTCCCCCGCCCGGAAAAGCGCAGCACGACGCCTTCCCCGCTGGTCACGCTGCCGACCAGCCGGTCGAACAATCCCCCACCGCCCTGCTGGCCAGGCACGGAAATCTCGTAACGCAACTGGCTGTCCCACGCCACCACATGGGCGTTGTCGATGATCACATCCTTGCCCGGTTCCACGTCCAGGATAAAGCCGGAGCCAAACCCGGAGACCGCCAGCTTGCCCTTGCCGGTGGCCTCGCCGACGAAAAAACCACCGGTCTGGGCGAGTAGCGCGTTGCCAATATTTTGAGTGCGGACGCGCAGATTCACGCCGCTTTCGGCGGCCACGAACACCCCGTCGCTGAGCATGTAGCTGGTCGCGCCGACTTCCAAAACCTGGATCGTCCCCGGCAACACCGGCGACAGCAGGCAATCCCCGTCGCCCCGGGTCGCCGCAATGTGCTGCTGGAAAAACGATTCGCCGTTGGCGAACCGGCGCATGAGCGCGCTACCCAAGCCGCCGGTCATTTTTCCAGTCAGGTCGAGCGTGTCTTCCATCATCACCATCGCGTCGGATTCGCAGTAAATCTGCTCGCCCTTGCGCAGCGAAACATGCAGGAATGGATCGACGTCGCCGGTGATCGTGAATATCGCCATGAATTCGCCCTCGCGAATGTTTTGAACCTATACCGCCCACTCTCGACCCAGTCACCACTCGCGCCGACGGGTTGGCGATGACCGGGGTGGTTGTGAATTTCGGTTAGCCGACGATCCACCAACCAGCAGCGATCACCAAAAGCCATAGACCGAAAAACAATCCACAGATCGCCACTTTGGCCGGACGGGTGCGATCGGTAACCAAGGCCAACACCACCAGCAGCGGCTGCAAGTAGACAAAACCCAGAGTAGAAGCGACCACGGCGCCATCGAGAAAGGGGTGGGCGTTACTCCCCAGAAGCAAGCTTAGTCCCACTCCTATCCCAAACAGTAGCGTCAACCCCACACTGGCAAGAAATGCCCAATATCCAATTTTTTTTAGCATCAGTCCGGCCAACTCACGTTCTGGGTAATAACGCCACCGGGCGTGACGGAAACCCATTCACCACCATTCATCCGGAAGCCGTTGGTCAATCCAGTTCCACCGTAGATCGTAACATTCCAAGTTACGGCAAACTGGTGCAGCAACCCGGTATTATTGCCCACCAGGCAATTGAGAAAATGGGCGATCCCGTTGTTGTTGAAATAACTTCGCAGTTCTCCAAGCTTGGGGGCATAGGTAGCGAAATTAACCGCAGTGATCCAATCATCGCCCAACTCAAGACCATCGCGGTTACCGTGGTCGGCAATGCGCAAAATATCCATTTTTCTACCAGTGCCGATTTCCGTCTTGACATTATCCACCATGGTGTTGACGCTGGTCATGGTGATCTCGCCAAAGGTTGAGATGGCAATAACTGGTCCCCACAAGGCGCCCCGCGCTCCGGCAGACCAATCAACCCGGTCATCGACCACATGAATTACCTTTTTTCCGAACATGACAAACCTCCTCGATTCGAGCGCCGCCAAATGATGATCTCTGGTAACACCAGAATCGTACCAACCAATAAGCTTTTGTTATAATTAATTATTTCTCCAAGGCACCACGGAAAAACAGCCCATTTTGAATCGGCCAATCCGGCCTCGCAGGTCAAGATAAACCGGAGACCGCCACCCCGGGATTCGGGGCGACATCAACCGGGCAGCCGTTCAGGCGCGCACCGGTAGCGCGCGACAAAGCCATTCCCGCTGATTGGCTTTCAGCGGCCGCGTTACGGCGCGGCCATTGACCATCAACTCCAGTTCCCACGCTTCGGGATGATCGTACAGCACCGGCATGAAAACCACCGTGTCGCGCGGATAGTCGCCGGTCTCGACAATCCCGACCCGCAACCGCTCGCCACCCAGTTCCACCGTTATTCGGGTCATGCCGTAGCCGCCGTGCTGATAGCGCCGGGTTTCCCGGTCGTCCACGTAATAGTCAAACTGCGCTGGCCGCTCGCGGCAGAACAGATGCAACTCGATGGTGCGCAGATCCATGACGCTGTTTCGCAACGGCCCGGCGTAATACGGCAACACTGCGCCATCGCGGGCGAACAGCGGCAACTCGTCCAGTGCGGCGGCGTAGGGAATCACCCGACCGCCTTGCACCCACTCGCCCCGGTTCAGGTCGAACCACCAGCCCGGCGGCAACGCCACCGACCGCTCCTGATGTTTCACCCCATTGCGGACCAGTTCCGGCCCCTGCCCTTCGCCGTGCAGAATCGGCGCAACCAGCAACGTATCGCCGACCAGGTATTGATCGTCCAAATCGACGTATTCCGGCCCGGCATGGTGATAAAGCAGCGGGCGGATGACCGGATCGCCGTCTAGCCAGTGGGTAAAAAAGCACTGGTACAGATACGGCAACAACCGGTAGCGGACGCGGATCGCGCCGCGCATCGCCGCCAGCGGTCCCGGCCCGAATTGCCACGGCTCCTGCGGCCGGGAATGGCGGATCGAGTGGTTGCGGAAGAACGGGAACAGACAGCAGGCCTGATGCCAGCGCACCAGTAATTCGGCGCTGGCGTCGTCCATGAAGCCGCCCACGTCCGGGCCGTTGAACGCCACTCCCGACAGACTCAGATTCAGCGAACACGGCAGCGCCATCCGCAGATGCTTCCAATTGCTGGCGTTGTCGCCGGTCCACACCGCGCTGTAGCGCTGCGTTCCGGCGCAGGCGCTGCGGGTGAGCAGAAAGGGCCGGCCATCGGAGTCGAGCCGGTCGCAGGCGGCGCGGCTGGCCATGGCCATGAAATGCGCGTACTGGTTGTGATAACGGTCGTGGGGAATCGCGCCATGCTGGAAGCGCATCTCCTCGGTGCGGCTGTAGCCGGTGGCGGGATCGTTCATGTCCAGCCACGCGCCGTCCACCGCGCCCTCGCGCAGGAACTCGGCCAGCCAACTGGCCCACCAGTCGCGGGCGACCTCCAGGGTAAAGTCGGGAAACACCGTGTCGCCCGGCCAGACCTTGCCCACGTACTCGCGGCCGCCGGCGGTCTGGCAGAACGCTTTCCGCTCCCGCCCGCTCTCGTAAACCGCGTAGCCCGGCTCGCGCTTCACGCCGGGATCGACGATGGTCACGGCGCGGATGCCGGCGGCCTTGAGATCGCGGTTCAAACCGGCGGGATCGGGAAAATCCACCCGATCCCAGGTAAACAGCCGATAGCCGTCCATGTAGTCGATGTCGTACCACAGGGCGCTGACCGGCACGTCGGCGGCGGCGAACCGGGCGGCCAGTTCCCGGAATTCCGCTTCGTACTGATAGCCCCAGCGACACTGGTGATAGCCCAGCGCCCACAACGGCGGCAGTGGCGCCCGTCCGGTCAGCGCCGCGTAACGCCGCGTCACCTCGGGCAGGCTGGGTCCGGCAAAAGCATAAACGTCGGTGTTGCCGCCGAGGGATTGGTACCCGAATTCGCCCGGCTGGACCTTGCCGGCATCCATGACCGCCCGACCGGGATTGTCGAAAAACAATCCCAGAAACCGCTCGCCGCTTTTGAAAATCGCGAACGGAATGGCGACGTAGCTGGGGTCGTAATCATCGCGGGCGTAGGTGTGACGAAACACCGACACCACGTCCACGGTCAGGCAATCGGCGCTGTCGCCCAGCTTGTTGAGTCGCCGGGTGCGCTCGCCGAAACCGTAGCACCCTTCCACCGCCTCGATGGCGAAATTGAACAGCAGCGCCTCGCCACAGGCGCCGATGCCCGCGGCAACCGTCGCCAGGGCGAAACCAGCCAGTTCCAATCGCAAGCACGTTGCGCCCAGTTCGACCCGTCCCGCCTCCGCTGCGAACACCGCCCTGTCCGTTTCCAGCCGGGCCGCTACCGGTCGACCTTCCCGCCATTCCGGCAACACGGCGTCCGAATGCTGGCGCGGGTCGGTGACGGCGACATTTTCGAACCGCAACCGCAGGCAACCCGCGAAAAGTTCGACGCAACGCACCCGCAGCCGAACTGCTGGCCCGGACAATTCGACCGCATCGGCGTCGACCGTCAGCCGCTCGGGGTAATCGAAATTGAGCGGATGGATTTTCTGGCCGAAAAACATGGACAGCTTCCAGTTCAGCGTCTCAACACCGATTTGGGAGCCATTTTTTCCGCCAGTATTTGCGCCAGTTGGGTGGGCGGCACATAGCCGGGCAACATCTCGCCGGATTCCAGAATCAGGCTCGGCGTGCCGCGCACCCCCAGTTTTTCGCCCAGTTCGTACTGGGCCTGCACCGGATTATCGCAGGTCCTTGGTTCGTTGCTCTCGCCGCGCTTGGCCTTGGTCAGCGCCTCCTGCCGGTTGTCGGCGCACCAGACCGCCACCGCCTTGTTGAACGACTCGGAACCGACGCCCTCGCGCGGGAACCACAGGTAGCGTATCTTGATGCCCTCCTTGTTGTAGTCAGCCATCTGGCTGTGCATCTTGCGGCAGTAACCACAGTCGATATCGGTAAAGATGGTGACCGTGTGCTTGACTGGCCCGTCGGGCGCGAACACCACCATATTGCTCTCGCCGACCGCTGCGATGGCCTTGCCGCGCAACTCGCCGCGCCGGTCCTCGGTCAGATTGGCGCGGGACCCCAGGTCGAGAATGTCGCCCCGCACCGCAAACCGGCCATCCTCGCTCACATACAGCACTTGGCCGCCCAACACCACCTCGTACAATCCCGGAATGGCAGTGGGCGCGACGCCGTCGGGCTTGGCGCCATTCAGAGCCTCTTGCAGCTTGGTCAAATCCGGTTGCTTGACCGACGCGGGAACAGAGGCGGGAGCGACGGCGAGAGCGGACGCGGATGGTGGTGGAGCGGGATCGGCGGCCAGCGCGCCGGCGGCGTGCAACACAGCGGCTACGAATAGAATGTTACGCATTTCAATGTTCCAGGGTATGAGCGAAGGGATGATGGATTCAGAGTTTTTCAGTCAGCGAGGGTTCAACCATGACCGGCCAGCGGCGGAAATGCAAGCGGAAGCCGACCCGCCGCTGGAATCCGCCGGCGCGCTGCGGCGGGACTTTGGCTACGATCTGCCGGCGGAATTGATCGCTCAGCAGCCGCCGGCTCGCCGCGGCGACAGTCGGTTGCTGACCTTGGACGGCGCCAGCGGCGAACTCCACGACCGGCGGTTTCACGAATTGCCGGAACTGCTGCGGCCCGGCGATCTGTTGGTGTTCAACGATACCCGGGTGATCCCGGCGCGGCTGTTCGGCCGCAAGGCCAGTGGTGGACGCATCGAGATCCTCATCGAACGGTTGCTGGACCAGCGGCGGGCGCTGGTCCATCTCCACGCCAGCAAGTCGCCCAAACCCGGCGGCGCGCTGCTATTCGACGCCGGCTTCGCCGCCACCGTGCTCGGCCGCCACGGCGAGTTGGTTGAAATTGGCCTCGACGGCGACGAACCGTGGCTGGCGCTGCTGGAACGGCACGGGCAAACGCCGCTGCCGCCCTACATCCGCCGCGAACCGACCCCGGAAGATCGCGAGCGCTATCAAACCGTCTATGCCCGTCGGCCCGGCGCGGTGGCCGCGCCGACCGCCGGCCTGCACTTCGACCGGGACCTGCTCGACCGGCTGACCGAGCAGGGCGTGGAACGAGCGTTCGTCACTCTGCATGTCGGCGCGGGCACCTTCCAGCCGGTGCGGGTCGAGCGCATCGAGGAGCACCTCATGCATGGCGAGTGGATCGAAGTTGGCACGGAAATCCGCGAACATATCGCTGCCGCCCGAGCGCGCGGCGGGCGGGTGATCGCGGTCGGCACCACGGTCGCCCGAGCGCTGGAAACCGCCGCTCGAAACGGCGAAATCCAACCGTGGCGCGGCGAAACCCGCCTCTTCATTTATCCCGGCTACCGCTTCCGTTGCGTGGACGCCCTGATCACCAACTTTCACTTGCCGGAATCCACCCTGCTGATGCTGGTGGCGGCGTTCGCCGGACGCACCGAGACGCTGAACGCCTACCGCCACGCCATCGAACGGCGCTATCGCTTTTTCAGCTACGGCGACGCCATGTTCATCACCCGCCGGCCAGCTTGAAATTTCCAGCGCCGTACCTATAGAGTCGCCGGCAACCCTCTTCACGGAGTTTCGCCATGAAACGCATTCTGCTGTTTGTCGCCACCAACTTGGCAGTCGTGTTGCTGCTCGGCATGGTGGCTCGCCTCCTGGGCGTGGATCGCTTTCTGTACCAGTCGGGCCTGAACCTACCCAGCCTGCTGATTTTCGCCGCCATTTTCGGCATGGGCGGCTCGCTGATCTCGCTGCTGATGTCGAAGTGGATCGCCAAGAGGTCGGTCGGGGCACAGATTATCGAACAGCCGCGCACCCAGGCCGAGCGCTGGCTGGTGGAGACTGTCCAGCGTCAGGCGCGAGCGGCCGGCATCGGCATGCCGGAAGTCGCCCTGTACGACTCGCCGGAACCCAACGCCTTCGCCACCGGCGCCAACCGCAACGCGGCGCTGGTCGCGGTCAGCACCGGCCTGCTGGAGCAAATGTCCGCCGAGGAGGTGGAGGCGGTGCTGGGCCACGAAGTCAGCCACGTCGCCAACGGCGACATGGTGACGCTGAGCCTGCTGCAGGGCGTGCTCAACACCTTCGTGATCGTGCTGTCGCGGGTGGTCGGCTACGGGGTGGATCAATTTCTATCCAAGGGTGAGAACCGCGGCCCCGGTATTGGCTACTGGATTACCAGCATGATCCTGGAAATCGTGTTTGGCCTGCTGGCCTCGCTGATCGTGATGTGGTTCAGCCGCTACCGCGAATTCCATGCCGACGCCGGCGGCGCCCGCTTGGCCGGGCGCGGCAAGATGATCGCGGCGCTGGAGCGGCTGCGGCAGTTGCACGAACCCTCGCGACTGCCCTCGCAGATGGCGGCATTCGGCATCAACGGCGGCTTGGGCGACGGTCTGCGCAAACTGTTCATGACCCATCCGCCCCTGGAGGAGCGAATCGCGGCGTTGCGCCAACAGGCCTGACGGGCGAGGAGCGGGGTTGTTCGCCGACCCGGCGGGGCTGGAAGGCCCCGCTCGCCTTCACCCAGCGAACTGCTTGAAATCAAAGTCCAGTCTCGATCCGGCTTCGGCGACCATGTTGCCCTGGACCAGGGTCACGCCAAATTGCCAGATGCTGGCCATCTGGGGCGCGGTGGAGACCCCGGCCGCCACCACCCGGGTCTTCAACCCCTGCGCCTGCCGCGCCAGATCCGCCATCGCCTTGCGGCTATTCTCGTCCTTGGCCTTGGCCAGCCGTTCGATCAGGCTGCCATCGAGCTTGATGTAATCGGGAACCAACTCCTTAAGCAACCGCTCGGAGTGCGTCTTGCCGCCGAAGTGAGACAGGGCCAGGCCACAGCCCAATTCCCGCAGGCGGGCGCGCAACTGCTTGGTTTCCTCGAAGCAGTCGTCGGCGTTGTCCTCCTTGACCTCCAGCACCAGATAGTGGCCGGCCAGCCGGCTATCCTGGAAGCGTTTGGCGAGCCAGTCAAAAAATTCCTTGTCAGCCAGCGAATTGCGGGAAAGACGGACAAACAGGATCGGCGGTTTGGCGGCGGCGCGCTGAATGTCCAGGAGCATCCCCAGCCCCCGGATGATCGTCCATTTGTCCAAGGCGCCCATCACGTTGTAGCGCACCGCCACGGAACCCAGTTTGTCCATGGTCTGCGGCTTATCTTCATCGTCCATGATCTGCAGGTAAACCTTGTAGCGCGCTTCCTCGGCGTTCTCGAAGCTGACGATTGGCTGATACATCAGGCTGAGTCGGCCCTTGCTCAGGGCGGTTCGAATCAGGCGGAGGACAGCCTCGTCCTGGGGGCTAATGGTGGCCCGGCCGGATCGCTGATCTTCCCTGGGCGGCGCGTAAACCTCGACCTGATTGCCCCCCTTCTGCCGGGCCGCCTCGCAGGCCCGATCGGCGTGCGACAGAATCTGAACCGCGCCCTCATGGGTGTCGGGCGCCTGGCAGACGCCAACGCAACAGGTCGTCGTGAACAGCTTGCCGCTGACTTGAAAACTGTGTTCGGCGATCGCCGCGCGGATGTGCTCGGCCAAATCCAGCGGCTGGGTCGGCGAGTTCGCGGGGACGAAAACCGTGAACACGCCACTGGCGAAATGGGCGGCCACATCATCGAGCGCCAACATCTCCTTGAACAGCCCGACGGCTTCGAGCACGAACTGCTCGATGGCCTCGAACCCCATGGCGTAGCGGATGGCGGCGTAATCGGTCAACAGAATGTACAGCACGGCGCCGTTGTGGTTGATCTCCAAAGTCTCCATGAAAAAGCGCCGGCTGTACAACCCGGTGGTGTCGTCGAACTTGAGCAGATTCTCGAGTTGCTGGTCGTAGGTGCTCTTTTTCAGCGTGGCGTCGCGCACGATGATCTGGGTGCAAGGTTCGTCGTTCATCCGGGTCGGCGCGCATTCCAGCAGGACCGGAAAGGTCTGGCCGTTGCGGCGCACCCCGACCAATTCCACCGGCTCGATCGCCTTGCCGGAGCGGATGCTGCGGCGCTGGACGCTTTTCACCGCGTCCCGGTAACCCGGCGGCACCATGTGGACCAGTTGGATCATGGCCAACTCATCCGGGGCTTCGTAGCCGAACAGCCGGAGATAGGCGGGATTGGCGTAGACATGGACGCCCTCGTGAATATAGGCGACAGCCTCCTGGATGTTTTCCAACAGCGCCTGAGTGCGGGTCTCGCTTTCCTTGAACCGGATATCGAAGGACCGCTCGCGCTTGCGCGCCTGCAGGTGACGCAGTTCGGCGCGCACCACGGCCACCAGATGGTCGGCGTCATCCAGATAGAAAAAATTGTCGGCGCCTTCGCCTAGCAACCGGGCAGGCCGGTACCGAGCGCGGCCTGCGTCGTCCACCACGGCGATGATGGGAATATCCTGCTGGGCCTCGGTCACCATCGACCGCATTTCGGTGAGGGCGGGCAGGTCTTCGGCCACCCGCAGCAGGATCAGGTCCAGGGGCTGATACTCGATGGCGTTGCGGGCGGTTCCCGTCTGGTCGGTATCCAGCAATTCGATTTGATAGCCATCGCCGCGCAGAGTCTGGACGATATGATCGATGTCGGATCGGGAATGATCGACGATGAGCAGATTGATGACGGAAGGACTGGACACGCGTACCAACCTCTACCAATGGCGTAGCCTGAGTAAGGAAAGCGGAGACCGCGCCGGCGCGGCTACCCAACCGGGGTCTTGGCCAGTTGTCCGGGCTGCTCGCGCACCAGGCGGGGCATCAGATAACCCGGCAAGCGCTGACGTAATGTTTTTATCATAGCCGATGCCTCGGTTTTGTTCACGTCGAAATGCGCCGCGCCGCGCACCGGGTCGAGCAGGTGCAGGTAGTAGGGCAACACCCGGGCGGCGAACAGCGCCTCGCTCAATTCGGCCAGGACCGCCGCCGAGTCGTTGACGCCGCGCAGCAGCACCGACTGATTCAACAGGGTCACGCCAGCCTCCGCCAGTCGCGTCAGCGCCGCGCGCACGGCGGCGTCGATCTCGCGCGGGTGGTTGGCGTGGACCACCAGCACCGGACGCAACCGGGTTTGAGCCAGCAGATCCAGCAACCCACCATCCACCCGCTCGGGCAACACGATCGTCTGCCGGCTGTGAATGCGCAGCCGCTCCAGATGGGGAATTCGATCCAGCGCCGCCAGCAGCGCGCCCAGCCGCCGGTCCGACAGAGACAGCGGATCGCCGCCGCTCAAAATCACCTCGCGGAGGCTGGAATCGCCGGCCAGATACGCCAGCGCCGGCCGCCATTCGTCCACGCCAGCGTGGGAATCGGCGTAGGGATACTCGCGGCGGAAGCAGTAGCGGCAATGCACCGCGCAGGCCCCGGTGACGATCAGCAGAGCGCGACCGTGGTATTTGTGCAGTACTCCGGGCGCTGCTTGCGCCGCCTGGTCGCCGACCGGGTCGGTCACGAACCCTGGCGTCGCTTCCAACTCCACGCCCAGCGGCAGGATTTGCCGCAACAATGGATCGTCCGGGTCGCCCTTCGTCATCCGCGCCACGAATCCGCGCGGAACCCGCAGGGAAAAGCGCGCTGCTGCCACCTGCGCCGCCGACAACAGCGCGGGATCGAGTTCCAATTCCCGCAGCAGTTCCGCTGGATCGGTAATCGCCCGGGCCAATTCCCGCTGCCAGCGCGGAACCTGACGCGACAGGGTCTTTACCGGTATCATAATCAGCTTTTGTGACTCTATTACTCTAGCGGAAGGCAGGCTTTGCATGGCGACGTATAGTACCAATGAATTTAAGAGCGGACTGAAGATCATGCTGGATGGCGATCCCTACGCCATCGTCGAGAACGAGTTCGTCAAGCCCGGCAAGGGCCAGGCGTTCAACCGGGTCAAGGTGCGCAATCTGAAAACCGGGCGAACCATCGAGCGCACCTTCAAGTCGGGCGATACCGCCGAAGGCGCTGACGTAGTGGATGTGGAGTTGCAATATCTCTACAACGACGGCGAATACTGGCATTTCATGGACCAGCAAAGCTACGAACAGTTGACCGCCGATGCCGCCGCCGTAGGCGACGCCGCCAAGTGGCTGAAGGAGGAAGCGATTTGTCAGGTGACGCTGTGGAACGGCGTGCCGCTGAGCGTGGCCGCGCCCAACTTCGTGATCATGACCATCGTTGAAACCGACCCCGGCGTGCGCGGCGATACCTCGGGTGGCGGCGGCAAGCCGGCGACGCTGGAAACCGGCGCGGTGGTCCGTGTGCCGCTGTTCGTGCAGAACGGCGAGGTGATCAAGGTGGACACCCGCACCGGCGAATACGTGTCCCGCGTCAAGGAATAACGGGCAGCGCGCCGCCTCGTGGCTCATCCCGCCTGGCGACCCAGCGCCGATCTTGCCACGCTGCGCTTGCGGGCCGAGTTGCTGGCGCGCATTCGAACCTTCTTCGCGGCGCGCGGCGTGTTGGAAGTGGAAACGCCAGCGCTGTCGGCGGCGGCGATCACCGAGCCGAATCTGGCCAGTTTCAGCACGGTCTACTCCGGCCCTGGAGCTCGCTACGGTCAGAGGCTGTATCTGCACACCTCGCCGGAATTTCCGATGAAACGGCTGCTGGCGGCGGGCAGCGGCTGCATCTACCAGATCGCGCGGGTGTTCCGCGATGGCGAGGCAGGCCGCCGCCACAATCCCGAATTCACCCTGCTGGAATGGTATCGGGTCGGGTTCGATCATCACCGGCTGATGGATGAAGTCGCGGAACTGGCGACCGAGTTGCTGGCTGGGCGGTTGGCGCTGGCGGAGCCGGAACGGCTGAGCTACCGCGAGTTGTTCCAGCGCCATCTTGACCTGAACCCGCATCAGGCCGGCGTGGCGGAACTGGCGGCGTGCGCCGGGGCGCGGGGCGTGCCGATTCCGCCAGGAATGCCGGCGGATGATGCCGATCCCTGGCTGGATTTGTTGCTGACCCATGGCATCGAGCCGCGTTTGGGAGCGGGGCGACTGACTTTCGTGTACGACTATCCGGCTTCGCAGGCGGCGCTGGCGCGGCTGCGGCCCGATGACCCGCTCGTCGGCGAACGTTTCGAGGTGTACCTGAACGGCGTCGAACTGGCCAACGGCTTTCACGAACTGGGCGACGCCGGCGAACAGCGCCGCCGGTTCGAGGCGGAAAACGCGGCGCGGCGTTCACTGGGCCTGCCGGTCATGCCAGTGGATGAAAACCTGTTGGCGGCGCTGGAAGCGGGTTTGCCGGACTGCGCCGGGGTGGCGCTGGGTTTCGACCGGCTGGCGATGCTGGCGGCGGGCAAAACAGCGCTGGCGGAGGTGCTGGCGTTTCCGGTGGAACGGGCGTAAGCGGGAGACTCTGATGACGGCCATGCATGACATTGAAGCGTACTGGCGCGAGTTGGACGCCCTGCGGCGGGTGGCGGGCGCCGAGCACGAAGGCGCATTGTCGCAGGCTTTTGCCGGCCTGCTCAAAGTCCGTGCGGTCGAGCATCAACTCGTCCTGTCGCAACAACATCCGTTCCCGACCCCGACAGGCAAAACGCTGCGGCCCGACGGCGCGCTGCTGGATCGGGTGCGGCTGGTGCATGGCTGGTGGGAAGCCAAGGATTCCAGCGACGATCTGGACCACGAGATCGCGGCCAAACTGGCCAAGGGCTATCCCACTGACAACATCGTGTTCGAGGACACCCGCACGGCGGTGTTGATCCAGAATGGTCAGGAGGTGTTGCGTGTGGCGACCGGTGACGGCCCGGCGCTGAATCGCCTGCTCGACGGCTTTTTCGCCTTTCGCCCGCCCGAAGTCGCCCATTTCGACCAAGCCGTCGCCCGGTTCCGCGCCGAACTGCCGACCGTCATCGCCGCGCTGAATGACCTGTTGACCGCAGCGCTGGCCCATGAGACGGCGTTTCAACAGCGGTTCGCCGCGTTTCTGGCCCAGTGCCAGCACACCATCGGCGGGCGGGTGACGGCGAGCCAGGCGCGGGAGATGCTGATTCAGCACATCCTGACCGAACAGATTTTCCGCGACATTTTCCCGGTCAGCGAATTTCACCGGGCCAATCACTTGGCCTGCACCCTGACCGACCTGGAAAGCGCCTTTCTGCGCGGCGAGACCCGCCGCAACCTGCTGATCCGGCTGGAACCCTATTACACCGCGATTCGGCGGACGGCGGCGGGCGCGATTTCGGCGGCGGACAAACAGGAATTTCTCAAGGCGATCTACGAGGATTTCTACACCGCCTATAACCCCAGGGACGCCGACAAGCTGGGGGTGGTCTACACGCCGGGCGAAGTGGTGCGGTTCATCCTCGCCGGCTGCGACTGGCTGGCGCGACGGCACTTTGGCAAGAGCCTGAGCGACCCGGAACTGGATATCCTCGACCCCTGCACCGGGACCGGCGCGTTTATCGTGGAATTGCTGGACTGGCTGCGCGGCGACCGGACGGCGCTGGCGCGCAAATACGCCGAGGAAATCCACGCCAATGAAATCGCCATCCTGCCCTACTACATCGCCTGTCTGAATATCGAGCAGACTTACGCGGAAATCATGGGAACCTGGCGGGAATTCGCCGGGGCCTGCTTTGTGGACACCCTAGCCAACTGGGGCTTTGAACTGACCCACCGGGGCGCGCAATCCGATTTATTTGGCGCGTTGACGGAAGAAAACCGGCGGCGGATTCAGCATCAGAACACCCGGCGCATCCCGGTCATTTTAGGCAACCCGCCCTACAACGCCAGCCAGCGGAGCGAGAACGAAAACAATAAGAACGAACCCGCGCCGATTGCCGACGCGCGCATCCGGGCCACCTATCTGGCGGAAAGCTCGGCGCAAAAGACCAAGCTCTACGATCCTTACATCCGCTTTTTCCGCTGGGCCAGCGACTGGATCGGCCAGGAAGGCATCATCGGCTTTATCACCAATCGTTCGTACCTGGACGGGCGGCAAGCCGACGGTTTCCGCCAGATCGTCGCCCGCGAGTTTCAGGAAATCTGGGTCGTAGACCTCAAGGGCAACGCCCGCACCAGCGGCGAGCGACGGCGGCAGGAAGCCGGCAATGTTTTCGATGACAAAATCCGGGTCGGCGTCGCCATTGGTTTTTTCGTGCGCAACCCGAACCTGGAGGGTTGCGAAATCCGCCATATCGCTCTGGATGATTTCATGACCGCCGTGGCCAAGCGGCGCTGGCTGGCGGCGCATCCCCTGCGGCAACTGGCCCGCGATGGCGAGTTACGCCGCATCCGCCCCACCGCCAACGGCGACTGGCTGAATCAACCCACGGCGGACTGGTCGGCGTTCCTCCCGGTCGCGGATAAAGCCGTCAAGGCCGGCCAGTCCGAACAGGCCATTTTTCGGCTGTTCGCCAGCAGCATCAAGACCAATCGGGATGAATGGGTTTACGATTTCGACAAAAAACAGTTGAAACGCAAGGTTCAGTATTTCATCACCGCCTTCAATCGTCAGGTCGCCAGCGGCACTCTACATCCAGATACCCTCGATTATTCGATCAAGTGGAGCAGCACCCTTAAAACCCGGAATAAATTGCCGGCCTACTCCACCAAGCGCCTATTAAAATCACTTTGGCGGCCTTTCGTGACGAAGCATTATTACGCGGAAAAGACCATGAGCGACCGGCTCACTGCGCTGCACTATCAGATTTATGGCGCGGATTTAAAACAGGACAATCTTTGCATCGGCATTTCGGGCGGTTCGGCGATGAAACCATTTCAGGCACTGGCGTTCAATGGATTGGCAGACTACGAATGCGTTGAAAAGAATCAGTTGCTGCCGCGGTGGATTTATGCCCCGGACGGCTCCCGTCAGGACAACATCACCGACTGGGCTTTAATACAGTTTCGCACCCGCTATCAGGATATGTCCATTGAGAAACCGGCGATTTTCGATTACGTCTACGCCGTGCTGCACGATCCCGCCTATCGGGAAACCTATGCGCTGAACCTCAAGGCGGCATTCCCGCGCATTCCGTGTTATGCAGACTTCCGGCAATGGGCGGCATGGGGCCAGGCGTTGCTGGCGTTGCACGCCGGATTTGCCAGCGTGGAGCCTTGGCCGTTGACGCGCAAAGAGGATTGGGCCGCGCCGCCCGCGCCGCCCAATCCTCGCCTCAAGGCTGATAAAACTGCGGGCGTCATCGAGATTGACAGCATGACCCGCCTGGAAGGCGTTCCGCCCGAAGCCTGGGATTATCGGCTGGGCAACCGCTCGGCGCTGGACTGGATTCTGGAGGAATATCAGGAAGCCACCCCCCGCGATCCGACCCTCCGCGACCAGTTCAACGCCTACCGCTTCGCCGACTACAAGGAAGCCGTCCTTGACTTGCTCGGCCGGGTCACGCGGGTCAGCGTGGAGACGATGCAAATTCTCCGCGCCATGGGCAGCGCTGTGCCGGAGTCGCGTGACTTGGCTGACGCCGGGTGTTAAACCGCTGGTTTGGACCCTTTGCCCAGCCGCTGGCCCATCCGCACCGTTGCGCCCGGCTGAATTTCCCGTTCCCAGCGCACCGCGCCCCGGCTGAATAGCAGAATCACGGTGGAACCCATGTTGAACCGGCCCATTTCCGCGCCCTTGTCGAGCCGCACCGCGCCCTCCCCGTTCGGCGGATAGCTCCAGCTCCGAATGGTTTTGCCCAGCGGTGGGGTGAGTGCCCCGGCCCACACCGTTTCGATGGACGCCACGTTGATCGCCCCCACCAGCACCAGCGCCATCGGCCCCGCTGGGGTATCGAACAGCGCTGCCACCCGCTCGTTGCGGGCGAACAGATCGGGAACCATCCGGGTCGTCAGCGGCGACACGCTAAACAGCTTGCCCGGAATGTGAACCATCTCTCGCAACCGACCGGCCAGCGGCATGTGAATGCGGTGATAGTCGCGCGGCGACAGATACAGCGTGGCGAATGCGCCGCCCTGAAACGGCCGCGCCCGTTCCGCATCGCCGCCCAGCAGCGCGGTCAGCGAAAAGCTCCGCCCCTTGGCTTGCAGCAGCGTGTCGGCCTCGGCAAAACCGATCTGGCTGACCGCGCCATCGACCGGACAACACGCCACCCGGTCGCCCGGCGCCACGGGCCGCGCACCCGGCTTGAGCGCGCGAGTGAAAAAGGCGTTGAAATCCGGGTAGGCGCGCGGGTTCGGCTCCAGCGCCTCGTCCAACTTGACCCGGAATCGCCGGGCGAAGTGGCGGATCAGCACGTCCTTGAACCAGGACGTTCGCACTCGCGCCAAGCGGTAAATCAGGCGGGTGAGCAGCCGTTGCGGCAGCAAGAATTGCGGCAGGTGGCGCAGGCGGTCGCCCCGGATTGCGCTCATGATGGAAGCCCTTTGCGTAGCCTATGCTTGAATTAGGGATAGGGAGCGGAAGCATATCCGGTTCACCGTCGCAACGGTAGAATGCCATCGACCCTCTCCCGCCTTTTCCAACCACTCCCGATTTCCGATGACCGACCACGACGACCTTTCCTCTCATCTGCGCACGATCCGCGACCTGATCCGCTGGGGCGCCAGCCGCATGAACGAGGCCGGCCTGCATTTCGGCCACGGCACCGACAACGCCATCGACGAAGCGGCGGCGCTGGTGCTGCACGCGCTGCACCTGCCGCCGGATCTGCACGCCGACTATTTCCAGGCCAACCTGCTCCCGGCCGAGCAACAGACGGCGCTGCGACTGCTGGAGCGGCGCATCGCCGAGCGCAAACCGGCGGCGTATCTGACCCGGCGAGCCTGGTTCATGGGCCTGCCGTTTTACGTGGACGAGCGGGTGCTGATCCCGCGCTCGCCGCTGGCGGAGCTGATCGAGCGGCATTTCGCGCCGTGGTTGCCGGACAGCCGGCAGATCAGCGACATCCTCGATCTGGGCACGGGCAGCGGTTGCATCGGCATCGCCTGCGCCTACGCCTTTCCGGACGCGCGGGTGGATTTGGTGGACATTTCCACCGAGGCGTTGGAGGTGGCGCGGCGCAACGTCGCCGAACACGGTCTGGAGGATCAGGTTGAGGTGATTCCGTCCGATCTGTTCTCGGCGCTGAAGGGACGTCGTTACGACCTGATCATCAGCAATCCGCCCTACGTGGGTCTGGAGGAATTGGACAGCCTGCCGCCCGAATACCATCACGAACCGCGACTGGGACTGGCCGCCGGCGAGGAGGGGCTGGACGTCGTGGTGGAAATCCTGCGCCAAGCCGCCGATCACCTGAAACGTGACGGGCTGCTGATCGTCGAGGTCGGCAACGCTCAGTACGCCCTGTGCGAGACGTTCCCAGACGTGCCGTTCACCTGGCTGGAATTTGAGCGCGGCGGTCAGGGGGTATTTTTGTTGAATGCCGCGCAATTGCGCCGGTTGCCATGAATTCAGTTGAATCGGCCAAGCCGCCGCGCCAGTTGTGATCGTCATTCATTTTCGTCGACGGAAATCACCATGAAGCCTTTCCGAACGGCAGGCACAGGCACTGGGGTGATTGCGCTTCTGAGCGCCGTTTTGCTGAGTTACGCGGTATTACCGGGTTGCGCGCCACCGGAGCCGATCCGCATTGGCTTCGTGGGCGGCACCTCCGGACGGGTGGCCGATCTCGGCATCGCCGGGCGCGACGCCGTGCTGCTGGCCGTCGAACTCCGCAATCGAGCCGGCGGGGTGGCCGGGCGCCAAGTGGAACTCCTGATCAAGGACGACCAGCAGAACCCGGACGTGGCCCAGCGCGCAGTGCGCGAACTGATCGCGCAAGGCGTCGTCGCCATCATCGGTCCCATGACCAGCGCCATGGCCGTCGCCATGACGCCAGTCGCCAACGAAGCGGAGATCGCGCTCGTCAGCCCTACCGTCGTCACGAACGAATTGACCGGCAAGGACGACTATTTCCTCAGGGTGAGTTCGCCCACTCGGGAATACGTGCATAAGATCGCGCTGTACGGGCGGAACGCGTGGGGCCTGCGGCGCGTAACAGCGGTCTACGACCTCAACAACCGGGCCTACACCGAAGATTGGCTCGATGACTTTCGCGCCGCCTTTACCGAGGCGGGTGGTGAAATCATCCAGGCAATCGGCTTCGAGTCGGGCGATGAAACGGCTTTCCTGCGTATCGCCAGCGACTTGCTTGCTCCCCAGCCCGACGGGGTGGTGATCGTCGCCAATTCGGTCGACACGGCGATGTTCTGCCAGCAAATCCGCAAACTGGACGCCCGGATACCCCTCATCGGTTCCGAATGGGGAGCCACCGAGCGGCTGGTGGAGCTCGGCGGCAGGGCGGTGGAAGGATTGTCCGTGGCGCAAATCTTCGATCGCAACAATACCGGGCCGCGCTATCAAACCTTTCGCCAAACTTATCTCGATCGCTTTCAAAGGGAACCCGGTTTTGGGGGCGTAACCACGTTCGACGCCGCCAACATCGTGTTGGAAGCGTTGGCCAAGCACCCGGCGGAGCGAAATCTCAAGAAAACCATTCTGGCCTTGCGCCGCTTCGAGGGTCTCCAGCATCCGGTCGTTTTCGACGAATTCGGCGAAGCCAGACGCGATAGCCTCATCATGGTCGTGCGCGATGGCCAGTTCGTGGTGGTCCAGTAAGGTCATGCCCTCCGCCCGCCCCCTTCGCCTGTGGCTGGCGCTGCGAATCGCGCTGGCGGGAATAGCGCCGCTGGCCGTGGTGGCCGCGCTCGTTGCGGGAGTGCTGTTGCCGCAACTGCGCGCGGACCTCGAAATTCGCTATCAGGCGCTGGCCCGCGCCGTCGCCGGCCAAATCGAGGCGCACCTGCTCGGCGCGGGGCGCGAGTTGCGCGCCGTCGCGGAATACTTCCGCAGCCGAGGCTATCGGCCCGCGCCGTTTTGGTTCGATCCGTTGGACGCACACGCCGGAACCGGCGACGTGTTCGCGGCGATTTACATCGTTGAGACGAACGACTCGGTGTACGCCGTCGGCCTACCCCAAGCGCGGCGCGGCCAACGCGACAATCTGTTGGGACTCGATCTTTCCAAATGGACCGTTCTACGCGAGGCGCGGGAACGGAACGAAGCGATGTGGTCGGAGACCTTCCTGTCCGCCGTGACCGGCCGGCTCGCCGTGACCTTGGCGATTCCGGTGGCCGGGCAAGTGCTCGTCGGCGAGATCGCCATCGACCGACTCTCGGCATTCATCGGCCGTTCGCCCGCCGAATCGGGGGTGCTGACGATGATTCTCGACCGCCAGGGCCAGATCATCGCCCATTCCCAGGTAGCTCTCAGCGGTCAACAGCTCAACTTCGGTCACCTGCCCATCGTCCGCGATGCCCTACAGGGGCGTCTTGCCACCCGCAGTTTTGAGTTGGATGGCGAAATGTTCGTCGGCGCCCCGGTCAGCATTCCGCAACTGGGCTGGATCGTGCTGGTCGCACAACCCCGCATCGAGGCGTTCCGACCGTTGCTGTCCACCTTGTGGGCGCTGGCCGCCGGCGCGCTGGTCGCCTTGTCGTTGGCGATCCTCGTCGCGTGGGCGCTGGCGCGCAGCTTGGCGCGGCGCATCGGCCGCTACGCGACGCAAGCCCACGCCATCGCCGACGGCGACTACGACCAGCCCTGGCCGGTTTCCCACATCCGGGAATTCGACCGCCTGGCGGGCGATCTCGAACGGATGGCGCTCGCCATTCGCCAGCGCGAGCGCGACCTGGCGACCAGCGAGGCGCGCTATCGGTCCGTGATCAGCAACGCTCCGGTGGTCATCTTCCAGTTCGACGAGCAAGGCGTCCTCACGCTCAACGAAGGGAAAGGATTGACGCACGTTGGATTGGTGGCCGGCGCGACGGTGGGACATTCCCTGTTCGAGCTTTACCACAACTACCCCCAGGTCTGCGAATGCATCCGCCGCGCCATTGCAGGAAAACCGCTCCAATTCATCATGAAGACCCGAAATACCGTTTACGACGTCTTCTTGAATCCCGTGCGGAACAACAATGGCTCTGTTCAGGTCATGGGCGTGGCGGTGGATATCACCGAGCACCAGCAAGCGGAAGAAGCGCTCCGCCGCGGCAACCGGCAGCTTCGGATGCTCAGCGACTGCAGCCAGGCGCTGATTCGCGTCACCGACGAAATCGAGTTGCTGACCACGGTCTGCGCTATCGCCGTGCAGGAGGGTGGTTACCGAATGGCTTGGGTGGGTTACGCCGAACACGATGAGTTCAAAACGGTGCGGCCGATGGCGCACGCCGGATTCGAACAGGGCTATCTACAAAGCGCAAGTATTACCTGGGCCGACAACGTGCGCGGCCGTGGCCCCATCGGCGCCGCCATTCGCACCGGACGCCCCTGCTTGATCCAGAACATTGCCAGCGATCCGCGGATGACATCCCGGCGCGTGGAAGCGGCGAAGCGCGGCTACGTGGCCGTGTGCGCCCTGCCCTTGACGAACGGCGATCGGATCTTCGGGGCGCTGGGCATTTACTCGTCGGCGCCGGACGCGTTTGATACCGAGGAAATCAACCTTTTAAGCGAACTGGCCAGCGATCTGGCGTTCGGCATCACCGTGCTGCGCACCCGGATCGAACGCGAACGGGCCGAGATGGCGCTCAGGGAAAACGAACATAAATACCGCGAACTGGTCGAGAACGCCAACAGCATTATCCTGCGTTGGAATCCCTGCGGTGAAATCACCTTTATCAACGAATTTGGCCTCAATCTCTTTGGTTACTCGAAGGAAGAATTGGTTGGCCAGCCGGTGGTGGGGACTATCGTGCCCCTGGATGAAAGCACCGGCAGGAATTTGCGCCCGCTGATGGAAGACATTTGTCTTTATCCCGAACGATTCGAGCATAACATCAACGAAAATATTCATCGTAATGGCGCACGCCTCTGGATCGATTGGACCAACAAAGCCGTGCTGGACGAGCGTGGCCAAGTCGTCGAAATTTTCAGCGTTGGCTCGGACGTCACCGACCGCAAGCGGGCGGAGGAGGAACTGGAACGGCACCGGGAGCACCTGGAGGAACGGGTGACCGAGCGCACCGCCGAGTTGCGCCAAGCCATGCGTCAACTGGTGCAAGCCGAAAAGCTGGCCGCGCTGGGTCACCTGGTGGCCGGGGTGGCCCACGAACTCAACACCCCGCTGGGCAACGCCCGCTTGGTCGCCAGCACCCTGAGCGACGAACTGCGCGCCTTCGCCGCCGCCGTGGACGCCGGCGCTCTGCGCCGCTCCCAAGTCGATACGTTCCTGAACCGGGGCCGCGAGGCAGTGGACCTGCTCGAACGCAACACCGCCCGCGCCGCCGACCTGATCGGTCACTTCAAGCAGGTGGCGGTGGACCAGACCAGCGCCCGCCGCCGCCGATTCGACCTGCGCCAGACCGTCGAGGAGTTGCTCGCCGCCCTGCAACCCCAGTTCAAGCGCACCGCCCACCGCATCGCGCTGGACATCCCCCCCGGCCTGGAGCTGGACAGCTACCCCGGCCCGCTGGAGCAGGTGCTCGCCAACCTGGTCGGCAACTCCCTCGCCCACGGCTTCGCCGGGGTGGAGGCCGGCCGCATCCAGCTTCGAGCCCAGGCGCTCGATCCGACTCAACTCATCCTGCGTTACGCCGATAACGGAATCGGTATCCCCCCCGCTATCCTCAACCGCATCTTCGAGCCCTTCTTCACCACCCGGCTGGGTCAAGGCGGCAGCGGGCTGGGCTTGTACATTGTTTATAATCTGGTCACCGGGGTGCTCGGCGGAACCATCCGGGTCCACAGTCAACCCGGCCAAGGCACTGTCTTCACGCTCGCTCTGCCCCGCACCGCGCCGGACTACTAAAACGTGGGGATGGTTTCGTGAACGATGATCTGATCAACTCGCGGAGGCCATTTAAAGGGCTAAAGTCGAATATTACCAAAAACGCCTAACGGCCTTTGCAAACTTTCTGGAGGAGTTATGTCGCTCCTAACCAAGATACTACTCATCGTTATCAATACGGTCGTGGCGTCAATCGTTATTCTCTATTTAGTTTCACGGTTTACCTTGCTGGATGGTTATCAAAAGATCGAGCATAACGATGCCCGCACCAATATCTTACGGGTTGTCAACACTTTTCACGACCAGTCGCGAAACATCATTCCGACTGCGCGAGCCTATGCGGTTTGGGACGACATGTATCAATTTGTCGAGGAGCCCAAGCAAGCATTTTTGGATTCCCTGGGCCTCACCCCCAGCCTCTATGCGACCCAAAAGGTTAATTTGATAGCGATTCTTGATGTCGATTACCGCCCGGCTTTTCTTGGGATGTACGACATTCAAACGCCCAAGCCCATTGAAATCCCTCCCGATTTGCTGGCTTATTTAAAAACCGATAGCCCGTTGCTGAAGCTTTCTCGAGATCATGCGGAAAAAACCGGCGTTATTTTGCTGGAGGGTCGGCCCATGTTCGTCGTCTCGCTGGGCAGTTTGCGCACCGATTTTTCAGGCGACCCGCGTGGCGCGGTGATTCTGGGGCGTTTTCTGGACGAAAAGGTGGTCGCCAATCTGGCTGAAGCGATGCAATTCCCGGTGTTCGCTTACCGGTTGGATGATTCGAAAATGCCGCGCGATGTCCATCAAGCTCATCTGGAACTCAGATCATCATCAGCCGCGCCATCAATAAGCATCAAAAATCTCAATGAAGAATTCATAGCCGGCTACACGTATATCAGGACATTGGAGAATCAACCGGCATTCATAATCAAGGCCGTACTGCCACGCCACATTTATGCCCAAGGATTGACCAGCTTGCGTTATTTCTCGGCCATGGCTGCAATAGCGGGGCTGGGTTTCATCATCTTGACTACGTTTTTGCTGCGCTGGCTGGTCTTGGCGCCATTAACAACCTTGAGCCGACAAATCAGTTGGATTCGGGTCAGTGGCGATCAATCGCAGCGCCTATGCGTGCGGGGCAGGGATGAGCTGGCAAGTCTGGGCATCATCATCAATCAAATGTTGGAAGCGCTCGAAACAGCATCCGCTGAAAAATACCGTACTCTTGTCGAGAACATCAACGACGTCGTTTTTGCCCTGGATATCAAGGGCTGCTTCTCCTACATCAGCCCGGTGATCGAGCATTTGATTGCCTATACGGACGCTGAAATGGTCGGCCAGCCTTTCGCCAAATTTATCCATCCCGATGATCTTTCTGGCCTAATCTCCAACCTGGAGCGGACTCTGGCCGGGACCTCGCAGCCTTTCGAGTTTCGCATGGTGGCAAAAGATAAGGCGATCCTGCATGCGCGCATCCACGGCCGCCCACTGTCGGAAAGGGGTGAGACGGTTGGGATTGCGGGCGTCATGATGGATATCACCGAGCGCAAGCGGGCGGAAGAGGCCCTCAAGCACAGCGAGGCGACGCTGCGCAGCCTGTTCAGTGCCGTGCCGGTGGGTTTGGTCACCCTCCAGGATCGCGTCCTGCGCTCGGTCAACGAACGATTTTGCGAGATCGTCGGCCATTCCCGTGCGGAGCTGGTGGGACACGGATCGCGCCAGTTCTACGAGACCGATGAGGAGTATCAACGGGTTGGCCACGCCGTGTACGACCCGCTCTGGGACGCCGGCTTCAGCCACGTCGAAACGCGGTTTCGCCGGGCCGATGGGACTTGGCGCGACGTATCCCTCCACACCGCGCCCCTGCAACCCGACGACCGGACGGCCGGAGCCGCCACGGCCGTCCAGGACATCACCGAGCAAAAACGAACCGAGGCGGCGCTGCGGGCCAGCGAGGAACGGTTGCGGGACATCGCCAACAATGTTCCGGGAACCGTCTATCAGTTCTACGCCCGGCCAACCGGCGAACTGGGGTTTTATTACATCAGCGAGCGCGCGGACGAACTCTTCGGCATCGACCATCGTTTGGAAGATGCCTTTGCGCGATTCGCCGCGCAGGTCGCTCCCGAAGACCGGGAATCGTTCCTCGCTTCGATCAGGCAAGCCGTCGCCACGACGAGCCCTTGGGATTTCGAAGGCCGGCTTATCAAGTCGACCGGCGCGGTCATCTGGTTCAAGGGCGTCTCCAGCCCCACGCAACGTGCGCAGGAGCTGGTTTTTACCGGAATTATCCTCGACATCACCGACCGCAAGCGGGTGGAAACGGAACTGCGGCAACATCGGGAGCGCCTGGAGGAACTGGTGACCGAGCGCACCGCAGAGTTACAGCGAGCCAACGCCGAGTTGCGCCAACAGCATCGGATCGCTCAAATGGTCACCGAAGCGCTACAGCGAGCCAACGCCGAGTTGCGCCAGGCGATGGAGCAACTGGTGCAAGCCGAAAAGCTGGCCGCGCTGGGCCACTTGGTGGCCGGGGTGGCCCACGAACTCAACACCCCGCTGGGCAACGCCCGCACCGTCGCCGGCGCCTTGGGCGAGGACCTGCGCGCCTTCGCCACCGCTGTGGGTTCCGGCGCCCTGCGCCGCTCCCAGGTGGACGCCTTCCTGAGCCGGGGCCGGGAAGCGGTGGACCTGCTTGAGCGCAACACCGCCCGCGCCGCCGACCTGATCGCCCACTTCAAGCAGGTGGCGGTGGACCAGAGCAGCGTGCGGCGCCGCCGGTTCGACCTGCGCCAGACCGTCGAGGAGCTGCTGGTCACCTTGCGCCCCCAGTTCAAGCGCACCGCTCACCGCATCGCGCTGGATATCCCCCCCGGCCTGGAGCTGGACAGCTACCCCGGCCCGCTGGAGCAGGTCATCGCCAATCTGACCGGCAACTCCCTCGTTCACGGTTTCGCGAGGGTGGAGGCCGGTTGTATCCGGATCGAAGCCGCCCCGTTGAACGCCGGCCACATCCGGCTGCGCTACGGCGATGACGGCTCCGGCATCCCGGACGCGATCCGGCATCGTATCTTCGACCCCTTCTTCACCACCCATCTGGGCAGCGGCGGCAGCGGGCTGGGGCTGTACATCGTCTACAACCTGGTGACGGGCGTGCTCGGCGGCACCATCCAGGTGGATAGCTCGCCCGGTCACGGCGCGACCTTCAGCCTCGTCCTGCCGACCGTCGCGCCGGTCCCCGCAACCCCCGACTCGCGCCGCGCGTAGGTCAACTTCAGAGAGGCGCCGTCCTTGAACCCGTTCGCCACCGCCCAGACTTCAAACGCCATGCTGTACTGGATCAGCCCGGAGGGCCGCTTCCTCGACGCCAGCGACCATGCCTGTCGCGCGCTCGGCTACGTCCGGGAGGAACTGCTGACCCTGGCGATATGGGACGTCGATCCGAACTTCCCTCCAGACCGCTGGCCCGACCATTGGCGGGAATTGCGCCACGCCAAAACTCTCCACTTCCAAACCACCCACCGCCGCCAGGACGGCTCGCCGATCCCGGTCGAGGTTTCGGCCCACCACGTCGAACTCGCCGGCCGCGAGTACGACTGCGCCCTGGCTTGCCCGCTCACCCCCCAGCGGCAAACGGAAACCGCCCTGCGCGAGAGCGAGGAGCGCTTGGCGCTGGCGCTGGCGGTTTCCGGCCAAGGTCTGTACGACCTGAATCTCGCCACCGGCCAAGCCCTCTTCAGCGACGAATACGCCCGGATGCTGGGTTACGAGCCGTCCAAACTCGACTTGACCGTGGCAACCTGGGCCGGCTGGCTGCATCCGGAAGATCGGGAACGGATTCTGCAACTTTTCGAGGCTTGCGCCATCGGACGGCAACCGAATTACCGGGCCGAGTTTCGCCTGCGCGCCCGTTCCGGCGAGTGGGTGTGGGTGCTGTCGGTGGGCAAGATCGTGCAGTGGGACGCCGCCGGTCGCCCCCTGCGCATGGTCGGCACCCACCTGGACATCACCGAGCGCAAACGAACGGAAGCGGCCCTGCGGGAAAGCGAGGAACGCTTCGCCAAGGCGTTCCACGCCAGCCCGGCCCCGATGTGCATCACCGACATCGAAACCGGCCGCTTCCTCGACATCAACACGCGGTTGCTGCGCATGCTCGACTATACCCGCGAACAGGTGATCGGCCACACTTCCACCGAACTTGGCGCCTGGGCCGATCCGGGAGCACGCGAACGGATGATCGCGCGACTCCGCGCGGATCGGTGTTTCCGGGAAGCGCCGATGCGCTTTCGAACCCGGACGGGCGATATTCGCCAGACGCTCTATTCGGCGGAAATCCTCCGGCTGGGCGCGCAGGATGTCTTGCTGTCCCTCCTTTACGACATCACCGAGAATAAACGCGCCGAAGAGGCCTTGCGGGAGAGCGAAGAGCGTTTTCGCTCCATCTTCGATCATGCTCCCCTGGGCATCGCCCTGGTCGACGGCGCGGACGACCGCATCACCCTCAGCAACGCCGCCTTTCAACGCCTGCTGGGCTATGGCGGGGAACAACTGCAACGCCTGACCGTGACGGAGATCACCCATCCCGACGATATCGACAAAGACCTCGATCAGTATCAGGCGCTGCTCGAGGGTCATACCTCCAGCTATCGCTTGGAGAAGCGCTATTTGCGCCAGGATGGCGCGACGGTTTGGATCGATCTGACCGTCTCGGCGATTCGGGATGAGGCGGGCAAACCCGTTTACGCCATCGGGATGGTGGAGGACATCAACGCGCGCAAGCAAGCGGAAGAGGCGCTGCGGGCGTCCGAGGCGTTTCTGGACAGCGTGATCGCCCAGAGTCCGCTCCCGATCGTGGTCTTCGACGCAACGGGAACGTTGATCCGGCAAAATCAGGCGACCCGCGATCTGTTTCAAGTCGACGACGAGGAGTTGGTGGGGCAGTACAACCTGTTTCGGGACGAACAACTGCGGGAGCGAGGCTATTTACCGTTGCTCGAACGGGTGTTCCATCCCGGGGAAACGGTTCGATTTCACAACCGCTTCAACCCGAAACGATTTCAGGCCCGGTCGCCAGCGCCTCCATCGGCTTGTTTCGATCTGGATTCCACGGTTTTTCCCATCAAAGACGCCCTCGGCCAAGTCACGCACGCCGTCGCTTATCATCTTAATATCACCGACCGCAAAGCCGCCGAAACCAAATTGCGCTATCACCTGGATTTGGAGCAGGCAGTGGCCGAAATCTCGGCGCTGATGATCAAGCCCGACTGGGAGGATTTCGACACCCGCGTCAACTGGGCATTGGAGCGCATCGGCCGCTTGACCCAGGCCGACCGCAGCTATCTTTTCGTCGTCGCGCCGGATGGCCTGACCATCGGCAACACCCACGAGTGGTGCGCTTCGGGCATCCATTCCCAAATCCAGGACTTGCAAAACCTGCCGATCACCAACTACCAGCTTTTCTACGACTGGCTGCAACGCGATGAGGTCGTCTTCGTTCAAACCACCCACTTGCCGGATGAGACCCCCCTCAAGGCGCTTCTGCTGGAGGGCAACGTCCGCGCGATGGCCTGCGTCCCCATCCATTGGGGTGGAAACCTGCGTGGCTTCATCGGCTTCGACGCCGTGACCACCGAGCGAACATGGCAGGAAGAAGAAACCCGGCTGTTGCGCATGGTGGCGGAGATCGTCGCCCACACCCTGCAACATATCGAATCCGACCGGGCCTTGCGCGATAACGCGCGCTTTTTGGAGAACCTGGACCGGATTTCGCGCATCCTCACGCAACGGGAGCAAGGCGCCGACATTCTGGCCGAGCTGGCCGCCGCGATCCTGGACATCTTCCAGGCCGACCGCGTCTTCTTCCTGCATCCCTGCGACCCCGACGCCGTTCGTTGCCATATTAAGATGGAGGTGACCCGGCCCGAATATCCCGGCACCTTTGCCGCCAATGAAGATATCGTCGTCGACGACACCTTCAGGGCCATCCTCCAACAAGCGTTGCGCCACGCTGGGCCAGTGGTCGCCAAGTTCGCCGGCGCATCCAAATTTTTGGGAATCGCTCGCCATGGCATTCAAAGTCAAATGGCCATCGCGCTCCATCCCCAAGGGGACCGGCCGTGGCTGCTGGGCCTCCACCAGTGCGCTTATCTCCGGTACTGGACCGGCGCGGAGCAACGGCTGTTTCAGGCCATCGCCGAGCGGGCGGGCGACGCCCTCGCCGGTCATCTGCTGCTCAAGCAACTTCAGGAAAGCGAGGAACGCTATCGGGTGGTGTTCGAGAACGCCCACGACGCTATCATCGTGCATGATTTCGATGGGGCCATTCAGGCGGTCAACCAGACCATGCTGGCCCTGTACGGCCTGGAATACGAGGAGGCATTGACAGTCAACATTACCGATCTGTCCGGGCCGGACAACCTGCCGAATCCACCAGACGATCATTGGCCGCGCGTCTTGCGAGGGGAGATTCTGCGCTTCGAATGGAATGCGAGAAGACCCAAGGATGGTGATTGCTTTCCCGTCGAAGTCATGATCAGAGCCATCCAGTTCGGGGGTAGGAACTGCATTCTCTCCAGCGTTCGGGATATTAGCGAACGCAAGCGGGCGGAGATGGCCTTGCAACACCAGGAGCGGCGCTTCCGGGCACTGATCGAAAACAGTTCCGATTTGATTGCTTTGTTTGATCCGGAAGGGACGATTCTTTACGTCAGCCCGGCGACAAAACAGGTTCTGGGTTACGAATCCATGGAACTCTTGGGCCAGAGCGCTTTTGCGTTCATGCGGGCTGACGAACAAGCATTCGTTCGAGACCGATTCGCGGAATCGTTGCGACATCCGAAGCGTCCTGTCGTGGTGCAGGCTGAAATACGGTGCAAGGATGACTCCTGGAGCTTCTTCGAAGGCTTTTTTACGAATTTTCTGGACGAACCCAGCATCGCCGCCATCGTCGTCAATTATCGCGACATCACCGAACGCAAGCGCGCTGAGGACGAATTACAGCAATATCGCGAGCATTTGGAAGAACGGGTCGCCGAGCGCACCGCCGAATTGCAACGGACCACTGCCGACCTGCGCCAAGCGATGGCGCAACTGATTCAGACGGAGAAGCTGGCCGCGCTGGGCAGTCTGGTGGCCGGGGTGGCGCACGAACTCAACACCCCGCTGGGCAACGCCCGCGCCGTCGCC
>WBUJ01000295.1 GCA_008933795.1 Candidatus Contendibacter sp. | reverse complement strand
GCGCTGGGTTTCGGCGCCAGCCGCCTCGGCCCAGCCTACTATCTCCCCGCCTCCAGCGTCTCCCGCAACCGCCGGGCCTCCACGTCCCCGGCGATGACCCCCTGGCCGAGATCGCGCAGCAGGATCAACCGCAACCGGCCGTCCCGAACCTTCTTGTCCACCGCCATCAGCCGCAGGAAATCGGCGGACGTCAGTTCCGGCGGCGGGGCCAGCGGCAGGCGGGCGCGGGCCAGCAGGGCGCGCACCCGTTCAACCTGTTCCCAACCCAGCCAGCCCAGCCGCGCCGACAGATCGGCGGCCATGACCATCCCCACCGCCACCGCCTCGCCGTGCAGCCATTCGCCGTAACCGACCCCAGTTTCGATGGCATGGCCGAAGGTGTGGCCGAGGTTGAGCAGGGCGCGCTCCCCGGTTTCGCGTTCGTCGGCGGCGACGATCTCGGCCTTGTTGCGGCAGGAACATTCGATGGCCTCGCTCAGGGCGGCGGCGTCACGCGCCAGCAAAGCGTCCAGATTCGCCTCCAGCCAGTCCAGGAACGGGCGGTCGCGGATCAGCCCGTACTTGATCACCTCGGCCAGGCCGGCGCTGAGTTCGCGATCCGGCAGGGTGGCGAGGGTGTCGGTGTCGGCCAGCACGCAGCGCGGCTGATAAAACGCGCCGATCATGTTCTTGCCGAGCGGATGGTTGACCGCAGTCTTGCCGCCGACCGAGGAATCGACCTGGGCCAGCAGGGTGGTGGGAATCTGGATGAAGGGGACGCCGCGTTGGTAGCAGGCCGCCGCGAAACCGGCCATGTCGCCGATCACCCCGCCGCCGAGGGCGATGATCGTGCAATGCCGGTCGAACCGATGGTTGAGCAGCGCGGTGAAAATGTCGTTCAGCGTCTCCAAGGTCTTGTAGCGCTCGCCATCGGGCAGAATGACCGTCTCGCAGCGCCAGCCAGTCAGCGCGGCGCGGACGCGCTCCAGATACAGCGGCGCGACGGTGGCATTGCTGACCACCAGCGCCTGCCGGCTGGAAAGATGGGGCCGCAGCAACTCGGCTTGGCCGAGCAGGCCGGGGCCAATGTAAATCGGGTAGCGGCGGTCGCCGAGTTCGACATGGAGCGTTTTCATGGAGCGGGATAATTCCGGTGGTGGCTCAAAGCGGATGGAGTTCCGGCCGGTTCAGGATATCGCGCGTCACCTGACCCGGGGAACGGCCATCGGTCGAAATCACGCAGTCGGTCACGGCGCGGTAGAGCGGATCGCGCTGCGCGAACAGTTGCGCCAGTTTCGCCCGAGGATCGGCGGTTTGCAGCAAGGGTCGATGGCTGTCGCCCCGGGTGCGGCGGAGTTGTTCGTCCACCGAGGCGCACAGGTACACCACGAAACCGCGTCCGGCCAGACAGCGGCGATTGTCGGGATCGAGCACGACGCCGCCGCCGGTGGCCAGGATAATGTCCGTCCGCCGGGTCAATTCGGCGATGACGGCTTTTTCGCGGGCGCGGAACCCAGCCTCGCCTTCCACCGCGAAAATCAGGGGAATGCTGGCGCCGGCGCGCTGTTCGATTTCGTGGTCGCTGTCGATGAACTCCCGGCGCAGCGCCAGCGCCAGCCGGCGGCCGATGGTGGTTTTGCCGGCGCCCATCGGGCCGATCAGGAAGATGCTGGGAAGAGTAGGCGGCATGACGACGTGGCGCGCGGCGCGGGA
>WBUJ01000159.1 GCA_008933795.1 Candidatus Contendibacter sp. | reverse complement strand
GCTGCAAGACCCGGATGCCGCCCGGATTTTCGAGCACAACTTCAACAGCCTGGAACGGCTGTGGGAAGCGGTTTCGCCCGATCCCTGCCTGTACCCGCACCGCCACGCCTATAACTGGCTGTGCGGCGTCTACGTGGCCTACCGCCGCCGGCAACGGGGCAGCAAGGGCACGCTGGGCGAACTGTCGGCCAAGACCCGGAAGCTGATCGAAGAGAACACGGCATTCCTCGACATCGCCCAGGCCCTGCCAGTGTTCAAGATCGACCCGGATTACGTCACTCATCTCGACGAATTGCCCACGCCCGCCGACAAGGCCGCCGCGCTGGAAGCCCTGCTCACCGCCGAACTGGCCGAGGAGGAGCCGGGCTTCACCTACCGCCAGCTTGGCGAACGCTTGCAGCGCATCAAGGAGCGCAAGGATGCCGCGGACCAGGCGGCCGAGGCCCGCCTGATGGCATTGCAAGATATCGCCGATGAAGCTGCCAAGGTCAAGGAGGAACCGGCCCGCCTGGTTCTCACGCGGATCGGCGAATACGAACTCTTTACCGTGCTGCAGGAATATGCCGCCACTCAAGACAAATGCTTCCTGGCGGACTGCGCCCGGAACATGATCGCGCACCTGCACGACCACCAACTGCTCCTGCCCGGCTGGAGCGCGTCCAGGGGCGGGCGGATGCGCGTGGAGCAATCGCTGCTGGCCGAATCGTGGAATCCCGCCTATGCCGATTTGGGCTTCGACCCCGACACCGCCGATCCGCCGTTTCTGAGACCCGCCGTCGAAGAACTCGCCAAGACGGACCGCGCATGAAAGCGGCTATTTTGAGCAGCATTCACCTGGCCGGGCGGCAGGTGGAATACCGGCTGATCCGCTCGAAAGCAGCGAAGCGGCTCCGGGTACGGGTAGGGCCAGCGGGCGTTGAAGTCGTACAGCCCGCTGCCCAAAGAGCCGGCGCGGTCGAGGCGTTCCTGCACGCCAACGATCAATGGATCATCGCCCAACTGGAACGGATCGAGCGGCTGTACCCGGTGCGGCGTCCGCACACCGGCGAAGGCGGCGAAATTCTCTACCGGGGCACGCCGACGCCGGTTCAGATCATGGACCACATCCGCCGCCAAGGCCCCGCGAAGGTCATTTTCGAGCAGGAACGCTTGCTGATTGTCCGCGGACCCGAATCCCGCACCTCGCCCGCGCAGAGTCTGGAGAACTGGTTGCGCAAACAGGCGCGCGTCGCCATCGAGCAACACGTTGCGGTGGTGGCAGGCCAAATCCAGCGCACTCCCCGCACCCTCTACATCATGGATCAGCGCACCCGCTGGGGTAGCTGTTCCTCACGCCAAAATCTCTCCTTCAACTGGCGGCTGATCATGGCCCCCGAGTTCGTGCTGCGCTATCTCGTGACCCATGAAGTCGTCCACCTCGCTATCCCCGATCACTCGAAACGGTTTTGGCTGACCGTGCAAAGCCTCTGCCCGGAAACGGAACGCGCCAGGCAATGGCTGTGCGCCAACGGGGCCAGGCTGTACCTCGACTTTGCCCTTGGAGCGTGAACGGCTGGCATGGCGGATTCATCTGGCCTCGACGTTCCGCTGTTTCTGGCCGTGCGACGCGGCGAATGGCGCCAACCGTTCACTCCCCTCGCCCGCTGGCGGGAGAGCACCAAAGCCTCGGGTTGCAGTCATAAAAGTTGCGCCGGAAGCGTCAGCGAACGCCGGAACCCCGTCCAATCCGACGGACTTTCGGATGGTTGCCAACGCCCGGTTGCGATTATGATCCGTCTGACCGATGCCCGGGAGCCGTTCATGCTCGACCACAACAGACTCGATGCCAGCAGGGAACGGATAGATGCCCCATAGCCTTCCCCTGATCACGACCATTGCCACAGCGCTCGGCCTGGCTCTCGTGCTGGGCTTTCTCGCCGTTCGCGTCAAGCTTCCGGCTCTGGTCGGTTACCTGTTGGCGGGCGTCCTCATCGGACCGTTCACCCCCGGCTTCGTCGCCGATGCCAATATCGCGAGCGAACTGGCCGAAATCGGGGTGATGTTGCTGATGTTCGGCGTGGGCCTGCATTTCTCGCTGGATGACCTGCTGGAAGTACGAAAGATCGCTTTGCCGGGCGCCGTGCTGCAAATCACCGTCGCCACCGCGCTCGGCGCTGGCGTCGCCCTCGCCTGGGGCTGGGGGCTGGGGGGATCGCTGGTGTTCGGTTTGTCGCTGTCCGTGGCGAGTACCGTCGTGCTGCTCAGAACGCTGGAGGCGCACGGCGTGCTGGACTCGATGAACGGACGAATCGCCGTGGGTTGGCTGATCGTCGAGGACCTCGCCATGGTGCTCGTGCTCGTGCTGCTCCCGCCCCTGGCGGGGTGGCTGGGCGGTCATTCGCCGGCTGGCGAAGGCGGGAATCCATGGCAAGTCCTGGGCCTCACGCTGATCAAGGTCGCCGCGTTCATCGCGTTGATGCTGGTGGTCGGGCGCCGGCTCTTCCCGAAACTGCTTTGGCAGGTTGCCCGAACCGGTTCCCGCGAACTGTTCACTCTATGCGTCGTGGCGACCGCCGTCAGCATCGCTTATGGCGCGGCCACCTGGTTCGGGGTGTCCTTCGCCCTGGGGGCGTTCTTCGCCGGCATGGTCCTGCGGGATTCGGAGTTCAGCCACCGCGCCGCCCAGGAATCGCTCCCGCTGCGGGAAGCGTTCGCCGTGCTGTTTTTCGTCTCGGTGGGAATGCTGTTCGATCCGGCCGTGCTGGTCGAGCAACCGCTACGGGTTGTTGCCGTGGTGGGGATCATCGTGATCGGCAAATCAATCGCCGCCGCCGCCTTGGTCCTGGCCTTTCGCTACCCCTTGAACACCGCGCTCACGGTGTCGGCGAGCTTGGCGCAGATCGGCGAATTTTCGTTCATCCTGGCCGGGCTCGGGCAGGGTCTGGGACTGCTTTCGAGCGAAGGGCAAAGCTTGATTCTGGCGGGCGCGTTGATCTCGATGGCGATCAACCCGCTGGTATTCGCCGCCGTGGAACCGTTTCAGGTTTGGATTCGGTCCCGCTCCGCATTGGCCCGTCGATTGGAACGGCCGGTCAATCCCTTGGCCGAATTGCCCGTGGCGACCGATGCGAAATACCTGTCCGGACAGGTCGTCCTGGTGGGCTACGGCCGGGTCGGGCGACGCATCGGCGAAGCGCTCGCCGAACACGGTATTCCCTACGTCGTGGCCGAGCAGAACCGCGAACTGGTCGAGCGGCTGAGGAAAGACGGAATTGCGGCGGTCTCTGGAGATGCCTCGGACCCGGCGGTCTTGATCCAGGCCCACATCGTCAATGCGGGCCTGCTGGTCGTTGCCATACCTGACACTTTCGACGTGCGGCGGATGATCGAAACCGCGCGCAAGCTCAATCCTGAGATCGAAGCGATCATCCGCGGCCATAACGAACAGGAGGCCACCCTGCTGGAGCAGGAAGGGGCCGCGAAAGTGTTTCTCGGCCCCAACGAATTGGCCAGGAGCATGAGCCGCCATGCGTTGGAGCGATTCGGGAAAACGCCCTGAATCTCTCGCGCATCCAAAAAACCTTGCGCTAAATCGCGCACCATGGTTTTCAGGTGATCGAGCGCGGCCGGCTGGCCGGTCCGGCGTCGTGGCCGGGAATGGTGGCGCACAGCCCCTTCAGCACCATGTCGGTATAGCTGACGATGCCGATGACCCGACCCAGATCGACCACCGGCGCCCGCGACAGCCCGAATTTCTGGAACAGCCGGGCGCAATAGCGGATGTCCATCAGCGGGTCCACGCCGATCACCGGCTTGGACATGATCTCGTAGACGTTGACCCGTTCGGGCGCGCGATCCTTGGCCAGCACCTGGCGGGCGATGTCGGAAATCAGCACGATGCCGTACTCGTCATCCTCGTGCCGCTTGTTGACGATCAGGCATTTGGTTTCGATGTGCTTCATCATGCGCAGCGCCTCGGCCACGGTGGTCGCTCCATCCACCATGTCCACAGCGGTTTTCATCACGTTACGAACCCGAACGACTTCTCGAACCTGCGTCATAATTCGTCCTCGACCAGTTTGGTCAGCGTGGGGATTTGGTGGCTAACGCCGATGGCGTCCTCCACATCGACCTGAAACGCGATGCCGGTGCCCGGCGTGTCATCGAACTCGCCGGCTCTGGCGACCGCTTCCAGAATCCGCCGGCTGAGATGTTCCTCGACCAGCAGCAGCAACACGTCCCGGCGCATTTCCAGGCTGAGGCCGAAAAAAGTGGTGGGCGGCTTGAGACCTTCGCCGCGGGCTTGGTTGAGCACCGTGGCGCCGGTGGCGCCGGCCGCCCGCGAGGCATCGAGCACGGCGTTGGTTTTGTCTTCGTCGACCATTGCCACGATTAGTTTGAAGTGCATGAAATCAATCCTCGGTCGTCTTTCGCGAGTTTGGCTCCCCGCGCGCCTGGCGCCGCCGCCGGTTCGTTTGCCATTCGCCCAGTTGCGCGTAGCCCATTACCGTGATCATCGGGAACAGACTGGCGAAGGCGATCAGGCCGAAACCGTCCAGCAGGGGGCTGCGCCCCGGAATGGTGCTGGCCAAGCCGAGGCCGAGCGCGGCCACCAGCGGCACGGTCACCGTGGAGGTGGTCACGCCGCCGGAATCGTAGGCCAGCGGCACGATGATTCGCGGGGCAAACCAAGTCTGGATCACCACCACCACGTAGCCGGCGATGATGTAAAAATGCAGCGGCGTGCCGGTGACGATGCGCAGGGTGCCGATGCCGATGCCGATGGCCACGCCGATCGCCACCGCGATGCGCAGGCCCCAGACTGTGATGGTGCCGCCGGACACCGCCGACGCCTTCATCGCCACCGCGATCAGCGCCGGTTCGGCGATGGTGGTGGCGAAGCCGATGGCGGCTCCAAAGACATAGACCCACAAATAGTCCGCCCAGTGCGGCGCATCCGGCGCGGCGGCGCCCCCGTAAAGGAAAGCCGGATCGGTAAGCTGGGTCGCCATCAACCGGCCGAGCGGGAACAGCGCCGTTTCCAGCCCTTGTAGAAACAGCCCTACCCCCAGAAATACATAAAGGAAGCCGAGCACGGTGCGGCCGAGGTGTGGAATCGGTCGTCGCAGAATCCAGAATTGGAAGCCGAACAGGGCCAGCGCGATCGGCAGTACGTTCCAGAGTGTATCCAGCAGGGTGCGGGCGAGGCCCACGATCAGATCAACCATGGACCAGCATTCCGTAAGCCATGACGAAGATCATCGGCGCCAGTGCGGCGAAAGCGATCAGGCCGAAACCGTCGATCATCGGGTTGCGGCCGCGAATGGTCTGCGCCAGCCCCACGCCGAGCGCGGTCAGCAGCGGCACTGTCACGGTGGAGGTGGTCACGCCGCCGGAGTCGTAGGCGATACCGATGATCGATGGCGGGGCAAAGGCGGTCATGATCACCACCCCGATATAGCCGGCGACGATGAACCATTGGATCGGCCAGCCCTTGAGGATGCGAAACACGCCGATGACCACCGCCATGCCGACCGACAGGGCCACGGTCAGGCGCAGGCCGAGCGCGTAGGATTCGCGGGCTTCCTGGGTGGCCGGAATCGCGTTGCCCCCCGCCGCGATTTGCGCGGCCTGGTTGGCGATGGCGATCAGCGCCGGTTCGGCCACGGTGGTGCCGAAGCCCAGCGCGAAGCTGAACCCGATCAGCCACGGGACGCTGCCCTTGCGGGCCAAGCCGTAAGCCAGCGTTTCGCCGATGGGAAACAGCGCCATTTCCAGGCCGCGCACGAACAGGGTCAGGCCCAGGACGACCATCAGCCCGCCGAGCGCGATGTGCTCCAGATGGGGAATGGGTTGGCGCAGGACCAGTCCCTGAAACACGCCGATCACGATCACGATCGGCAACAAATCCCGCACGCTGTCGCGCACCGAGCGATAAAGTTCGTGGAGGAGCATGGCGGTCAGGGTCGCAGGGTAAAAGTCGGGCGAAATAATGGAGGCTTTTGATCACACCGGATTCCGTTTTGAGTGGAAATTGCATGGCAATACGGCTTGGAGATGGGTGGCGGGAGTGCTCGCGTCCCCCTACCCCGCCTCTTGCAGCAGCCGCAGCAGATCCTCCGCCGAAATCCGTCCACCCGCGCCGGTTCCTTCCAACAACTGCTCGGCCAAGTCCCGCTTCTGGTGATGCAGGGCGACGATCTTCTCCTCGATGGTGCCCTGCGCCACCAGCCGGTAAATGGTCACCGGCCGCTGCTGGCCGATGCGGTGCGCCCGGTCCGACGCCTGATCCTCCACCGCCGGATTCCACCACGGGTCCATGTGAATGACGAAATCGGCGGCGGTCAGGTTCAGCCCCAGGCCGCCCGCCTTCAGACTGATCAGGAACACGTCGCCCTTGCCCGACTGAAAGGCGTCCACGCTCCGCTTGCGCTCCACCGCCGGCGTGCTGCCGTCCAGATATTGATAGGTCACCTTCTTGCGGTCCAGCAACTCGCGGAGGATGGCCAGATGATCCACGAACTGGCTGAACACCAGCGCCTTGTGCCGGTTTTCCAGCAACTCGTCCAGAATCTCCTCGAACGCCGCCAGCTTGGCCCCTGGCAGATCGGTGTCCGGCAGCGCCAGCTTCGGATGGCAGCAGGCCCGGCGCAGCTTCATGATCTCGGCGAGAATCCAGAACGACTTCTGGCTGTCGGCGTTGTCCACCTTGGCCAGCCGCTCCAGCGCCTGCTGGCGCAACGCCTCGTACAGGGCCGTTTCTTCCGGCCCCAGTTCCACCCGCCGCAGAATCTCGGTGCGCGACGGCAACGCTTCCAGCACCTCGGACTTGAGCCGGCGCAGGATGAACGGCTGAATCAGTTGCTTGAGCCGATGGCGGGCCTGGACATCCTGATCCCGCTCGATGGGCGTGGCGAAACGCTGGTTGAAGCGCTCCAGGGAACCCAACAGGCCCGGATTGATGAAGCGGAACAGGTTCCACAACTCGCCCAGGTGGTTTTCAATCGGGGTGCCAGTGGTCATCATGCGGAAGTCGCCGCGCAGCGCCATGGCCGCCTGGGAGCGCTTGGTGGTCATGTTCTTGATCGCCTGCGCTTCGTCGAGCACGATGGTCCGCCATTCCCGGCCGGCCAGCAGTTCTGCTTCCTGCTGCAACAGGCCGTAGCTGCAAATCAGCAGGTCGAACGGCCCCAGCCGCGCCAGGGTCTGCGCGCGGTCGCCAGCGCCGAATACGATCGGGTTCAGGGTGGGCGTGAACCGGCGAATCTCGTCCACCCAGTTCAGACAGACCGAGGTCGGCGCCACCACCAGCGCCGGCCCGTCCTGCGCCCGGCTCAGGATCAGGGTCAGCGCCTGCACCGTCTTGCCCAGCCCCATGTCGTCGGCCAGGCAGGCGCCCACGCCCCAGTGGGCTAGCCGCGCCAGCCATTCAAACCCCTGCGCCTGATAGTCGCGCAACTCGGCTTGCAGGGTCGAGGGAATCGCCGGTTGCAGCGCCTCGGCCTCGCGCAGCCGCTGAATCTGCGCCTTCCAGTCGGCGTCCGCGCGCACCGACCCCGCCTCGGCAGTAAGCGGCTCCAGCATCTGGGCCGCCAGCGGGTGAAACCGCACGCCTTTGGCGCCCGGTTCGCCGAAGCCGCGCAATTCCTCCAGCCGCCGCCGAAACTCGTCGGTCAGGGCCAGAAACTGACCCTCGCCCAGCGGCAGGAACCGGCCCGGCGCCCGTTCGAGCAACTCCAGCAACTGGCGCATGTTAAACACCTGCTCGTCCAGGCGCAGTTCGCCGTCGAGGTCGAACCAGTCCCGATGACGCTTGATGTTCAGGCGAAGCTGGCTGAGAGTCGCGGGGCGGCTGACCTTGAATTTCTCACCCTCCGGCCATTCCAGCACCGCCTGATCGCCCAGGGCCTGCAATTCCAGCAGCGCCTCCAGACAGGCTTCCGGATCGGGCAGAATCCATTCGCCGCCGACGGTGGGCTGGCGCGATAAGCTGGGCACGGCGGTCACCACCTGCGCTACCCGCCGCCGTTCCAGTTTCAGATCGCGCCGGGCCTGCACCCGCTTGCCGTCAATCTCGGCGATCACCCACTCGCCGCCGGCGCCAGGCCGGTATGAAGGACCGCCGGTGGCGAACGGCCGCACCCGCAGCTCGATTTTCAGGCCTTCGCCGAAGGGCAGCAGATGGACGTGCGGCAGGGAATCGGCGGCGACTTCTTCCAGGTTCTCCACCCCGCCGCCGATGCTCGACTGCACGGTCACCAGGTTGGCCAGGGCCGCCACCGTTTCCAGCACGCGGGCCTTGGCCGCGCCGGGCACCAGCAGGCCATCGCCCAGGATCGCCATGACCTGCTTGTGCGCCTCGTTGAAGACGATGACCTTGAGCCGGGTCGGCGTTTCCTTGACCACCTTCACCGACTCGATGGCAGTTGCCTTGGGCGACAATTCCAGCCGCCACTGCGAACCCTGCGGGGTAATCAGCAGTTCCGGCTCGCCCTTGACCAGATCCACCCGCACGCCCGGCGTATCCTCCCAGAAGACCAGTGGATGACCCACCAGCAGCGGCAGCGCCCGGGCGGTGTCTATTTCGTAGCTGGTCTGGCCGTAATAGCCGCTGTAGTCCACGCACACGGCGGCGCAGATTTCGCGGTCCTGGGGGGTAAGAAAATCCAGTTTTTCCGGGCGGTGCAGCCGTTTCAGCGCCACCGGCCGGCCCTGGGTCCATTGGCCCCGGGCATCGCGCTTCTGTTCGCGCGGGCTGATCGTGCAATTCCCGCTCTTGTGCCAACTGATCCACCACACCAGCCGGTTTGCTGGCGCTGTTGTCGGCTCCGCGCCGGGCTGTGTCAGTTCCAGCAGCGCGTTCAGGGCGTGTTCCCAAGGTTCCCGGAGCTGGAATAGCCGGGCGAGCTGCCGCCCGCCGCCTGGCTCCCCCTCCCC
>WBUJ01000158.1 GCA_008933795.1 Candidatus Contendibacter sp. | reverse complement strand
CGTCGGTCTGGATGAACGGCACGTAGGCATCGCTCGGCAGCGAGCGGCTCAGGGCGCTGACGATGCCTTTGGTGGCGGTGCGCTCCAGCCCGAACGGCGCCCCGATGGCGAACACCCATTGGCCGACCTTGAGGCTGTCGGCGTCCCCGAAGGACACGGTCGGCAGACCGGTGGCGGCGATTTTCAACAGGGCGATGTCGGACTGCGGGTCGCTGCCGATCACCTTGGCTGGAAACTCGCGCTTGTCGTTCAGTTTGACGGTAATTTTTCCCGCCCCATCGACCACATGATGGTTGGTGACGAGGTAGCCGTCGGCGGAGATGATGAAGCCGGAACCAAGTCCCTGAACCGGCATCCCCTTGCCGCCATGCGGCATCGGCGGCATTGGAAACTGTTTGAAAAACGGCGCAAACGGGTTGTCTTCGTCGCCCTGATCCGGGAAGCCCCGCATGACCACGGTTGGCGGCTTCTTGCTGGCGACGGCGATGTTGACCACCGCCGCCGCGTTTCGCTCGACCAGCGTGCTGAAATCCGGAACGGTCATTTCCACCCGAACTGGCGACTCGGCGTCTGCCAGCGCCGGCGGCAAAGCGCCTACCGTCAGAACCGTGCCGCTGGTCGCCAGGGCAACCGCCAGCGTGAGTTTCTTAAGCTTGTTGGGAAACCGCATGATCCTTACCTCTCGTGCAACGTGATCGGAATCGAAACCATTCCGATTCCCTCGTTGCGCGCCATTGTCCCTGGTGGTGCTTAAGGAAAACTTAAGGCTGCAAGGGATTACCCCGCTTTACCCCTATTTCCCCGTCGTATACAATCGCCAGCCAAATCCAGCGGTTAGACCTTTCCCTGGCTACCGCGTCCAAACTCTTTTTACCGTCTCGGAGTAGCACCTGAGTAAAACGGTATGCCGACCCCACCCAAAAACCGGCTGAATTTCACCAAAACCGCCCTGGTGGCGTTGCCGGTTCCAGCGGCCGGCCGCGCCTATCACCACGACGCCAAAACTCCCGGCCTGGTCTTGGCGATCACCGCCAACAATTGCCGCTCCTTCCTGGTCTATCGCAAGCTGAACGGCCGCCCGGTCAAGGTTACCTTGGGGCGGTTCCCGCCCATGACCGTGGAACAGGCCCGCCGCCGCGCCGCTGGCGTGCTGGCGCAACTGGTGGCGGGCATCCACCCGCTCGAGGAACGCCGCGCCGTCCAGGCCCGGCAAATCACGTTGCGGGAAGTGCTCAACGATTACTTGGCCGCCCGGACCCTCAAGCCCAAGACGCGGGACCTTTACCGCTGGCTGGTGGAGAATCCAGCCGGCGCGTTCCACGATTGGAAAGACCGCCCGCTGCTCGACATCACGCGGGACATGGTGGAGAAACGACACCGGGAGTTGACCGCCCGCAGTCCCGGCGTCGCCAATCTGGCGTCGACGTTGCTGGGCGCGTTGTTCAACTTCGCGCGGGGAAAATACGAGCACCACGGCCGGCCCCTGGTCGAGGACAACCCGGTTCGGCGCTTGGCCGCGACCGGCGCTTGGTGCGACCTGCCGCGCCGACAAGGCTATCTACCGCCCGCCAAGCTGGGCGCGTGGTGGACTGCAACCGAGTTTCTCGACCCGACACCCCGCGACCTGCTGCGCCTGCTGCTGTTGACCGGACTGCGAAAAAATGAAGGCGCTGGCTTGCGCTGGGCGCACGTGGATTTGACCGCCAAGACGCTGCATGTCCCGGAAACCAAGAATCGCCGCCCGCTGACCCTACCGCTGTCGGATTACCTGACCGCGATGCTGGCGGCGCGGCTGCTCGAAGCGCAAGCGATCGGTTCGCCCTACGTATTTCCCGGTCCCACCGGGAAGGGTCACTACGCCCGCGCGCTGACCGCAAGCCACGCCGTCGCCGCCCAAGCGGATACGCCCGGCATGGTCCACGACTTGCGGCGGACCTTCATCACCGTCGCCGAATCCCTGGACATCGCCGCCTACAGCATTAAGGCCCTGGTCAATCACCAGACCGCCGCCGACGTGACTCAAGGGTACCTGCAAATCAGCACGGAACGATTGCGCGCGCCGATGCAGGCCGTTACCGATTTCATCCTGAAGGCCGCTGGCGTCAAGCCCACGGCCGAGGTTGCGCCGCTGCGAAACAAGCTAAGACGCTTCACGCCATCAAACTGAATTGCGCCCGGCGCCACCTGACCACCGCCGGCAAGCAGACGGCGATTCAGAAAGCCTTGCAGGCCGCGCCGGAAAAGTCGGATCGGCAACTGGCTAAGGCGATTGGGGTGAGTCATCCAACCGTAGCGACAGCCCGTAAGGAATTGGAGCAAAAAGGGGAGCTGGTAAAATTTACCACCTCAACCGGCTTAGACGGAAAAGAGTATCCGCGCCAAGTCGGCAAGCCGGAACCGGCGCAACGCCCGATCAGCATAAAGACGATGTGAAAACGAGGAAGGAACGCGATAACGCCCGCTTGTTGGGGAAACACGGAGATCAGCGGCGCGAAGTTCCGCAAGACTGAGCGAAGTTCCGCAAGACTGAATCTGGCCGTAACTGGCTGTTAGGCAAGGAATCGCGCGGGTTTCCTAAGAATTTTCCTATGAAATTTTCCTATGAACTTTTCCCGCCCGTACCGCTAGCATTCTCGCGTATTCAGAAATCACGCGAGGCCATCATGCAAAAACACTCCTTACCCGCCCCCACCATCCTGACCCCGGAGCAGGCCGCCGCGCGTATCGGCGTCGCTGCGTCCACGCTGGGAATCTGGCGCTCCACGGGCCGGTACAACCTGCCCTACGTCAAAGCCGGCTCTCGTGTTCGGTACCGCGCCGCCGACGTGGAACGATTCATCGAACGCCGGACCCGCAACACGTTCATTGGCCAGGAACCGAACGGATGACCGCCGCCCCTTGCACCACCGCGCCGCGCGGTCTATCCTTTCCCCAAGCGCCTAGGAACGCGAGTTCAAGCGGCACCGCACACCGTCATCGTGCGTTTTTTTTGTTCGCAATCTACCCAAGATTGCACTGTCCGTCTCCCAATCGGGGAATGGGCGGGTGGCTCTACCCGCGAGGGCGAGCGCTGCACTTGAACGCAGTTCCTAAACCCGCCTGTTCCCCGGCCCCATCGCCGGTTCAATCCTCTGAACTGATTGGAGACTGACCATGTTGACCAGCGAAAGTGACGTCCACGAATGGATGGTGAATTTTCAAGCCGCCATCGTGGCACAGGTTGGTGAACCCCGCCTAAACCGCGCCTTCGTGGATTTTGCGATACGATCTTGTTCGCGCTCGCTCGATACCGAAGTGGATGAACTTCCCGCCGGCGAGTCGCTCGCCCTATTCCGCCAGGTGTTCCTTGAGCACTTCGGCGCGGCCAGGTGCAAGGCCGCCGTTATCTTCGCGAACATTTCGCGACCATGCGCGAATTGTCCCCACCTAAACTGAAAAGCCGTCCCCCCTTGCAGCGGGACGGCCCCATGAAATCCAAACCTGACAGGTGGATTTTATGAGAGTTCCGCCCCGCTGTCACCAGATAGCGAGGTTTCTCCATGCCGCAAGACCCTCATCAAACGATTTCCCAATTCCGCGCCGCCCTGGAATCGCGGGCAATCATTCCGCCGGACCCGATCCTTGGCGACGGGCAGATTCACCGCTGCGACGCGGACGGCAAGCACGGCCGTGGCGATGCCGCCTACATCCTGCATCTTGATGGTATTCCCGCGGGCGGATTCCAGAATCATCGCGACGGTATCGGCTGGGAAAACTGGCGCGCGAACGTGGGGCGAACCCTCACCCCGGACGAGGAACGCGCCCACCATAAGCGCCTGAAAGCTATGCTGGCCGCCCGCCGGGCCGACGAGCAACAACGCCACGATCACGCCCGGCAACGCGCCGCCGATCTGTGGGATAGCGCGCCGCCCGCGCCGCACGATCATCCCTACCTGATCAAGAAAGCGGTCGGCGGTCATGATTTGCGGACCTATAAAACTGCCCTGATGGTTCCGATTCGGGACGTGCAGGGCGTTTTGCTGTCGCTGCAATTCATCGGCCCGGATGGAAAAAAAAGGTTTTTGAGTGGCGGCCAGAAGCAGGGTGGTTTTCATTGGATCGGCGAAAGCGCGGAAACGTTCTGCATTGCCGAAGGCTACGCCACCGCCGCCAGCATTCACGAAGCGACCGGCTACCCCGTGGCCGTGGCGTTCGATGCGGGAAACCTGGAACCCGTCGCCAAGGTGTTGCGCGCCCGCCACCCCAAAGCGCGTCTGATCGTCTGCGCCGATGACGACCATCAAACCCCCGGTAACCCTGGCGTCACCCAGGCCACCGCCGCCGCCAAGGCCGTGCATGGGGTTCTCGCCGTTCCTGAATTCCGAAATCGGCCAGAATGGGCGACCGATTTCAATGATCTTGCCCGCCTGTCCGGCCCAATGGCGGTGGCGGTGCAAATCGACACGGCCGCCGAACCGGACGGCGAAACTCTCGAAATCATCGAACTGGCGGACGTGATACCGGAACCCGTGCGCTGGTTATGGCCTGGACGGTTCGCGCTGGGCAAGTTGTCTCTGGTGGCTGGATACCCAGGACTGGGGAAATCTCAATTCACCGCCAGCCTGGCCGCCGTGGTCACTACGGGGGGAACCTGGCCCGTGACCGGCGAGGCCGCCGGAGCGCCCGGCGACGTGTTGTTCTTGAGCGCCGAGGATGATCCCGCCGATACCATCCGACCGCGTTTAGAAGCCGCGGGCGCTGATCTGCGGCGCTGTCGGATCATGGGCAGTGTCCGGGGTGCCCAGGCATCGCCCGCCCGCCAGAAACGGCGCTGCTTCAACCTGCTTGACGATCTGCCGAACCTGGAACGCGCCTTGAAACGCCAGCCGGCCCGGCTGGTGGTCATTGACCCGCTCTCAGCTTACATGGGGGATTCGCGCCGTGTGGACACCCACAAAACGAGCGACGTCCGGAGCGTCCTGGCGCCGCTGGTCGAGTTGGCCAGCGCGAACCGCGCCGCCGTGGTCGGCATTTTTCACCTGAACAAGCGCGAAGGAAGCAGCGCCATGGATCGTATCAACGGCAGTGGGGCATTCGTCGCCGCCGCCCGCGCCGTGTGGCTGATTGCGAAGGACAAGGAGGAAAAGGCCGCCCGGGTGTTCGTCCAAGTGAAAAACAATCTGGCCGCCGATCAAGATGGATTGAAGTTCGAAATTCGACCTTGCGACGTGCGGACGGCGGACGGCGATATTCCGACTTCGTGCCTTTCGTGGCGACCTGAGCGGGTCAACATCGACGCCGATGAAGCCCTGGTTGGAGGTGGTTGGAACGAGCGCCGCAACGTGGTCGAGGACGCCGGGCAGTTTCTGGAACGCTTCCTGTCAACAGGACGACACCCCGCGACGGATATTCTCAATGCCGCCTCCGCCGCCGGATTATCGGAAAAAAGCGTGTATCGAGCCAAGAAAAATCTAAGGATTACAGCGACTAAAGGTAAGGGCAATCGCCAGGGTTGGGTATGGTCACTACCGAATAAAGATGGTCAAGATGGTCAAGACACACACATAGACGCTTGACCACCTTTGTTTGACCACCTTACCGCGCCCAAGGGCACCACCAAAGATGGTCAACCATGCCCCGTGTAAAAGTTGGCCATCTTGGCCATCTTGGCCATCTTACCGCGCCCAAGGGCACCACCAAAGATGGTCAACCATGCCCCGTGTAAAAGTTGGCCATCTTGGCCATCTTGGCCATCTTACCGCGCCCGCCCTGGTCGAAGTTGCCGCCGATCCCATGGCCGCTACCCTGGAACAGGCCGGCCCGGCGGGCTTGGAATGGCACGAGGGCACGCCCGCCGATTGGAGCGATGCGCGCTTACTGGCCGCCGGGGAAGTGCTCTATGTCTCTTGCCGGATGGTCAACCGCAATGGCCAAACGCTATCTGAAAGAGCACGCACCGCCGATCCCGACCGCCAAGTTGGAATAACGCCCGATCCCCCGCCGAAAATCAGCGGGGGACCCTGGCGAAAAACGCCAGATGCGAGTCATCGCAACCCCGAAATTTTCCCAGATACCGCCCCGTAAATGGCGGTATAAACCATTGTTTTGTATATATATTTTATGTTTTCTATGATTCTTGTTGTGTTACGTTATAACATTCTATAAAATCGCCGTATGAGTACAAAAGTTCTCTTGTCCGTTCAGGTTGACCCCGCGTTCCGGCTTGCCCTTCGCCGGCTGGCCCTGGAACGCAACTCGACCGTGCAGGCCCTCGTGACCAGCGCCCTTCGACCGCTGGTGACCGCTGAGCTTTCCAGGCTGGTTCCTACCGACTCCCGAAAAGTGACTCTTAATGAGCAAAAATCTTTTGAATGACGCTGAGCTTGCCGACCAACTCGCCGTAGCGAGTAACGCCCTGCAGGCGCAATTCCGCCAGCGCGAAACAGAGCGCGTGGCGCTCTACACCGAGATGCAGCGCATTGCCAATGCGCCGCCGGCGCGAGTGGATTTGGCCGAGTGGCTGGCCGATTTCGTCGAGAAAACCCTGGCGGAGGAACCGCATGGTCACCGAACGAAGCTGATCCAGCATCTTGAGGGGTTGCGGAATAATTACGCTGGCCGCGAGGAGGTTAAAGCCAGTTGGCTGACGTCGTACTGGTCCGGCTTGGAAGATTTCGCGTGGTTGCTGTTGCCCTTGATGGCGGAAACCTTGAAAGCCAATTGCGCGAAAGTAGCGGATTCAATCCACTGGCCGAATCCGGGACTGCCTGTCGCCGAACGCGCGAAGAAAGTGGCGGAACTGGAGGCGCAAGCCGCGGCGCTGGCACAAAAGATGGAGGCGCTGGTAGACCGCGCCAATCGGCTGAATATCAAACTCACCATTTAGGAACCCCCATGTATATCCCCGAGCTACACAACCGGAACCACGCCGCGAAAGTGCGGTTTGGCGACATGCCCACCTCGGCGGAACTGGCCGCTCTACTCGCCCGCGAATGGCCGACGGCCAGTCCCGCCCGACAAAAAGAACTGGCCGAGGCGCTGCAAGTCGCCGTTCGCGCCCGCCGGCCCGAACCCGAGCCGCCCGCCAAACCCGCCCGCAAGGTGGCTGACCTGGTGCGCGAATGGTATGCCGCACCCCCAGCGGCCCGGCGCATCTTCAACGACCACATCAGTGAGTTTCTTGGGGCTCACCGCTGGGCACCCTGATGGACCTGGTTCGCCGAATGACGATCACGACCCGCCGTCCAGTGGCCCGGCGGGTTTCCATTCGCGGGAGTCAGTGGCCATCGCTCGAAGAAGAAGATGCCCAGTTTCTCCCCCCTGTGGAAGAAACACCGCCCGCCGATGACCCGCCGTCGGAAACCCGCCCCGCGACCCGCCGCCACCCGTGGGATGTCCTACCCCCTTCGACGTGGTGACCCGTGGCGCGGAAACAGGCGTTTCAGCGGGGTGCTTACTTCAGGCTCGCGCGCTTGGCAGAAGTGGCGGGAAGCTCAATCGAGGCGGTTATCAGCGCGGCCCGGATTTGCGGGATTGTGCGAGTCGGCGACTTCCTGTGGTTTCAAGCCGGAGCGGTAACGCTGGATTTCGCCGAGGAGCTGGTACTCGCCCGTGATGCGGAACGCGCCGCCGCGCAACGCCGGGAACGCGCCGCCCAGGCTCAAGCAGGCTCCCCCTACCCAAACCATGCCGCCTGAAATTGCGCGCCCCGTGGGCCCACCCAGGCGGTTTTATGGGCATCTTGAGGACATCCAGTGAGCGGTCGAACGCATCAAGTCGCGGTTCAACTCGACAGCCAAGCCTTTGAACGGCTCAAGCGCCTGGCGCTGGCCAGCGGTCAGCCCTACGCCGCCACCATCGGGCAAGCCTTGGAGCGGATGGAAGGCTACACTAGCCATGGACTAGCGCCCGCTAGCGGGTTTCGAGTCTACGCGCAACTCCCCGAAGTGGAGCGCCGCGCCTGGCGGAAGAAGGTCCGGCAATGGCGGGCGGAAGGAGAGAGTTTCGGCGGAATCGCCAAGCGGCTGTTTCTGGAATTTGGATTGACCGCTGCGGATGGTCTGCCCCTGCTGAGTTCCACCGTTCGTGGCATGGCCGCCAGCGGCCCGGATTTTTAATCGGGTGGAATTCCACCCGATAAGCGCCTCGGCTTGGACACGGGGATGCTGATCGGGCGTTGCGCGGGTTCCGGCTTGCGCTCCACTTGGCGCGGATACCCTTTTCCGTCAGTGCCTACCGTGCGATACAGGTGGGCAATTTGCCCAATTCCTACCAATTCATCCCGCTGCGCTTTAACCGTGTGGTGGCTAACCCCAATCGCCTTAGCCAGTTGACGAGCACGTTCCAGCGCAACTCGGATTGCAACCGGCAAATGTGCCACGCGTGGCACATTTCGCGTCCATCCGTGAAGCTCTCGCCTGTCTGGCCGAAGAATCCGCCGATAAGCGCCCAGCGCCAAGGCGCAATGCCGGCATGGGGAGTGGCTGCCGTGGCTGAAAGAGAATGTGCGGTTTAGCCAACCAACCGCCAGTCGATATATGGCTTTAGCTTCAAATTATTCACGCGTGAATAATTTGCCATCCCTGCGCGAAGCTCTCGCCTATCTGGCCGAAGAATCCGACCGGAATATTTTTTTGTGTAGCACACCGGTAGCCCCGGGCTAACGTGGTTCGATAACCCGTTATCTAGCCAGCAAAAAATCTTTGAACTCCTTAAGGAAAACTTAAGACAACTTCTTGCAGCAGAGTTGTTGACCCCCAACTTGCGCCGCCGCCCGTTCCCGACCCAGCCCAACGCCAGGGTGCGCCCATTGTGGCTCATATCAAAATTATATATAAAAATCAAATAATTATACATGAAATGCCGATTGGAGATAGTCTGGAACCTGCTATTGCAGTAGGATTTCAACGCTGTCGTGGCGCAACTGCTTCGGCTGGAAGCGGCGCGGGCATTG
>WBUJ01000157.1 GCA_008933795.1 Candidatus Contendibacter sp. | reverse complement strand
TCAAAATCGTAGATACCGTCTTGGCAGTCAAGGGGTGGGAACCCAATTGGCCTGGTAGGGTTGCTGATGTTTGAGGACGCCAAACGCCAGTTGGACGAGTTTGCGCATGGCTGCACCCAGAGCCGCCATCTTTTTCTCGTTCCCACGCTCCGGCGTGGGAATGCCGTCAAGCCGCTCCAGCGGCCCGAGTCGGGGTTGGATCACTGGAGACGCTGGAGCGTCTGGACTTGCTCCCACGCTGGAGCGTGGGAGCCAGATCACGGGTGGTAAGAAGAGTAAAAGGATAAAGATCAAATGGTTAAAGTGGTCTGGCGAGGCGGAACCCGACATAGTAGCTGCGGTTCGTCGGCGAGCCCCAGTAGCGGTCGGCGGAACGCACCCCCGCAGGCCGGCCCCACCAAGCACCGCCGCGCAAAGAATGGAGGTCGCTTGTTATTTTATTAATACATTCTTTCTCGGCACCGCCATAGTCCTTGTCATAGGCCGAGCACGTCCATTCACACACATTACCCATTATGTCATTGAGTCGCCAGTTATTCGCCCGAAAACGACCCACCGGCGCGGAATAAAAGTAACCGTCATTGCACTCATGCTTTCCCGTCCAGCTACCGCCCTCCGGTGCCTGCGTCTGATCCGCCACATTGGCATAGGAACAGGCTTGATCCGGATCTTCTCCCCAATACCGCGCTGTCGTCGTTCCCGCCCGCGCCGCATATTCCCATTCCGCTTCCGTCGGCAACCGGTAACGCTGCCCGGTCTCCCGGCTGAGCCAAGCCGTATACGCCACCGCGTCATTCCAGCTCACGCACACCACTGGATAATTGTCGCGTTGCGGGAAACCCGGATTACGCCAGTCGGTTCCTGCCTGCCAGCGCGGCTTTGCATCAGTAGCACTCCAAGCAAAACAACCTTCGTTGCCACCGGCGTTCCGCTCGGCATCGGTGCGATGCCCGGTCGCGTTCACAAACCGTTTGAATTCACCGACCGTCACTTCATCCTGACCGATCTCAAAGCGCTCAACACACACCTGGTGCTGGCGTTCGTCATCGTCTCGCCCTGTCTCCGATCCCGGACTGCCCATCTGGAAACACCCCGCTGGAATCTGCACCATCTCCGGTTCCAACGACGAACGGGACGGTGCAGTGGGCGCGGCTACTGGGACTGCTGGCGCTGGCGTCGGGGGCGCCACCACTGATTCCAACCGCGCTCGCGCCATCTCAGCATATTGGCCTTGCGGGTGTCTCTTCAGATACGCCCGAAAACACGCCGCCGTTCCGCATTTCTCCGCCGACTTCCAGGCTTCATGGTCGTAATCCACCGTTGGGGCAGGCTTCGGCTGCGGTTTGGGAGCCGGGGCCGGTTTTGGCTGGGGTTTGGGCGCGGGCGCTTTCTTCGCTGCCTCTTCCGCTGCCTCCCGTTCGTACTTTTCCGCCCGCCGGCGCACCTCCTCCATATCCACGTCCTGACCCACCACCAGCCCCGGCCATCCCACGCCCAGCAGCACCAGTCCCAGTAACCATTCACGTTTTCGCATCCTTCCTCTCCCTCTTAAGTTTTTCGTTGCCTCATCCGCCTTCATCACACCAGCCGTTCCAGCCCGATGCCGACCACCGCATGGGTACGCAATTTCAGGGGCGCGTCCCGTTCCAGAATCGCTCGGTAGGTCGTCAGTTGGTTTTCAGCCTCCCGAAGTTTTTCCACCACCGCCGGCATTGTTCGTAACTCGTCCCGGCTCTTCGCCGCCAGCTCGGCGCTGGTCAGACCGATTTCTTTCAGGCTGACCGCCTTGAATTCCAACAGATGATTGAGCAGCGCGTATTGACGCATGTCCGGGCGCACTCGCAGCAGCAGGTCACCGTAGCCCCGCCCCAGCGCCGGCTCCGAGTCCATCATGAACCCAGCTTGATGCACTTTCTGTAAGCCGTCCAGCACCGGCAACAGCAGTTTGAGCGCCCGCCGCCACGGCATCGGTTGGCCCCCCAGACCCTTGGGTGGTTTCAGATGCCGCGCCAGGTCTTCGCCTTCGTAGTAGTCCATCACCAGATAGGCGGTGTCGTTCAGCTCAAAGTAGTTGAGCACCCGCACCAGATGGGGATGGCGCAACTGCGCCACCGTTTGCGCTTCTTGCAGGAAGGTTCTCAAGCCGTAGTGGAACAGGTCTTCGTGATCGTGGGCGTTGAGCACCACCGTCTTGCGGTCGGTGGATCGCCCGACCAGCTCGCTCGGGTAGTATTTCTTGAAGGACCGGAATGGTTTTCGCAAATGGCGGCGAAACTCCGGTTGTGGGATAGTAACCGGCGTAAAAAAACGACGAGAACCTCCCATGCCGTTCTTCGATAAACTCAGGGAAGCGGTCATTGGCAAACCGCGCGACCCTCTTCATCCGGAAACCCGCCATAACTTGGCCTTGGTCGCCTTCCTCGCCTGGATTGGCCTCGGCGCTGATGGTTTGTCCTCCGCCTGCTACGGTCCCGAGGAAGCTTTTCTGGCCTTGGGCCAGTACACCCACTTTGGCCTCTATCTGGCCGCCGCCACCTTCCTGACCGTTTTCGTCATTGCCCTGTCCTACAACCAAGTCATCGAGTTGTTCCCGTCGGGTGGTGGCGGCTACAAGGTCGCCACCCAGTTGCTGGGACCCCGCGCCGGCCTGATATCCGGTTCGGCGCTGCTGGTGGACTACGTGCTGACCATCGCCATCTCCATCGCCGCCGGCGTGGATGCCCTGTTCAGCCTGCTGCCGCCCGGCGCCCAGCCCTATAAGCTGATGACCGAAACAGGGTTGGGCATTGTTCTGGTCATGCTTAACCTGCGTGGGTTGAAGGAGTCCATCCGGGTGCTGCTGCCTATTTTCCTCGGTTTCTTCGTGACCCACGCCTTCCTCATCGTTTACGGCGTGGTCGCGCATGCCGAGGGTCTGCCTCGCCTGATTCCGGACACCATCACCGAAACCGAGAACCTGACCCAGCAAATGGGCTGGATGTTCGCCGTCTCCCTGTTCCTTCGCGCCTACTCGCTGGGCGGCGGCACCTACACCGGCCTGGAGGCGGTCTCCAACAACGTCAACATGCTGACCGAGCCGCGAGTCCGAACCGGCCGGTACACCATGCTCTACATGGCCGGCTCGCTCAGTTTCACCGCCGGCGGCGTCATCCTGTTGTATCTGCTTTGGAACGCCCAACCCGTCGCCCATCAAACCCTGAACGCGGTGACGTTCCATGCGATTATCGGGAGTTGGAATCTCGACCCGGCGCTGAGCCATGGCTTGCTGGCGATCGTGCTGTTGCTGGAAGCGGGGCTGCTGTTCGTGGCCGCCAACACTGGTTTTCTGAGCGGACCAAAGGTGCTGGCGAACATGGCGGTGGATTCCTGGGTGCCGCGCCAGTTCCGCAACCTGTCTGGCCGACTGGTCACCCAGAACGGCATTTACCTGATGGGGCTGGGCGCGATAGGCATCCTGGCGTGGACCGAGGGCAACGTGTCGGTGCTGGTGGTGTTGTACAGCATCAACGTGTTCATCACGTTCTCGCTGTCGCTGCTCGGCCTGTGCCGGCATTGGTGGACCAGCCGCTACGACGAGGCCAACTGGAAGTCCCGGCTGGCGTTGTCGCTGCTGGGCTTCGCGGTCACTGGCGGCATTCTGGTGGTGACGGTGGTGGAGAAGTTTACCGAGGGCGGTTGGCTGACGATCCTGATCACCGGCCTGATCATTGCGCTGTGCGCGTTGATCAAACGCCACTACGAGCGGGTCCGCTTGCAGTTGCGCACCATCGACGCCCTCTACGCGCCGCGCCCGGGCTGGGGCGAGGACTTGCCCGAACCCCCGCTGGATCCGAAATTGCCAACGGCGATCTTTCTGGTCGGCAAGAACCGCGGCCTCGGCATGTACACCCTTAAATGGCTGAACGAAGTATTCACCGGTCATTTCAGGAATTTCATCTTCCTGAGCGTCGGCGAAGTGGACGCGGAGAGCTACGGCGGCAAGGGCGCGCTGCGTTCGCTGCAGTATCAGATCGAGAATTCGTTGCGTTATTACGTCAACTACTGCCACAGCGAAGGACTGGCGGCCGCGTCCTACGCCGCCTACGGCGCCGACGTGGAAGCGGAACTGGAAAAGCTGGTGGTCAAGGTCGTCGGGGAATATCCCAACAGCGTGTGTCTGGGCAGCAAGCTGATTTTCGACAATGAAAGCTGGTTGATCTCGTGGCTGCACAACCACACGGCGATCGCCATGCAACGCCGCCTGCACCTGCGGGAAATCCAGATGATCGTCACGCCGATCAAGATTTGATGCAAAGGTAGTCTCCCAAGCCCACGTCCCATCGGGTATCCCGCAAAGCGCGCTCGATCCGCGACCGTCCCCAACGTGCGTTCGGTAAAGCCGTAGGCTTCTTGCACCGACTTTGCACGATCATTCCGCAAACTTGCACGAGCGCGCCACGAAGCGCGCATACCTCATCCTCATACTGCGCTGGCGATTTACCGGAGTCACGCCATGCGCAATCCACTGGTTCCACTGCTTCCACTGCTGGGTCCCGCCGCTCTGATCCTGGGGTTGGGGCTGTTGGCCGTCCATCCCCTGCTTTGGCTGGTGGGGACCTGGTTCGATCCCGCCTACGACTCCCACGGCGTCTGGGTGGCGGCGCTGACCGGCGGTCTGCTGCTGTGGAGCGCGACCAGCCCGTTGCGGACTTTCAACGCGCGGCAACGCCTGAGTGGACTGGGGCTGTTGGCGCTGACCGCCGCCATTCGTCTGCTGGGGCAGTGGTTGGGGGTCAACACGCTGGGCGCGGCGGCCCTGGCGGTGGATGTCTACGCCATCGGCCTGTTGCTGGAACTGGACCGCCGCGCCCGCCCACTGGCGCCCGGCTGGCTGGCAGTGCTGTTCGCCTTCGCCCTGCCCATCGAACGCATCCTGCAACGGTGTTTCGGCTTTGCCCTGCAACAACTTTCCGCCGCTGGCGCTTGCGCCACGCTCGGTCTGGGCGCTCCGGTCCAGTGCGCGGGGATTCAGTTGCGATGGCAGGGGCAAACCGTGCTGGTCGATCTTCCCTGCTCCGGGACGCGCGGCTTGCTGCTGCTCCTGCTGCTCTACGTCGCCCTCGCCGTGTTGACCCGCCCCACGCCGGGCCGCGCCTGTTGGGGCGCGCTGCTGGCGCTGGCGGCGGCGACGCTGGGAAATAGCCTGCGCATCGTCGCCCTGGCGGTGGGTCTGGTCCACCGCGAGGCGCTGGGCGGCGCGGACGTGCTGGCCGAACCCTGGCACAGCACGATTGGCCTGATCGCGCTGACGCTTTCCGCGCTGCCGATTCTGCTCTGGGCGCGACCCGGACGCGGCGGCGCGATCCCGGTTTCGGCGCCGCCCGCCAACACCGGTTCCGACGCATTACGTCTCCTTTCGCTCAAACCGCTTCCCGGTCTGGCGTTTCTGGCCGCTTGTGGCGGGATCGTCGCGCTGCCGCCGCGGCCGGTGGACGTGGCCCGGCCTCAGTCCGCGCCGCAATTGCCTGGCTACATCGCCGTCTTCGCCGCGCAACCCGGCGCGCTCACGACTCAGGAGCGCGATTACTTCACCCGCCACGGCGGCGGCGCGGCGCGAGCCACCTATGGTCCCTACGGCCTGCTGGTGGTGAGCACCTCCGCGCCGCTGCGCCATCTTCACGCCCCCGAGGAATGCTTGGCCGGCGCCGGTCACGCGGTGCGCTATCTCGGCCAAACCGGCGGCCCCGTTCCCAGCGCGGTGTATCGCAGCACCGACCCGCAAGGGCGGGTCTGGCGGGTGACCGTCACGTATGTCTCGGAGCGGGGCGAACGGACTACCCACGTCGCCGAGGCGGTGTGGCGGTGGCTGCAAGCACCCGGTACGACTTGGCGGATGATCCAGCGGATCGCGCCCTGGGAACTGCCGGTAGAGGCTACGGAAACCTTCGATGTCGCGGTGTGGCGGGCGCTGGATTTGCCCCCCTCCCCGTTCCCAACCCACCTTCAACCCCTGCCCGTGAAACTCTGACACTTGGAGAACTGACCCATGAAGAAAACGCAACTTTTTCTGATCGCCCTCCTGTCCTGGCTGCCGTGGTCCGGCGCGCTGGCCGTCGTTCCCGACGACCTGGGCGGACGCATCGAAGCGCGAGTGGACGGCAAGCCCGTGACCCTGCCGCTGCTCAAGACCGACATCGACGCCGACGTGCAAGGCGACATGGCGCGGGTGACGGTCACCCAGACCTTCGCCAATCCCCTGGACCGGGCGGTTCACGCGACCTATCTGTTTCCGCTCAACGAAACCGCCGCCGTCAACGCCATGACCATGGAAGTCGGCGACGAGCGGGTTCAGGCCCGGATTCAGCGCATCGAGGAAGCCCACGCCACCTTCGAGAAAGCCAAGGGCGAGGGCCGCGCCGCCGCGTTGCTCAGCCAGCATCGCCCCAACATGTTTACCCAGGACATCGCTAACCTGATGCCGGGTTTGCCGATCAAGGTGACGCTGACCTACGCCCAGACCGTGCCGCGGGTGGATGGCGCCTACGAACTGGTCATTCCGCTGGTGGTGGGGCCGCGCTATCAGCCCCAGGGCGCGGGGGTCGCGCCGGGTCAACCCGCGCCCAAGGGCGGCGTTCAGCATTGGAACGCGCAAACCGGGACTTCCGGCGGGGCGACGGCCAAGAACAGTCAAGCCGCCTACGGCCAGTGGGAAGTCGAACAGTTGCCCGCCTACCCGCCGGTGTTCGAATTGAACGTCCCTGAACAGATCGACCCGGAACGGGTGGGTTTGACCATTCATCTCAACGCCGGCATGGCGATTGCAAACGTCGAAAGCCGGACCCATCCGATCACCACGGAAACGCCGGCCCAGGACCGCGCCGAGGTGAAGCTGGCGAACGGCCGGACCCTGGACAACCGCGACTTCGTGTTGCGCTACACCCTGGCGGGAACGCGGACCCAGGCTGGCTTGCTGGCCTATCGTGATCAGCGCGGCGGTTTCTTCAGCCTGCTGCTCGAACCGCCCCAGGTGCCGGCGGCGGCGGACATCACTCCCCGCGAAATGGTGTTCGTGCTGGACTGCTCCGGTTCGATGGACGGTCTGCCCATCGACGCCAGCAAAGCCTTCATGCGGGCGGCGTTGCGGCGGCTGCGGCCCACCGACAGCTTCCGCATCATCCGCTTCAGCGATTCCGCGAATGAATTTTCCGCCCAGCCATTGCCGGCAACGCCACAGAACATTCAAGCGGGTCTGCGCTACACCGATGCGTTGCGCGGCGAAGGCGGCACCGAGATGAGCAGCGGCATCCGGCAAGCCCTGGCGCCGCCGGTTCCCGCCGACGCCATCCGCATCGTCACCTTCCTGACCGACGGCTACATCGGCAACGAAGCAGAAATTCTGGCGCTGCTCAAGGCGAATCTGAACGACGCGCGGCTGTACGCCTTCGGGGTGGGCACGGGGGTCAACCGCTACCTGTTGAGCGAGATGGGCCGGGTCGGGCGTGGCTTCACCCGCTATATGGACCCGACCGAGGATCGGGAAAAAGTGGCCGGCGAACTGGCCGACCGCCTGCAATCGCCGGTGTTGACCGACATTCGAATCGACTGGGGCGGGATGGAGGTCAGCGAGCAGAGTCCCGACCGGCTGCCCGATCTGTTCGCCGGCCAATCGCTGCGGATTCAGGGCCGTTACGGCCGCCCCGGCAAGCACGAAATCACGGTGCGCGGCCGGGTGCAGGGTCGTCCGGCGACCATGCCCTTGCAAATCGAATTGCCGGAAACCAGCACCGAGGGCGAGGCGGTGCCGATCATCTGGGCGCGCTCCCTGATCGGCGACTTGCATTACCAAATGACGACCGGCGCGCACCAGCCGGGCAACGAAGCGGTCAACGCCGACGCGCTCAAGCAGCGGATCACCGAACTGGGATTGAATTTCGCCCTGGTGACGCCGTGGACCGCGTTCGTCGCGGTATCGGAGAAGATTTACAACGCCAACCCCGAGTCCACGCCCACGCTGCCGGTACCGGTGGCGCAGGTCAAGGGCACGACCGAACGAGCCTACGGCGAACCCGCCGCGCCGATCACGAGCAATGTCTTCGCCGGTGGCGGCACGCCGGAACCGGCCGCGCTGTTCGGTTTGGCCCTGATGGCGCTGCTGCTGACGGGTTTCCTGGTCCGGGATCGTTCGCGCCAAGCTGGCTGTTGAAGCCGTGGAAGACGCTGCGGTGTGGATCCGCACCGCAAAACTTCCACCCCGACCACCCCCTTAATCCCTCTCCCGCCGGGAGAGGGGCAATATTCTCGAAGGAAACCAGGACAAAGAACAGGATGCACTTTCGCGTACTCGGTTGAGAGCAGTGTCATCCCCGCTGGCAATAGCATTGGCATGTTGGTGGACAGCGGCCTGGTTCCGCCGCCTCAACCATATAGCGGCGCCAGTCCCAATTGCGCATGGATGCCATTGGCGGTTTGGGGATCCAAGCCCAGATTCTGCGCGAGCTGTTGCATGTAGCTTATCTCGGCAGGAGTATCGAGGTTGATGGCCATGAGCGATACGGCATACACCTGCGGCGCCATATCCTGAGTAATGTCGGCGAAGAAATCGAAATTCAAAGGCTTGGCCATCTCTTCGCGGATAAACGCCGCTTCCTGCGGACCGACATCGCCCAGCTTCGAGACAATCTTCTGCTGCTCCTCGACATCAATCTGGCCGTCGGCCTTGGCGGCGTTGATCATGGCCTTGATGAAGGCCAAAGCCTGTTGGTGAGCCTGGGCGGTATTCACCGCCGCCGGGGGCGCCTGCCCGGACGCTACGCCAGCCAATGCGGCGAACGAGGATTGTCCCGACGCCGCGCCGCGCTGGCTGAACATTTGCAGGGCGACCATGGCCAAGCTGCCGAGCAGGCTGGACAGGTTGGAGCCGCCAGGAGCAGCGCTGCCTTGGGGCCTGACGCCTCCGGT
>WBUJ01000156.1 GCA_008933795.1 Candidatus Contendibacter sp. | reverse complement strand
CCCTGAACCTGAAGCAATGCCGGATTGTATATTAGAAAGCTCTAATGTTTGCAAGCCGCGCCTAGCGGCGGAGGGACGCTGTGATCCCGCAATGCTGGCATCCGAACGGGCGGAAATAGCGCGGCGGCGAATTCTGGAGTTAGTGATGCAAGATCTGGCTTAAAAACAGCCGGGTCCGATCCGAGCGGGGGTGGGTGAAAAACTCCTCTGGCGGATTTTCCTCGATGATTTCGCCGCCGTCCATGAAGATGACCCGGTGCGCCACGGTCTTGGCGAAACCCATTTCGTGGGTGACGCAGATCATGGTCATGCCGTCCTCGGCCAGCGTCACCATGGTGTCCAGCACCTCCTTGATCATCTCCGGGTCCAGCGCCGAGGTTGGTTCGTCGAACAGCATGATCTTGGGATTCATGCACAGGCTGCGGGCGATGGCGACCCGCTGCTGCTGGCCGCCGGAGAGTTGACCCGGATATTTTTTCGCCTGCTCGGGAATCTTGACCCGCTCCAGATAGCGCATGGCGATTTCCTCCGCCTGGTTGCGCGGCAACTTGCGCACCCAGACCGGTCCCAGCGTGCAATTCTCCAGCACGGTCAGGTGTGGAAACAGATTGAAGTGCTGGAACACCATGCCGACCTCGCGGCGGATGCGCTCGATCGATTTCACGTCGTTGCCGAGTTCCTGGCCGTCGACCACGATCCGGCCGCGCTGGTATTCCTCCAGCCGGTTCACGCAGCGGATGGCGGTGGATTTGCCGGAACCGGACGGGCCGCAGACCACGATGCGCTCGCCCTTGCGGACGGTCAGGTTGATGTCCTTCAGCACGTGAAAGGCGCCATACCATTTGTGGACGGCTTCCATCAGAATCATGATCCGATCGGATAGCGGCTTGAGTGCGGGAGAGGCGGACGGTTCGGTCATCGGGTGGCTTCCTAACGCTTGTGGCCGGTGTGCAGGTGTTTTTCCAGGTTCTGGCTGTAGCGCGACATGCCGAAGCAGAACAGCCAGTAGACGGCGGCGGCGAACACGTAGCCCTCGGTGGAGAAACCCAGCCATTCCGGGTTGGTGGTGGCGTTGTGGACGATGTTCATCAGGTCGAACAGGCCGATGATCAGCACCAGCGAGGTGTCCTTGAACAGGGCGATGAAGGTGTTGACGATGCCGGGGATCACCAGCTTCAACGCCTGCGGCAACACGATCAGTCCCATGGTCTTCCAGTAGCCCAGCCCCAGCGCGGCGGCGGCCTCGAACTGACCCTTGGGGATGGCTTGCAGACCGCCGCGCACCACTTCGGCCATGTAGGCGGCCTGAAACAGGGTGACGCCGATCAGCGCCCGCAGCAGCTTGTCGAAATTCATTCCGGCCGGCAGAAACAGCGGCAGCATCACCGAGGACATGAACAGCACGGTGATCAGCGGCACGCCGCGCCAGAATTCGATGAAGGTCACGCACAGGGTCTGGATGGCCGGCAGCCGCGAGCGCCGGCCCAGCGCCAGCAACACGCCCAGCGGCAGGGCGGCGGTCATGCCGACCCCCGCGATCACCAGGGTCAGCAACAACCCGCCCCACTGACTGGTGTCCACCACGGGCAAGCCGATCATGCCGCCCTTGAGCAGCACGAAGGCGACGCAGGGATAAACGATCAGCAGACCCAGACCCAACCGAACCTTGAATTGGCTGGATACGGCGCGCACGAACAGTGGCGCCGCGCCCAGGACCAGCAGCAAAACGGCGGTGTTCACGCGCCAGCGCTGTCCGTCCGGGTAAAAGCCGTACATGAATTGATCGAAGTGGACCCGGATGAAGACCCAGCAGGCTCCCCCGGAGCGACAGGCCGCGCGATTGTCGCCGCTCCAGGAAGCGTCCAGGAACGCCCAGCGCAGCAACGGCGGCAGGGCGACGAGAAGCAGGTAAACTGCCAGGAGGGTCAAGACGACGTTGAGCGGCGAGGAGAGCAGGTTGCGGCGCAGCCAGCCGACGACGCCGACCGTGCTGGCTGGCGGCGGGAGATTGGAATGTGGAACGCGGGGTTCGGCCATCAGTCAGCGCTCCACCAGGGCGACCCGCCGGTTGTACCGGTTCATCATGAGGGAAATCAGCAGGCTGATGGTCAGGTAAACCGTCATGGTGATGGCGATGCACTCGATGGCCTGGCCGGTCTGGTTGAGTACGGTGCCGGCGAAGGCCGAGACCAGATCGGGATAGCCGATGGCGGCGGCCAGCGAGGAATTCTTGGTCAGGTTGAGATACTGGTTGGTGAGCGGCGGAATGATCACCCGCAGCGCCTGCGGCAGGATGATCAGGCGCAGGGTCAGGCTGGAATTGAGTCCCAGCGAGAGCGAAGCCTCGGTCTGGCCGTGGCTGACCGCCTGGATGCCGGCGCGGACGATTTCGGCGATGAAGGTGGCGGTGTAGAGGGTCAGCGCCAGCAGCAGCGACGCCATTTCCGGGATGACCACCCAGCCGCCCCGGAAGTTGAAGCCCTGCAATTCCGGAAGTTGCCAAACCAGCGGCGAGCCGGCCAGCCAGAACGTCAGCGACGGCAGACCCAGCAGCAGCGCCAGCGAGACCGAGAGAATGGGGAACTGCTGGCCGGTCGCCCTTTGTCGGCGTCGCGCCCAGCGCGCCGCCAGCCACGCCAGCGCCGCCGCCAGGCCGAACGCCGCCAGCACCCAACCGAAGCCGGTTTGAAATTCGGGCGCCGGCAGATAGAGCCCACGGATATTCAGGAACACCGCCTCGCCCAGGCTCAGGCTTTGACGGGGGGACGGCATCGCCCGCAGCACGGCAAAATACCAAAAGAAAATTTGCAGCAGGAGCGGGATATTGCGGAAGGTCTCGATGTAGACCAGCGCCAGCCGGGAAATCAGCCAGTTTTTGGAGAGGCGGGCGATACCGATCACGAAACCGATCAGCGTGGCCAGGACGATGCCCAGCGCCGAGACCAGCAAGGTGTTCAGCAAGGCCACCCAGAACACTCGACCGTAGCTGGAGGTCGGGGAGTAGGGAATCAAGCTTTGGACAACATCGAAACCGGAAGGGGAGGAAAGAAAGTCGAAGCCGGAGGCGATGCCGAGCCGGCGCAGGTTGGTTTGGGTGTTGTCGAAAACGTACAGCCCGAAGGCGACGGTGACCACGAGGGCGATAGCCTGGAACAGAATGGCCCGAACCTGGGGGTTGTTCCAGAACGGCGGTTTGACCGGAGTGGAGATCGGCTCGGCCATGAAATTCCCGGAGATGGAGTGAGGACCTGCGCGAAAATGCCCTCTCCCCCCGAAGGGAGAGGGATCGGGAACGAAAGCACTTGCGTGGCTTTCAACGGACCGGCGGCGCGTACTGCAGGCCGCCCTGACTCCACAGCGCGTTCAGGCCACGTTGGATCTTCAAGGGGCTGCCCTGACCGACGTTGCGCTCGAAAACTTCGCCGTAATTGCCGACTTGCTTGATGACCGCCGCCATCCAGTCGTTCGCCAGGCCGAAATCCTTGCCCTTGTCGCCTTCGACGCCGAGCAATCGCTTGACGTCGGGATTGGCGGATTTCTTCATCTCCTCAACGTTCTTGGAATTGACGCCCAGATCCTCGGCGTTGACCATGACGAACAACGTCCACTTGACGATATCGAACCAATCGTCGTCGCCGTGGCGGACCACCGGCCCCAAGGGTTCCTTGGAGATCACCTCCGGCAGCACCACGTACTCGTCGGGCTTGGCCAGCTTGATGCGCTGGGCGTAAAGCTGCGACTGGTCCGAAGTCAGCACGTCGCAGCGGCCCGCTTCCAGCGATTTGGCGCTTTCGTCTGATTTGTCGTAGCTGATCGGGGTTAACTTCATCTTGTTGGCGCGGAAGTAATCGCTCAGATTCAGTTCGGTGGTGGTGCCGGCCTGCACGCACACGGTGGCGCCGTCCAGTTGCTTGGCGCTCTTGACGCCCAGCTTTTTGTTGACCAGAAACCCCTGACCGTCGTAATAGGTCACCCCGGTGAAGTTCATGCCCTGCGCCGAGTCGCGGCTCGAGGTCCAGGTGGTGTTGCGCGACAGCACGTCGATTTCGCCTGATTGCAGGGCGGTAAGGCGTTCCTTGGCGGTTAGCGGGGTAAACTTGACCTTGCCGGCATCGCCGAACACGGCGGCGGCGACGGCGCGGCACACATCCACGTCGATGCCGTTGTAGTTGCCTTTTTCGTCGGCGTAGGAGAAGCCCGGCAGGCCGTCGCTGACGCCGCACTTGATAAAGCCGCGTTCCTTGATGGCGTTGAGCGCGGCGCCGGCTTGAGCGAGGCCGGACGCGGCCAGCAGCAGGACGGCGGCGGCGGTGAGGGTCTTGAGCGGATTCATGCGGGTCTCCTCGGCGAAGGTAGATAAGACTATTTTAGTATTGACCGGACCATGGCAAAAAAATATAGCGGGAGCGCGATGAATCCGAATGATGCCTGCGAGTGGAATCGCTCGCGCGCCGTGGTTGGATGGGCAGCGACGCCATGGTGACCGAGGTCCAGCCGTCCACCCGTATTCTGTTGCTCGGCAAGCGCGGCAGCTTGGTGCTGTGGCTGGAGAACCTGCATCGCGCCTGCGTCCGCCTGGGCCATGCCGTCACGCGCGTTTTTGCGATCAACGGGGATACCCTGAGGTCGCGTCTGCACGCCAAATGGCAAGGACGCGACGGGGCGACCACCGGCTGGATGCTAGCCCGGTTCGAGCGGACGCTGGCGGATTTTCGCCCGGATCTGGTGGTCGTGGCGGGCGTGTTCGGCGTGCCGTTGGATTATTACCGGATTTTGCATGGCTTGCCCCAGCGACCACGGATCGCCGGACTGGTGGGCGACCGCTTTCCGCCGGATAGCCGAGAGCGGGCGGATTGTTGCGACCGGCTTTATTACACCGACAGCCGCTTTTTCCAGGATGCCGCCGCCGCCGGTTTTACCGCGCCCGGCCGTTATTTGCCGCTGGCGGTCGATCCGGAGCGATTCCGGCCCGGCCCCGCCACGCGCCGCGCCGAACTGCTGTTCGTCGCCAGCCGCACCGAATTCCGCGAAGCCGTGGTGCGTGGTTTGGAGACGCCGGCCCGGATCGTGGGCACCGACTGGGGCGAGCTGGCGCGCGACGGTTTCCATCGGGTGAGCAACCGCAAGATCGGCCGCGCGCATCTGATCTGGCTCTACCAGCGCCATTTCGCCGTGCTCAACGTCCGTAACGAGGCGAACGTCGAGCACGGTTTGAACCAGCGCAGCTTCGAGCCGCTGGCCTGTGGCGCTCCGGTGTTGAACGACGATCTGCCCGATCTGCCGCGGTGTTTCGAACCGGGCCGGGAAATCCTGGTGTATCGGGATCGCGAGGAGCTCAACGTGCTGGTGGCCCGGTTGCGGCGCGAACCCGCCTTTGGGACGCGCGTCGCCGAGGCGGGCCGCCAGCGAGTGCTGGCCGAACACACCTACGGCCATCGAATCCGGACTATCCTGAACGATTTGGGCTGACGCGGAACCGACGATGCGAACCCTGACGCTGCCGATTCAAGCCGGACGGTTGATCGTGACCGTCCGGCGCGAGGAACTGCCGCTGGAGCATTGCTTGGGCTGCGCCACCCGCCAGAATCCCCGGCGACTGTATCTGTTCGTCAGCAAGGTGTTGGGCAAGCACTGGCCAGTTCGGCCCACGATCATGCGCGGGATTCATGCCCGGCTCGCCGCCAAAATCGCCGATTTGCCCGGGCCGCTGCTGGTGATCGGCATGGCGGAAACCGCCACCGTGCTGGGGCGCGGCGTGGCCGAAGAAGCGGCGTTGCACGCTGGACGCGACGATGTCCTGTATCTGCAAACCACCCGTTATCGTTTGTCGCGTCCCTTGGCGTTCGGGTTCGACGAATGCCACAGCCATGCCCCCGATCATGCCGTCTACCTTCCCGATCCAGCGTTACAACCGCTGTTCCGGGCGGCGCGGACCCTGGTGCTGGTGGACGATGAGATTTCCACTGGCCGCACCCTGGCGGAACTGGCGCGGGCCTACATGGAATACAATCCCGGCGTCGAACGGATCGTGTTCGCGTGCATCACCAACTGGTTGAGCGCCGCGCGCCGGCGGGAACTGGCAGCGTTGCTGGAGCGGCCGGTGCTGTTCCCGGCGCTGGTCGAAGGTGAATTTCAATTTGAGCCGGACCCGGCGTTTCCACCGCCGACGCTGCCCCCGGTCGCGGTTAGTTTGGCTCGTTACCACGACGGCGTCGTGGCCGACCCGGCGCGCGTCGGACTGATCGCCGGTCGCTGGCGTTTGCCCGGCTTGCCGGATTGCCCGCGCGGCCAGCCGTTGGCGATCATCGGTACCGGCGAATATGCCTACGCCCCGTTTCGCGTCGCGCTGGCGCTGGAGGAGCAGGGCCATGACGTGCGCTTTCAGTCCACCACCCGGTCGCCGATCCTGGTCGGCGACGCCATCGCCAGCCGCTGGGAATTTCCGGACAACTACGGCGACGATATTCCAAACTACCTCTATAACCTCGATCCGGGCCGACTGCCGGTCATCGTCTACGAGCATCCCGCCATGTTGTCCGCGCATCCGTTGCCCGGTCTGATCGGTGGTCTGGCGCTGGCGCTGGAGGAACCATGCCGCGGATCGTGATCTTTCTCGACCTCGACGATACCATCCTGCAAACCGCGCCGAAATGCCCGCCGGGCGAGCCGGTGAAACCGGCGGCAGTGGATCGCGCCGGTCGAGTCCTCTCGTTCATGACCCGCGCCCAGCGGCGCTTGCTGGAATTTTGGCTGGAACAGGGCACGGTGATTCCAGTGACCGGCCGCACCGACGAGGCGCTGGCGCGGGTGGCGATCGAATTTACGTCCTGGCGCATCACCCATCATGGCGCGGTGATCCGCCGGCCCGATGGCGCGTTGCCGGCGTGGTGGCACGACCGGATACGGCCGCTGTTGGCGGCGGCGCAGCCGCTGCTGCGAGAGGTCGCCGTCAACCTCGGCGCCGGCGCGGCGGCGGGCGGCTATCGGGTGAGTTGCCATGCGCTGGGCGAGTGGCTGACCTACGTCTCGGTTAAGGCCAACGAGGAAGACGAGGCGCTGACCGACGCGCGGGCGCGACTGGAAGAGCCCGGCTTGCTGCCGGAACTGGCCTTGCATCGCAACGGCGCCAATCTGGCGGTGATGGTCCGGGGTGCGCAAAAACACGATGCCGTGCGCCGGGTGGCGATGGAGTTGGAGCGGGGCGGACCCATCGTCACCCTCGGTGCTGGCGACAGCCTGACCGATATTCCGTTCCTGCAAGCCTGCGATTTCGCCCTGACGCCAAGGAACAGTCAGATTCAGCGCGAGACTTGGGACGGGCGCTTCTAAAGGATCCACCGCGTGTTGTTCTTGCATTCGTTTGTACATTTCGGTCATTATAATAACTGACCAGTCAGTTATTATAATGACCCGATTATCCTTGCGAGGCTTTGTCATGAATGGCTCATCCACCGCATCCGGTTGTGCTGTCGAGCAGCCGGCGCGTCACAAACACCTCCGGCGCAAGGAGGCGCGACCGTCGGAACTGACGGCGGCGGCGCTGGCGCTGTTCGTGGAAAAGGGATTCGCCGCGACCCGCCTGGATGACGTGGCGGCGTTGGCGGGCGTGTCGAAAGGGACGCTGTACCTTTATTTCGATAGCAAGGAAGCCTTGTTCAAAGCCGTGATTCGGGAAGGCATGGTGCCGGTGCTTGAGCGCGGCGAGGCGTTGCTGGCGAGCGAGACCGCTGAGCCGGTTGCTTTACTGCGCGGGATGTTGCTGGACTGGTGGGAGCAACTCAGCAAGACCCCGATCGGCGGGGTGCAGAAGTTGATGATGGCCGAGGCGGGCAACTTTCCCGAGGTCGCCCAGTATTACCAGGAGGCCGTGATCGACCGAGGCCAGGCGCTGGTAAGGACCGCCCTACGGCGCGGCGTCGAGGCAGGCGCGTTCCGGCCGATGGATGTCGAGATGGCGGTCAGCGTGGTGATCGCGCCGCTGTTGCACGAGGTGCTGTGGCGGCATTCGTTCGCCAGTCGTTGCGCGGCCTCGACGCTGGATGGCCGCCGCTTTCTCGAATGCTATTTCGATCTATTGCTCAAGGGCTTATGTTCCAGTTCCGGCGCGCGGGAGGAGAGGTCATGAAGCGGTGGTTGCTGGCTCCATTGGCGTTGGCGCTGGGCGCGTGCGCCAAACCCGAAGAGGCTCCGACGCCACCCCGGCCGGTGCTGATCCAGACCGTGCGTTTGTCGCCTGCGGCTGCGGTCAACGCCTATACCGGCGACGTGCGCGCCCGCCATGAAGCCGATCTCGGCTTTCGCATCGGCGGCAAGCTGATCGAACGGCGGGTGGATGTCGGCGCGAGCGTGCGGCGCGGGCAGGCGCTGGCCCGGCTGGACCCCCAGGATGCCGCTTTGAGCGCCCGTGCGGCGGCGGCCCAGCGGGCGGCGGCAGAGACGGATCGGACGCTGGCCCAGGCGGAATACGACCGCGCACTGAGCCTCAAGGCGAAAAATTTTATCAGCGACTCGGTGCTGGACGCGCGCCGCTCCGCGCTGGAGGCGGCGACCTCGCGGCTTCAGCAGGCCCGCGCCCAGGCCGATCTGGCGGCTAATCAATCCGGTTACACCACGCTGGCGGCGGATCGGGATGGAGTGGTGACCGCGGTTCTGGCGGAACCGGGGCAGGTGGTGGCGGCCGGTCAGTCGATTGCCCGCATTGCTCAGCCGGGCGCCCGCGAGGTGTTGATCCACGCGCCGGAGCGCCGGATTGCCGGGCTGCGGGTCGGCGCGGCGGCGCAGGTACGGCCCTGGGCGGCGGCGGAGCGGGTTTATCCGGGTGAGGTGCGCGAAATTGCGCCTGCCGCCGATACCGCGACCCGCACCTACGCGGTGCGGGTGGCCGTGCCCGGCGCCGACGAGGCGTTGCCGCTGGGGGCGACGGCCAGCGTGGTGATCAGCGGC
>WBUJ01000155.1 GCA_008933795.1 Candidatus Contendibacter sp. | reverse complement strand
GGAAATAGGTAATTTGATAAATATCCTTTCGTTCTCGGCGATAACGGCAAATACACGCGAAGAGGTACAGCTTAAACAGAGTAGGGAAGCTAACAACGTTGAATTTTGGAAATACTTTTCGAATAAGATTAAAGGAAGGTCAGTTTTGTTTCAAAAAGAAATCAGTCCAAAATGGGGGAAGGGAAACCTTGGTAGTGGCAGCAGTTTGAGAGGTGTATCTTATGGTATCATTATAAGTAGGCGCCACGTATCATGCGTACTCTATATAGATACGGCCATCAAGAATGAAAATAAAAAAATATTTGATTTGCTAGAGGGATTCAAAGATGAAATTGAAGAAAAAATTGGTAAAAAATTAGACTGGAAGAGAAAGGATAATATAAGAAGTTGTGGTATTTATCTCGTAAACACTGGAGTGAATGTATATCAACCCAAAGAATGGCCAAAAATAACTGAATTTTTAATTGAAGAAATCAATCACATGGAGCAAGCATTTAATCCTTATCTAAAAACTATAGCACTAGAAATGAAGGCTAAGGGTGGTAATTTATAGGCATCCTAAGCCAAAAATTATACTGTAAGAGGTCAGAATGGTTGACGAAGAGCAATACAACAAAGTTGTCGGCGAACTTCGCGGTATCGCCGCCCGATTCAAGCCGGGGCAGCGGATTTATGATGAAATTGTTGGATTTCGTGATGAGGTCTTGGCACGGTATCGTCCGATCTTTTCATCCGATCACATCCCAATCCTGACCAAGGAGGAGTTCACCTCCTTCTTGTATTCCGAGAATAATCATCACTGGAGCGGTCTTTATCGAAAGGGTCTCGGCGCGGCGGAGGATATGGACGCGCTCCGTCGGGCGCTTGCCCTACTTTTGGACGAGAATAGCGCCATCCAGGAACGGTTTCCCAAAGCCTTGGACCAGGTGACCGGCTTAGGGAAAGGCATCGCGACCGCGATTCTGACGGTGGCCTATCCTGCCCAATACGGCGTCTGGAACAACACCTCCGAAGCAGCGCTCCGTAAGGTAGATCTGTGGCCTGACTTTGCCAGGGGCGCGGATATCGGCAGTCGGTATGCCCAGATCAACGAACTCCTCGGGCGACTCGCCGCGAACCTGGAAATGGATTTCTGGACTCTCGATAGCTTTTGGTGGTTCGTGCTGGAACCGCAACCGGAAACGTTGCCACAACCGGTTCTGGAAACCTCGTCTCCCGTCACGCAGAGCGGCGGGCGTTTCGCCCTCGAACGCCAACTCGAAGAATTCCTGCTGGAGAATTGGGAGCGAACGCCACTGGCCCGGGAATGGGTGGTTTTCAGCACGCCCGACGATCCCGAGGCGGGGAACCAATACCCGACCGATGTCGGGCGGATCGACATTCTGGCGCGTCACAAGACGCAACCCCGGTTCCTGGTCATCGAACTCAAGCGCAACCAGAGCACCGATCAGACCATCGGCCAAACGCTGCGCTACGTCGGCTGGGTCAAGAAACATCTGGCCCAGAATGGACAGAGCGTGGAGGCGCTGATCATCGCTCACCAGATCGAAAAGGAAGCGCTTTATGCGATCTCGACCCTGTCCAACGTCAAGATGATGACGTATGAAGTGGAGTTTCGGTTGAAGGAGTGCTGACGGGAATTTTTCGGTATTTATTTCTCATTCTTGACAAGAAAGCCTCTTTGAATAGAATGAGAAACATTATGCCTGCCCGACCGCCTGCTATCATCGACGCCACAGCCAAAAAGCTCGAATTGCTGGGTCGGCAAATTCGCGCGCACCGCAAAACCTTGCGCGTTAGCGCCACGACAGCGGCGGAAGCGGCCGGCATGTCGCGGGTGACGTTGCACCGGATCGAGCGCGGCGAACCGGCGGTGACCATGGGTGCTTACCTCAACGTCATGGCGGCACTGGGCCTGGAATTTGGCATCCTCGCGCCGCCTAATCCTGCCCCCGAACTCGGTGACGACCACCGAAAGGGCTGGATTCCCGCCCGCATTCGTCTATCGGACTACCCGCAACTCAAACAGCTTGCCTGGCAAATCCACGGCACGGATGCATTAACGCCAGTCGAAGCGCTGGATATCTATGAGCGCAACGGGCGCCATCTGGATTTTACGGCCATGGAGCCAGGGGAGCGGCATCTGATCGATGCGCTGCGCCTGGCCTTTGGGGAAAGTTGCCTCCGTGTTTGAACGGCCGCACCACCCAAAGCTTGCCCAAGTTTTGCTGGCGCTTAACGGGCCGTTGTTGCGCGAGAACCATTGCCTGTTCGGCGGCGGCACCACAATGGCGCTGCGTTATGGAGAATACCGCGAGTCGGTCAACCTTGACTTTCAAGGAACCCCCGTTTGATTACCCTTCGCCAACTTTCCCTGCAACGCGGCGGCAAGCCGCTGTTTGAAACCACCTCGCTGACGATCCATCCCGGCTGGAAGGTCGGAGTGGTCGGCGCCAACGGCAGCGGCAAATCCAGCCTGTTCGCGCTGCTGTTGGACGAACTGCACCCCGACGCCGGCGATCTCGACCTGCCGCCGCGCTGGGTCATCGCCCACGTCGCCCAGGAAACCCCGGCGTTGCCGACGCCCGCGCTGGAGTTCGTGCTGGACGGCGACGCCGAATTGCGCCAGATCGAGCGCGACTTGCACGCCGCCGAAGCCGCCCACGACGGCGCGCGCCAAGCCGAACTGCACGCCCATTTCGACGCCATCGGCGGTTACAGCGCCCGCGCCCGCGCGGGCAAGCTGATGGCCGGGCTGGGCTTCACCGCCGACCAGTTGGAGCGGCCGGTGGCGGAATTCTCCGGCGGCTGGCGGGTGCGGCTGAATCTGGCTCGGGCGCTGATGTGCCGCTCCGACCTGCTGCTGCTGGACGAACCGACCAATCACCTTGATCTCGACGCCGTGCTGTGGCTGGAGCAATGGCTGCGCGCCTATCCGGGCACGCTGTTGCTGATCTCCCACGACCGCGACGTGCTGGACAACGTCGCCAGCCACATCGCCCACCTCGATCAGCGGCGGATCACGCTGTACCCCGGCAACTACGCCGCTTTCGAGGACCAGCGCGCCGCCCGGCTGGCCCTGCAACAAGCCGCCTACGAAAAGCAGCAGCGGGAAATCGCCCATCTGGAAAGCTTCATCACCCGCTTCCGCGCCAAGGCGACCAAAGCCCGTCAGGCGCAAAGCCGGATCAAGGCGTTGGAGCGGATGGAGCGCATCGCCGCCGCCCACGTCGATTCGCCATTCACGTTCAGTTTCGCCGAACCCGACCGATTGCCCAATCCGCTCCTGGCCATCGAAAAAATCGCGGCCGGTTACAATGGGCAGCGGGTGCTGGACCACGTCAATCTGGTCATCAATCCGGGCGCCCGGCTGGGTCTGCTCGGTCCCAATGGCGCCGGCAAATCCACCCTGATCAAGCTGCTGGCCGGCGTGCTGCCGCCACTGGCCGGACGGATCGAGACCGGCCAGGGGCTGGCCATCGGCTATTTCGCCCAGCACCAGTTGGAACAGTTGCGGCCCGACTGGAGCGCGCTGCGCCACCTGCAAGGATCGGACGAACGGGCCAGCGATCAGCAACTGCGCGACTTTATCGGCGGCTTTGGCTTTGCCGGCGACCGGGCGCTGGACCCGGTCGAACCCTTCTCCGGCGGCGAAAAGGCGCGGCTGGCGCTGGCGCTGCTGGTCTGGCAACGCCCCAACCTGCTGCTGCTGGACGAACCGACCAACCACCTCGATCTCGACATGCGCCACGCGCTGACCCTAGCCTTGCAGGATTATCACGGCGCGCTGATCGTGGTCTCCCACGACCGCCATCTGCTGCGCACGGTCACTGATGAGTTTCTGCTGGTGGCGGATGGGCGGGCGCAGCCGTTCGACGGCGATCTGGACGACTACCGCGACTGGCTGAACGAACGTCAGCGCACCGCCAGCCGGGATGCCACGCCGCGCGCCGCCGGCAACGGCAACAGCGCCACCGACCGCCGCGAACAGAAACGCCAGGATGCGGAGCGCCGCCAGCAACTCGCCATCCAGCGCAAGCCCCTGGAACAGCGGGCGCGCGTGCTGGAGCAGCGCATGGAAAAGCGGCACGCCGAACAGCGCACTCTGGAAACCACCCTCGCCGACCCGGTCAGTTACGACGACGCCAACAAGAACCGGCTTAAGGAATGGCTGCTGCGCAAGGGTGAAGTAGACCGGGAACTGGCCGCGCTGGAAACGGAATGGCTGGAAATCCAGGAGGCGTTGGAGGCGCTGGCGCGGGAATCCTGATCCGTGCCAGCAGAAACCGCCTACAACCCACTCTTCAAACTGGCTTCGATGAACTCATCCAGATCGCCGTCCAGCACCGGCTGCGTGTTGCTGGTCTCGACGCCGGTGCGCAAGTCCTTGATGCGCGACTGATCCAGCACGTAGGAGCGAATCTGGCTGCCCCAGCCGATATCGGACTTGGTGTCTTCCACCGCCTGGGCCTGGGCGTTGCGCTTCTGCAACTCCAGTTCGTAGAGCTTGGACTTGAGCTGCTTCATGGCGGTCGAGCGGTTCTTGTGCTGGGAACGGTCGCTCTGGCATTGCACCACGGTGTTGGTCGGCAGGTGGGTGATCCGGATCGCCGATTCGGTGCGGTTGACGTGCTGGCCGCCCGCCCCGGAGGCGCGGTACACGTCCACCCGCAAATCCGCCGGGTTGATGTCCACCTCGATGCTGTCGTCCACTTCCGGCGCCACGAACACCGCCGCGAACGAGGTGTGACGGCGGTTGCCGGAATCGAACGGCGACTTGCGCACCAGGCGATGCACGCCGGTTTCGGTCCGCAGCCAGCCAAACGCATAATCGCCCTCGAAGCGCACGCTGGCGCTCTTGATGCCCGCCACTTCGCCCGGCGAGACTTCCAGCAGTTCGGTCTTGAAGCCGCGCCGCTCGCCCCAGCGCAGGTACATCCGCAGCAGCATCTCGGCCCAGTCCTGCGCCTCGGTGCCACCGGAACCGGACTGGATGTCGAGAAAAGCGTTGCCGGCATCCAGTTCGCCGGAGAACATTCGCTGGAATTCCAGATCGGCGACCACGCGGGCGTAGCCATCCAAATCCCGCACCACTTCGATGATCGCCGCCTCGTCGCCCTCCTCGCCGGCCAGCACCAGCAATTCGGCGACTTCGTTCAGGCCCCGGTCGAGACGCTCCAGCCGGTCGACCACCGCTTCCAACTGGGCGCGTTCCTTGCCCAGCGCCTGCGCCCGTTCGGGATTGTTCCAGATATTGGGTTCCTGCAACTCCCGGTTGACTTCGTCCAGCCGCTCGCGCCGGGCTTCGAAGTCAAAGATACCCCCTCAGAGACGCGCAGCGCCCCCGCAAGTCGCTAATCTGGTTGAAATAGGGATTCAGTTCCTGCATGGCTCCGGTCATCCGCGGTGGGTGGGCAAAAGAGGAAGGATTGTAGCGACGGGACCGACGCAAGTCATCCGCCGCCCGCGTCGACCCGGCCACTCACGCCAAGGCCAGCGCGTCCTCGGGCGGCAGATAGTCGTAACCCAGCGCCTCGGCCACCGCCGGATAGGTGATTCGGCCGCGATGGACGTTCAGCCCGGCCCGCAGGTGCGAATCGTCCCGCAGCGTCGCGATCACCCCCCGGTCGGCCAGTTGCAGCACGTAGGGCAAGGTGGCGTTGGCGAGCGCGAAGGTTGAGGTCCGCGCCACTGCGCCGGGCATGTTGGCCACGCAATAATGCACGACGCCAGCCACGATATAGATGGGATCGGCGTGGGTGGTGGGCCGCGAGGTCTCGAAGCAGCCGCCCTGATCGATAGACACATCCACCAGCGCCGATCCGGGCTTCATCGCCCCCAGCAACGTTCGGGGGATCAGTTTAGGCGCCGCCGCGCCGGGAACCAGCACCGCGCCCACCGTCAAATCGGCGGCCAATACTTCTTCCTCGACCGCTTCCAGGGTGGCGAAGCGGGTGAGCAGCCGGCCCTGGAACAGATCGTCCAGTTCCCGCAACCGGGCCAGCGAGCGGTCGAGCACGGTCACCCGCGCGCCCAGTCCGACGGCCATCCGCGCCGCGCTGGTTCCCACCACGCCGCCGCCCAGAATCGCCACCTGGCCTGGCAACACCCCCGGCACCCCGCCCAGCAAGACGCCGCCGCCGCCCTGGGATTTTTCCAGGCAGCGCGCGCCGGCCTGGATCGCCATCCGCCCGGCCACCTCGCTCATCGGCGCCAGCAGCGGCAACCGCCCTTGTGGATCGGTGACGGTCTCGTAGGCAATCGCGGTGCAACCGGAAGCCAGCAAGCCCCTGGTCTGTTCGGGATCGGGCGCCAGATGCAGATAGGTGAAGATCGTCTGCCCCGCCCGCAGCCGCGCGCATTCGACCGGTTGCGGCTCCTTGACCTTCACGATCAAATCCGCCTGGGCGAACACCTCGCCAGCCGAGGCGGCGATGGTCGCGCCCGCCTTCGCATAGGCGGCGTCATCCAGGCCGATGCCTGCCCCCGCGCCGGTTTCCACCCATACCGCGTGACCGTGCCGCGTCGCCTCGCGCACGCCGCCCGGCGTCATCCCGACCCGGTACTCGTGAGTTTTGATTTCCCTCGGCACACCCATCCGCATGATCATCTCCCGAAAGCCCGCATAACGACCCAGAGGCGTTTTTGCACGGTTTCTTACTGGCGCTGCTGAACTTCCCTGGCGATCTCTCGCTGCACCAGGCGGGACACGTCCGAAAAGCCCACCGCCAGCGCCGTCAGCACATCGTCGATGGCCAGGATCCCCAACAACGCACCCTTCTCGTCCACCACCGGCAACCGTCGCACCCCCTTGGCGCTCATCCGGTCCAGGGTGCGCCAGAAGTTATCGTCTTCCCGCGCGGTTAACAGCTTGCCGCTCATGATATCGCCGACGGTAACGATCTCGGGGGACAGACTTTGAGCCAGCACCTCGACCACCAGGTCGCGGTCGGTCACGATTCCGACCGGATATTCCGCATCGTCACGGCGCTCCACTACCACGATGGCGCCGACATGATGGTGGCGCATCAGTCGCGCGATCTCGCGGATCTCGGTGGTTGTTTCAGTCGTGATGACGTGGCGGTTGCAATATTGGCCCACGGACATGATTTTCTCCTTGCATGGACGGAAAGCGGTATCGGTGCGCTGGATTGTTTGTCATTCCGGCCCCGCCCGCAAGGGGGTTTTCAGTCGCCTGAAACCGGGCCGTTCACAGGGCGAATGCGGCCTCGATGGCCGTCAGGTCGCAAGACGCGGGCCGCGTCGCCGCCGCGTGGGGCGCGGGGTGGCCTCGGTAAAAAATCCCGGTGCTCAAGCCATCGTCGGCGAACAGGCGGCGGGCGGCCTCGGCCGGATCGGCGGTCGGTTCCCGGCCAGCGGCATGAACTTGCTGCTTCCACACCTTTTCCTCGGGCCGGTAGGTCACGCAGGGACTGAGCACCTGCACCAGCGCGAAACCGGGATGGCGGATCGCCTCGACCAGCAGGCGGGCGATGCCGTTGGGATCGCCGGAAAAACCCCGGGCGATAAAGCTCGCGCCAGCGGCCAGCGCCACCGCCAGCGGTTGCAGGGGACGGAACCCGGCGCCGTCCGGTGCGATCTTGCTGCTCCAGTCCGGCGCGGTGGTCGGCGACGGCTGGCCCTTGGTCATGCCGTACACCGCGTTGTCCATCACGATGCAGGTCAAATCCACGTCGCGCCGGCAGGCGTGCAAAAAGTGATTGCCACCGATGGACAGGGCGTCGCCGTCGCCGCTGGCCACGATCACCGTCAGTTCGGGCCGGGCCAGCTTCAACCCGGTCGCCAGCGGCAGCGCCCGGCCGTGGATGCCGTGAAACCCGTAACACTCGGTGTAGGCCGGCAGCCGCGAGGAACAACCGATGCCGGAGATGATCGCCACCCGTTCCGGCGGCAAGTCCAGTTGCGCCAGGGCGCGGAACAGCGCCGCCTGGACGCCGAAATGGCCGCAGCCGGGGCACCAGATCGGCTTCACGTCGGATTTGTAGTCCTTGGCCACGCGACTCAACTGCAGGATTTCGGGCTTGCTCATACTCTTCGTTTCCATTGCGATAGCCGCGCCAGCACCGCCGCCGGCCGGATCGGCAGGGGACCCGGCTGGTTGAGAACTTGAACGTCCGCCGGCAGCGGGTAATGCGCCCGCAAATAACCCAGGAACTGCCGGGAATGGCTCTGCTCGACCACCAGCACCCGTTGGACTCCCGCCAACAGAGCCGCCAGGCGCGCGGGTTGCGCCGGCGCCAGCAACCGCAAGGCAATCGCCCTGACCGCCAGCCCTTGCGCCCGCGCTCGCGCCGCCGCTTCCCACACCGGCCCGGCAGTCGAACCCCAGGTCAGCACAGCGATCCCGCCCTCTCCCGCCACTTCGGCCCAGGCCGACCCGTAGTCGTGGCACAGCAGCTTGTCGCGGCGCTTGTCCAACTGGGCCTGATGGTCGGCGGCGCGGCTGGACGGCGTGCCGTGCGGGTTATGTTCCAGACCGTCGGCGGTGTATTGCTGGCCGGGCATACCGGGAATCGCCATCGGCGACACGCTGTTCGCGGTTACGGCATAGCGGTGATAGCGTTCGCCGTCGACCGGCGCGGTCGCCCGCGCCGACCGCGCCGGATCGGCGGGCGGCGGGTCGCAGACCGCCTGGGTTTGCCCCAGAAACTGATCGGACAGCACGATGGCCGGGCATTGCAGGGCCTCGGCCAGTTGCACCGCCCACTGGGTGGCGAACAGGCAGTCACCGACGGAGATCGGCGCCAATACCAGATGCGGCGCGTCGCCATGCAGGCCGTACAGAGCGATATTCAAATCGGACTGCTCCGACTTGGTGGGGATGCCGGTGGAGGGTCCGCCGCGCATGACGTCGACCACCACCACCGGGATTTCCGCCGCCACCGCCAACCCCAGCGTCTCGGTCATCAGCGCCAGTCCGGGACCGGAGGTCGCGGTCAGCGCCGGCACGCCGCCGTAGGACGCGCCCAGCGCCATGTTGATCGCGGCGATTTCGTCCTCGGCCTGGATCAACTGACCACCCACTTCCGGCA
>WBUJ01000294.1 GCA_008933795.1 Candidatus Contendibacter sp. | reverse complement strand
ATGTATAGATATCAATTGGGAAGACTATATTCCCATGTGGTGATGTCCGCATTGCAGGGCGTCCTATCTCACCGCGCAAACCATGCACAAAATCGAGCGCATCAAGACGCTTCGCCAATCGGTTGCCATAAACCGGCCAGTCGCCGTAGCTACTTTCATCAGCCAAGCCACCTGATGGGTGTTGCCTGGTTAGCGCGAAAGCAAACCCACCACATCGGGCGTTGCGCCCTACCCGCCGCGCCCGTAGCACCAGAACCCCGCCAGCAGCAGCCCGCCGCCCAGCAGCCAAGCGTCCGACTGAAGCAGGACCAGCACCCCGCCGAGAACGCAGGCGGCGCCCAGAATGGCCCCGCGCAGCCCCACCAGCGGACTGACGGTCGGCGCCGAATCCGGGCGGTCGAGCAACCGGGACGACCGAGCCAGCAGTTCCGGCAGCCGTCCGGCCAGATCGAGCAGTTCCGGGCCGTTGCGCCATAATTCCTGCGTCAGGCGCTTCACTTGGAACTGCTCGCGGAAGATCCGGCCAATGTACAACCGCGACAGCGCGACCACGTCCAGATCGGGGTCCACCATCCGCCCGACACCCTCGAACGTGACCAGCGCCTTGATCATCAGCACCAGATCGACCCGGAAATACATCCGATAGCGACTGCCCAGCCGCATCGATTCCAGAATCAGCCGGGCGATGCTGAAATCGCCATGCCGGGCGCGCAGCAAAAAGCGCCGCGACAACTCCACCACCGCCCGCCGGAATTCGGCGGGGTTGCCGCCCGGCCCGAGATCGGCGATGCCGCTCAGATGCCAAGCGGCCTTTTCGACATCGCCGTTGACCAGGGCATGGTAGTAGTACAACAACCGCCGCCGGGTTTCGTCCTCGAACCGGCCGACCATGCCCAGGTCCACGAATCCCACCCGAATCTCCGGACCCGGCAGGATCAGCAGGTTGCCGGCGTGCAAATCCGCGTGAAAGAAACCATCCCGGTACAACATCCGCAAAATCGCCAGCGCGCCCAACTTGACCACGCGCGCCCGCGCCGCCCCGTCCAGGTCGAAGGTCGCCGGCTCGCCGGGCTTGAAGCCATCCAGATACTCCATGGTCAGCACGCTGGCGCTGCTCAGTTCCCGGACCATGCGCGGGAACACGATCGCTGGCAGGTCGCGAAAATGAGCGGCGAAGGTTTCGCCATGGTCGGCCTCGGTGTTCAGGTCCAGCTCGCGGACGGTATAGACGCGGAATTCCCCGATGATGGCAGCCGGCTGATAATGGGGAATCAGCCGGTTCAGCACGCTGCCGAGCAGGCGCAGCAACACCAAGTCGGCCAGCACCGTCTCGCGCACGCCAGGCTTGAGCACCTTGATCACCACCGCCTGGCCGGCGCGGGTCGTGGCGCGATGCACCTGCGCCAGCGAGGCGGAACCGAGCGGCTGTTCCTCGACACGGGCGAACAACGCCGTCAGCGGCTGGCCCAGCTCGGCTTCGATCAGTGCGCGAATCGCCGCGAAGGGTGCGGCGGGAACCTGATCGAACAGATTTTTCAACTCATCGGTGACGATGCGTGGCAGCATGTCCTCGCGCACCGCCATGATCTGGCCCAGCTTGATATAGGTGGGGCCGAGCCGCTCCAACCGAAGACGCAGTTGGACGGCGAAGGGCAAATCGGCCAGCGTCGGGTCCAATCCGTGCGCCGCCAGCGCCGCCACCCGCCGGATCAACCACCCCCGGCGCCCCACCGACGGAAGGGCGCGCGCATAAGC
>WBUJ01000293.1 GCA_008933795.1 Candidatus Contendibacter sp. | reverse complement strand
CCCCAACCCCAACCCCAACCTCCATTTCCGAGGAGCAGAACCATGCTTAAGAGCTTTTTCCCCTCCAAATCCGGCGCCCCGACTGAGATCAAGGCGCCCGCCGAGCCGGTCCGCCAGCTTCCCGCCGGCCAGATCGAGAACGACGGCTTCATCACCTCCGCCGACCAGGACCTGATCGCGCTGGCCTGCGACGGCTGGGCGCTCAAGCAGCAGATTGATGATCTGCAAAAGCAGCTCAAGGCCATCACCGACCGGCTGCAAACCAGCCTCGGCGCGGGCGCGGCGCTGGCGGTGGACGGCGTGTGCCGGGTCACCGTGAGCAACCGCCAGACCTTCAAGCTGGTGGATCCGGGTCGGTGCGAGGCGCTGCTGGGCGGGCGGTTCGCCGATCTGGTCAGCACCAGCGTCGAGTACACCCCGACCGACAAGCTCAAGGAGATGGTGCTGGATGGCGATCATCCGCTGAGCAATGGCTTGCGGGGCTGCTTTGTGCTCAAGGACAGCGCCAGCGTCACCTTCCGGCCCGGCAAGGCGCTGTAACCCGCGCCGCTGGGCGTTCCCACGCCGGAGCGTGGGAACGAGTTAAGCGAGGAGAATTCCTGGCGCCCATGCTCCGGCGTGGGCGCCATTACCACCGGAGAAGAGCCGTGTCCGAAACCCAGCCGAAATATATCCCCCAGATCTACATCCCGCCCTTGCCGTCCGTGCTGGTCTGCCCGCATTGCAAGCGCCAAGTCGGAATGCGGCGCGAGGGCGCCGATTGGCGAGAAGTCTATCAGTGCCAGGAGCATGGGCGCGTGACGCCGATGCGCTCGGCCGTCTCCCATCGCGGGGCGGAGTGGCCCGATTGGAGCGCGGCATGAAGAGCGTCTGCTGCAATGAGAAGACCGCCAGCGCCGTCCGCCATCGTGAGACGGCCGTCCGCCGCCGTGATGCAAAACGCGACCTCGCCAGGCATGGGCAGGGCACCGTGATCGACGTGGTGTGCTGGCAGGGCGAGTTGAGGCAACTCGCGCTTCTGCTGAATTGCCCCTGGCAGGCCCTCGCCGCCCTGGTGCGCAGACGTTACGAAAAGAGCGGCGGGGGGTTCTTCATCCCCGTTGATGCGAACAACACGGCCTGGATGCGGGGCAAACTCCGCGCCCAGATGGAAGCCAAGGGGAGGCGATGCGATGCCCTCTGAACCCTCGGTTGCCGTGCTGCGCCGCAAGGCGTTCGTCCTGGCCGGGCAACTCGTCGGCAAGGGCGAGCCGGCCTATCAACTGCTGCACGACCTGACCGGGATGACCAGTATTTCCGGCCAGCCCGCCAGTTTCTGGGGGGGACTCGTCGATCAGTTGCGCAGCATCGAGCACCGCAAGGACCGCGAGGCGCCCGGCTGCACCGTCCGCCAGTGGGACTACATCCAGGCGTTGCGCCAGCAGCTTGGCATGGACGAGGCCCACTGGCGGAACTTCCTGAAGAAGCAACTGAAGATCGACCATCAGCGCTTCCTGACCGTGAGCAAGGCGCGGGGCGCCATCGCGGCGCTGACGCGGATGAAGGCGGCGCGAGGAACGCAATGCGAATCGACGCAACTCTGACCCGGCGCCTGGCGCGGCGGGCGTTCGTGGCCAAGGCCGCCAATGCCTTCGAGGCGCTGCGGCTGAAGCTCGCCGCGCTGTACGCCCGGCTGTCCGACCGGGCGGCGCGCGCCCTGCTGGCCGAAATCATCGCCCGGCTGGCCGACGCTCCGGACGCGGCGGCGATGCGGGAC
>WBUJ01000292.1 GCA_008933795.1 Candidatus Contendibacter sp. | reverse complement strand
GGCGCGCGCGGCGACGCGGCGCGCGGCGGGCGTGGCACTACGGGCTGCGGTTCGGGCAGCGCGCCTGGCGTCGGCCGGCCATAACCGTTCGACGGAGCGGAATGCGGCTGGGACGACGGCGGATACGGCGCGGCCGCGCCGGGTGGATAGGCCGGTTGCTGATAGTAATTGCCCTGGGCCGGCGGATAGGCCGGTGACTGCGAGACAGTGCCGGTCGGCGGATAGGCCGGCTGCTGGTAGTTATTACCCCGGGTCGCCGGATAGGCCGGTTGCCGGTAGGCGTCATCCGCATCCGCCGGATAAGGCTCGGCCGGCGCGTCATAACGGTTTGGATCGGCATACGGATCGGAAGCCGGCGGACGAGCGGAGGCATATTCCCGCGGCAGGAGCGGATCTTCCTCGGGTAACTGCCCTACATCTACCGGGGGCGCGGGCCGCCGCGTGGAATACCCCGGCGGACGGCGCGCGCTGCGTTCCACCACCGGCGCCTTGGCGGACGGCGTCCGGCTGGAGGGTTGCTGCGAATAAGGCGCCGTCGTGCAACCCGTCAGCGCCAGCACCAGCGTCACCAAGCCAAGACTCGGCTTGATCGGTTCAAACAGTGTCTTCATCACTTCCTTCATCACTTCCCCCAAGGGATTCGGCGCTGCCCTGGCGGCAGTCTCGAACCACAATGCCATCTATCGTCGGTTGAACTTTACCCTTTCCCCCGTCGGGCCGCCATGCCCAATCAGCGGCCAGATCCTCATCCCCAACCCGCCGGTCCATCCCGACAAGATGGCTGGCTGCCTCATTCCATCAGGCGCTGAAAGAAATCGCTCATCCCGCCCGCATCGTCCGCATCATCGGTAGCGGGCGGCCTGGGCTTGGGACGACGCGGGGCGGGCGGCGCGCACGAGGTGGAGCCGCGTGGTTCGGAGCCGACCAGAAACGGCACCGGTTCACCGCGCCCGCATCCCTGGCCAACCCGCAGACCGCTGCGCGGCTCCACCCGGATTTCCTCGACATCGGCAGGCGGCGGCGCGTCCAGCGGCTCCAGTTTCAGTCCCGCCATCAAATCCATCCACACGCGCAACGCGCCGCTCGCGCCGCTCAGGCCGGTCGGTTTGTTGTCGTCCCGTCCCAGCCACACCACGGTCAGCCGATCGCCGCTGAACCCGGCGAACCAGCTATCGCGATAATCGTCGGTGGTGCCGGTCTTGCCGGCGATGTTCAGATCGGGCGACAGCTTGCTCTTCATGGCGCTGGCGGTGCCGGCCTTCACCACCTGCTGCATGGCGTTCGTGATCAGATAGGCCGGTCCCGGTTCGACCGCCTTCACTACGTCCATCGCGTAAAGCTGCAGCGACTGGCCTCCAGAATTGGTCACCTCGCGGATAGCGCGCAGGGGAATGCGGAATCCCCCGTTGGCGATGGTCGCGTAAACCTGCGCGATCTCGAAGGGCGATGCCTCCAGGGCTCCCAGCAGCAGTGCGGGATACGGCTTTAGCTCGCGCTCGAACCCCAGGCGATGGAGCATCTCCACCACCTTGATCACGTCCACGTCCAATCCGACCCGCACCGCCGGAATGTTGTAGGAGCGGGCCAGCGCGTCGCGCAGCGTAACTCGGCCATGGTAGCGCTTATCGTAATTGCTCGGGGCCCAGCGCCGGCCGCCGGAGGTGTAGACCAACGGACTGTCGTTCAGCAGGGTCATCAGGGTATAGCGGTCCGGCTGTTCCAGCGCGGTCAGGTAGGTCACCGGCTTGATCAGCGAACCGGCCAAGTGCTGGCG
>WBUJ01000154.1 GCA_008933795.1 Candidatus Contendibacter sp. | reverse complement strand
GGGGCGCAGCTTCCGGCCTGTACCGGGAAATCCAGGTGGATTTGCAGCGCACGCCCTGGTTGCACTGGTCCTGGCGGGTGGACCGGGTGCTGAGCGGCGTGGACGAGCGCACCAAAACCGGCGACGACTATCCGGCGCGGGTGTACGTGGTCGTATCGGGCGGCGCGGCGTTCTGGAAAACCCGCTCGCTGGTCTACGTCTGGTCCAGCCATCAGCCGGTGGGCGCGACCTGGCACAATGCGTTCACCAGCAACGCCCGGGTGATGGCGCTCCGATCAGGGACCCAGGACGCCGGGCGGTGGGTCAGCGAGAAGCGCGACATCCGCGCCGATTTCCGGCAACTGTTCGGCGAGGAGATCGCGCAGATTGACGCCGTGGCCCTGATGACCGATACGGATAATAGCGGCCAGAGCGCCACAGCCTGGTATGGCGATATTTACTTCACGGCGCGATGAGACGGGCGCGGCCTTGCGCCCCGGCCCGGTTGCATCGCGCCAGATAGTTCAATCCCTTACGCGCAGAACGATCTTGCCGCGCGCATGGCCGCCCTGGCTGATGACCTGAGCCTGCCGGGCGTCGCTCAGCGGCAACACGGCATGGATGATCGGTTTCATCCGCCCTTGATCGATCAACTGGGCGATCTGGGCGAGTTGCTGACCGCTGGGCTGAATGAACACGAAGGCGCTGCGAACGCCGTGCGCGGCGGCGGTCGCTTCCGGCGGCGGGCTGATCACCGAAACCAGGATGCCGCCCGGTTTCAAGACCTGCCAGGAGCGTTCCTGGGTGTCGCCGCCGATGGTGTCGAACACCACGTCCACCTCCTTGACGGCCTGTTCGAATCGGGTCCGGGTATAGTCGACGAACTGGTCGACGCCCAGGTCCGCCACCAAGCCGATGTTGACCGCCGATGCGGTGGCGATGACCCGCGCCCCCCGGGCCTTGGCCAGTTGCACCGCCAGGCTGCCCACGCCACCGGCGGCGGCGTGGATCAGCACGGTTTGGCCAGCCTGCAACTGGGCGGCGTCCACCAGCGATTGCCAAGCGGTCAGAGCGGCCAGCGGCACGGCGGCGGCGTGAACGGAGTCCAGCGTGGCCGGTTTCAGCGCGGCTTCGCTGGCCTTGACCGCGATGAATTCGGCATAACCACCATCGCGTTCGATGTCGGGCCGGGTATAAACCTCGTCGCCGACCTTGAAGCCGGAGACCTCGGGACCGACCTCGACCACTGTGCCGGCCACATCCCACCCCAGGATTAGTGGCAGACGGTGGTTGAGAAAACCTTGCAAATAGCCTTCGCGGATTTTCCAGTCCACCGGATTGACCGCCGCCGCTCGCACCTGGATCAGGAGGTCGTCGAGCCTGGGTTGGGGTTGGGGCGCGTCTTCGTAATGCAGCAGTTCGGGGCCGCCATAGGCGTGAATGCGCACGGCTTTCATGGTCGTCATGAGGGTTTTCCACGGGTTAAAGTCAAATGATGGGATTAGGCGTTAGAGGGTCCGACACCGATGCGGTTCGGGACCGGGCGCGTTAGGATAGGCGTTCGCGCGCTGTCCCATGACCCCTGATCGGAGGAAAATCCATCATGCCCACGTCCACCGCCACCCTCGTCTTGCCCTCGCCCGCGCCCGGCGTTGAGCGAACGCTGCGGGTCCATCGTTACGGCCCGCCCGGCGCCCGGCCCAAGGCCTATTTTCAGGCCGCCCTCCACGCCGACGAAATACCGGGCTTGCTGGCGGCGCAACATCTGTTGCTCGGTCTGGAGCAGGCCCGGATGGAAGGTCGGCTGATGGGCGAGGTGGTGGTGGTTCCCGTCGCCAATCCCATCGGCCTGAGCCAGCATCTCGACGGCCGGTTGCTGGGTCGGTTCGATTTCGAGGGCGGTGGCAATTTCAACCGGGGCTTTCCCGATTTGGCGGCGGGCGCGTTGGAACGGGTCAAGGGACAGTTGAGCGCCGATCCAACGGCGAACGTGGCGCGGATCCGCGAGGTGTTGCGGAACCTGCTGGCGGAGCGGACGGCGGTGCGGGAAACGGACGCGCTCAAGCTGGCGCTGCTGCGCTTGGCTATCGATGCGGATTTCGTCTTCGACCTGCACTGCGATGGCGAGGCGTTGCTGCATTTGTACGCTTCCCACCGGCAGCGTGACGAGGCCGTCGAACTGGGCGCGGACTTGGGGGCGGCGGCGATCCTGCTGGAGGAGGAGCCAGGCGGCAACCCGTTCGACGAAGCCTGCGCCGGCCCGTGGTGGAAACTGCGCGCGGCGCTGGCGGGGGAGGGACCGGCGCCGCTGGCCTGTTTCGCGACCACGGTGGAACTGCGCGGCCAGGCGGACGTGCGCGACGAGGACGCGGTGGCCGACGCGGCGGCCCTGCTGCGCTTTCTGCAACGACGTGGGGTGCTCGCTGGCGAACCAGGGCCGTTGCCGGAACCGCGCTGCGAGCCAACGCCGCTGGATGGGGTGGACGTGCTGACCGCACCGGCGGCTGGAGTGTTGGTCTACCGCAAACGCCTGGGGGAACGGGTCGCGGCGGGCGAAGTGGTGGCGGAACTGGTCGATCCACTGGGCGAACCGCCGGGCGCGGCGCGGACGCCGATTCGCAGCGCCGCCAGCGGCCTGTTGTTCGCCCGGATGACCGAGCGGTTGGCCCGGCCCGGGCAAAAATTCTGCAAGGTGGCGGGACGGGAACCGCTGAGTCACCGCCAGGCGGGCAAGTTGTTGGAAGATTGATGGCAAGACCTTTCCGGGAGCCGTGAGGAAGTGGCCGGGGAATCCTCAAGTCGTCGGGCGGGCGTCCTCGCCGAGCTTCTGACCGGTCGCGGCCAGCACCGCGCGCCAGGCGGGGCCGTTCGGATCCAGGCGCTTCTTCTGGCTGACGAGCAATTCGATCGGCACGTGGATGAAGGTGTCATGCACCAGGCCGATCACCAGGCCGGTCTTGCCCGCCATGGCGGCGTGGACGGCGTTGCGGGCGAAGAAATCGCACATAATCGCATCCTCGGCGTCGGCCGGGACGCTGCGGATCAGGTAGCTCGGGTCGAAATAGCGTAGCGTGACCGGGATCCCTTCCGCCTTGAAGTAATTCTCGATGCGCTCGCGCAGGAACGGGCCGATGTCCTGGAGCTTGACGTTGCCCGAGGCGTCGCGCTCCCCGCCGCTGGCCGCCAGCAGTTCCTGGCCGGCGCCCTCGGCCACCGCGATGAGCGCGTGCGCCCGCTGGAGAATGCGCCGTTTCAGCGCGGCGAGCAGGCCATGGTCGCCGTCGAGTTGGAGCGGCAGTTCGGGCACGAGGGTGAAATTCACGTCCTGGCTGGCGATGGTCGCTCCGGCGGCGATGAAGCCGGCGTGACGGCCCATCAGCTTGACCAGCGCGATGCCGTTGTGGACGCTGTGCGCCTCGGTGTGGGCGCAGTGCAGGACTTTGGCCGCTTCCTCGACCGCCGTCAGATAGCCGAAGGTGCGCGAGACGAACGCCACGTCGTTGTCGATGGTCTTGGGGACGCCGACCACGGCCAGGGCGTGACCGCGCCGCCGGGCTTCCTGAAACAGGTCGTTGCCGCCGCGCTGGGTGCCGTCGCCGCCCACGGTGAACAGGAGGTTTACGCCGCGCCGGATCAAATGGTCCACGGCGACGCCGACGTCCACCGGGCCGCGCGAGGTGCCCAGCGCGGTGCCGCCGTCCTTGTGGATGTCGTGGACGAATGCCGGCGTCAGCACGAACGGCTCCCGTCCGCGCACTGGGTCGAGGCCCTGGTAGCCGTCGCGAAAGCCGAGGACTTCCTTCGCGCCGTAACCGTGATGCAACTCCAGGAACAGCGAGCGGATGACGTTGTTCAGGCCGGGGCACAATCCGCCGCAGGTAACGATGCCGGCGCGGGTTTGCGCGGGATCGAAGAACAGCTTCGAACGCGGGCCGGCGAGTTCGAACAGCAGTTCCTCCGCTGCCGGAGCGGCGGGGTCGCGGATGAGGCGGGAAGACACGCGGGCTTGGTCGCTGACCGTGCGCCGCTGGGGGGAGGCGAAGCGGGGTTCGCCGAGGGTCGTGATATTCATGGATTGATCTCTTCGCCGATGGTTCCGATAACTCTCTACCCTTCGAAAAAGGCGGCGATTTGCCCCCGCTTTTCATCCATCAGGGGATTTCGGGGGAAACGCGCCATACAGCCGGTAAAATAATAAACTGTCATCAGCCTATTTTCGGAAAATCCGTCCCATGAACGCCGCCAACCCCCTGCCTGTGATTGCCGAACCGGTGCGGACCGCTCTGCGGTTGCTGATCATCGGTTCGCTGCTGCTGGCCGTGCTCTACATCCTGCGGCCGTTCCTGCCCAGCATGTTGTGGAGCGCGTTCATCGTCATCGCGGTTTGGCCGGGCTTGGTCTGGTTGCGAGACCGCTTCCGCTGGAACCGGGCGGCTTGCGCGCTGTTGCTGGCCGTGGTTTTGATCGGCTTCGTCATCGGACCGCTGCTGGCCGGTATTTTCACGCTTGCGGAGCACGGCGAAACGTTGTTTCTCGACACCAAGGCGGCGGTCGAGCGGATTCCCGACGAGCCGCCGGCCTGGGTAGGAGAACTGCCCCTGGTGGGGTCGCGGCTGGCGGCGACTTGGCGGGATGCCGCCGCTGGCGGCGACAGTCTGCGGGCGCGGCTCGGGCCGGCGGTGCAGGCGGGCGGACGCTGGCTCTTCGGTCAGGTGGGCGCGGTCGGCGGGTTGTTTCTTCAATTCCTGCTCGTGGTGGTATTTACGCTGGTGTTTTACCTGAACGGCGAGGCGTTGGATGAAGTGAGCCGGCGTCTGGCCGACCGTCTCGGCGGGGAGCGGGCGCTCCAGGCCCGCGATCAGGCGCGGCAGGCCATCCGCGCCGTGGCGCTCGGGGTGGTGCTGACCGCCCTCCTTCAGGCTGGCTTGGCGTTGATCGGCTTGCTGATCGCCGGAGCGCCGCTGGCGACTCTGTTCGCTTTCGTCTGTTTCCTGTTGGCCATCGCCCAGTTCGGCGCCGCCCTGCCACTGCTGGCCGCGGCGGGATGGCTGTACTGGGGACAGGGCGAGGCTGGATGGGCCGCGTTCCTGGCGGTTTGGGGTTTGGCCGTGGTGGGGGGGGTGGACAACATTATTCGGCCGATGTTAATCACGCGTGGCATGAGCATGCCGCTGACGCTGGTGTTCCTCGGCGTGATCGGTGGCCTGCTCGCCTACGGCCTGATCGGGGTGTTCCTGGGGCCGACCGTGGTCGCGATCGCCTATACCCTGCTGCTGGCCTGGCTTGCGGAACCGCAAACCGGTTAGCTCTTGCCCGGTATGCGTTATGATTGAAGGCATCCATAACCAACTTGCACGAGAGAGTCACCATGGATCTGATTGGATTTTTGTTGATTGGTTTGATCGCGGGCTGGATCGCCACCCAGTTCATGCGCGGCGGCAGCATGGGGTTGGCGGGCAATCTGGTGATTGGCGTGGTTGGCGCCTTTGTGGGTGGTTTTCTGTTCCGGTTGATCGGTTTGGCCGCCGTGGGCCTGATCGGCAAGCTCATCACCGCCACGGTGGGCGCCGTGGTCCTGCTGTACGTGGTGCGGGTGCTGAAGAAGGCGTAAATTTTCTCACCGATGGATGCCCTTTGGCTGGCTCTCGCCTTTTCCCTGGGTTTGTTGGTCCGGCATCTGGGTTTGCCGGCGCTGGTCGGCTATCTGGCGGCCGGGTTCGTGCTGAACGCGCTCGGCCAGCGCGGGAGCGAACTGCTCGACCAGGTTGCTCACGCCGGCATCTTGCTGTTGCTGTTCAGCGTCGGCTTGAAACTGCGGATCAAAAGCCTGGCCCGGCCCGATGTCTGGGGTGGCGGGTTGTTGCATCTGGCAATCAGCGGCGGCTTGCTGAGTCTGGGGTTCCTCGCCGTTTCGACCCTGCCGGCGTGGCAGGCGCTGGCGCTGGCCATCACCCTGGGTTTTTCCAGCACGGTGCTGGCGGCCAAGGCGCTGGAGGAAAAAGCGGAATTGCGCGCCTTTCATGGCCGGCTGGCGATTGGCATCCTGATCGTGCAAGACCTGGCGGCGCTGGCCTTGATGGCATTCGCCGGCGCGGTGGCGCCCTCGCTCTGGGCGTTGCTGGCGTTGGGTCTGCCGCTGCTGCGGCCGCTGGCGATGAAAATGCTGGACTGGAGTGGCCACGACGAACTGCTGGTGCTGTACGGGCTGGCGCTGGCGCTGGTGGTGGGCGGACTGGGGTTCGAACACCTCGGCCTGAGTTCGGAACTGGGCGCGCTGCTGTTGGGGGTATTGCTGGTGGGTCATCCCAAGGCGATGGAACTGTCGCGGGCCGTGTGGTCGCTCAAGGAAGTGCTGCTGGTCGGTTTTTTCCTTGAGATCGGCCTGATGGGCTGGCCGAGCCTGACCGCCTTGGGCGGGGCGGTGGCGCTGGCGCTGCTGTTGCCGCTGAAGGCGATGTTGTTCTTTTTCATTCTCATCGCGTTCCGGTTGCGGGCGCGCACCGCGTTCCTGGCGGCGCTGGCGCTGACCAGCTACAGCGAATTTACCCTGATCGTGGTGCAATTCATGGTCAACAATGGCCAACTGGACGCCGGTTGGCTGGTGGTGCTGGCGATCGCAGTGGCGCTGTCGTTCGTGCTGACCGCGCCGCTGAACCGCTGCGCGCATGATCTGTACGAGCGACTGGAGGAGCGGCTGACGCCCTTCGAGCGGCCCGAGCACCATCCCGACGAGCAACCGGTGTCGCTGGGCAGAACCCAAATTCTGATCGTCGGCATGGGCCACGCGGGGACAGCCGCCTACGATTTCCTCAAGAAGCGCCAGAACGTGCCCGAGCAGCCGCACAAGGTACGGATGGTGTCGGGCATCGATTCGGACTTGGTCAAGGTTGAGCGGCATATCCATGAAGGGCGGCGGGTGGTGTACGCCGACGCCGAGGATCCCGGTTTCTGGCATCGCTTGCACCTGGACGGGATCAAAGCGGTGATCTTGGCCATGCCGGACCCGGAGGCGAAACGCATCGCCAGCCGGCAGTTGCGGCGGCGCGGTTTCCAGGGGCTAATCGGCGCGGTCAGCAGCTACCCCGAGGAAGAGAAGGTCCTGAGGGCGGCGGGCGCTGACATGACCTTTCTGGCGTTTAACGAGGTGGGCGTCGGGTTGGCCGAACATGTCTGGGAGGCTTTGCAGAAACGGGCTGGCCAGCGACCCGAAGGCGCGGCGGTCTGACACCAATCGCTGCTGGTGCGGTCTATTCGGCACATCCCGAATTCATGAGGAGCGGCCATGAGCTATAAGATCAGCAAGACCGACGCCGAATGGCGCGCGCGACTGACCCCGGAGCAGTATCGAATTTGCCGTCAAAAGGGCACCGAACCGGCGTTCGCCGGCGCGTATCACGATTGCCACGAACCAGGCGTCTACCGTTGTGCGTGCTGCGGCGCTCCGTTGTTCGACGCTGCGGCCAAGTTCGATTCGGGTAGCGGCTGGCCGAGTTTCTGGCAGCCGGTCGTGGCGGAGCAGGTCGCCACCGCCGAGGATCGGAGTTGGCTGATGCGCCGTACCGAGGTGCTCTGCGCCGATTGCGGGGCGCATCTGGGCCACGTATTCGATGATGGCCCGGAACCGACTGGCTTGCGTTATTGCATCAACTCGGCGGCGCTGAAGTTGGAGAAGGCAGAACGGTAGAGCGCGGCGGGTCGTGAGAAAGCCGCGTCCCGCTGAAATGCGGGCACGGCGAGCCCAAGATCGCTTGGATCATTCCACGCTCTCGTTCCGAGATAACAAAATTTCAAACTGAGTCTTCTTTCCAGATTCTGCCCGTGCAAAGGCTATCACTGGATTATTTGTTTTCCAGGACGAGAGAGCTATTAGCTTTTATGAATTACCTTGAGATTCCATTGGATGTTACGGGTGTAAATGTTGAGGGCGTCGCATTTGCCGAAGAGGGTCAAATCTTTGTCACGATTACCAGCATGATAGAAGGAACAGCTTGTCATATTTATGGCCAAGGACTCGTCGATTTTTTGGTGAAAATCGTGAAATTATTTTACGCCATTTATCCATTTTAGGAAAATCAGCTTACCTTAAGTTCAGACCTCGAAGATACCGGTGTTTGCATTGCAAAACGTAGCCAACAACGACGCAGAAGATCGAAATGGGTTAAGAAAAGCAGCCCAGTGTTCGAGAGCTCAACTAGAGACACCTCAACCTCACAAGTTTTCCTCCGAAGATTGGGAAGTCCTGCTAGATCAACTCACTGCCACAGCCTGAAATGGCCAAAGTCGAGAGGTTTATGACCACATTAATGAAAGCCGTCAAAAGCAATAATGTAGCCCGCGTGAAAGAGCTTATCCAACAAGGGGTTAATGTCAATACGTTGGATACGAATGGCGATGCTCCCTTGATTCAGGCCGCCTATGAAGGCTATACCGAGATTGTCAGGTTGCTGCTCGAAGCGGGCGCGGATGTATCCGTGGTTGATCCGGGGATGAAAGCGACGGCGCTGCATGCGGCAGCGTATGCCGGGCGGACGGAAGCGGCCAAACTACTGATTGCGTACAAGGTGGATATCGACAAACAGGGGCCGTATAACGGCTACACGGCGCTGCATGATGCACTCTGGCAAAACCACGTCGAGACCGCGAAAGTACTTATTGAAGCAGGGGCGAATCTTGGTCTGACAACACACGAAGGGCAGACGCCGTTAGCCTTTGCGCGTTCCAGGAAACAAGGGGAACTGGTGGCCTTGCTGGAGCAGAAGAGGGGGACAAGCCGAAGCTGAGGGGTTGCCTGAAAACCAAAGTGGTGAGTGGCAGAGGCGCCTCAGCGCCCACGAAGAGGGTTACTCAATGTTCCAGATTAGTAAACGCTCCATGGGAGCCTTCGAACGAGAGGCGAGCCAATCGTCCCAACTGGCCATGGCCGCGCACTACCGCGATTTCTTCCCCTGGCACACCCGGGCTTGGGGACCGGAGGCAACGACCAAGGTGCTTGAACACGGCTGCGAACGGGCCGCACGGTACGGCTTCAAGACCCGCCGCGATGTCTGCCTGTATCTCACCCTGCTGCCGCTGCTTGGCAGTTGGTTCGACGAGGACGCACAGCTTCCCTGGGCCGGCCAAATCCTCGCGGACAAGGACCGGAGCCCGCAGATCGACCACTTGGCTTCGCGGGCATTAAGCCATGTCGTGAGAGTGCAGGGGTCGGACTACGGCGAACTCCTGGCCGCGCTGACGACGGCCCGCAAAGAACTCGCTGGATTGCTGGAGGATCGGACCATTGCCGATGGCCGGACCCATGTCAGGGTGATGCTCCGCCGCCTCTGGCCGCGAAAGTATGAGGCTCACAAGGTATCGACGCTCATCCAGGAGGGACTCGCTCGAGCCAGCGAGCATCGCCTGAACAACCGGCGGGGGCAGTTTCTCGTGATCGCGTTGATGTTTCTGTTCGGAACCGGTTTCGACCGCGACCCGCAATTTCCGACGCTTGCGGAATCGGTGAAGCTTGGACCGGACGCGCTCCAGATTGCGACGCTGGACGTGCTCGAACGATGGATCGCCGCAGCCCACGGAGGAGGCCATCATGCAGCAGGATGACCCGCCCAGGCCCACCCGGCCGGCGCCGCAAC
>WBUJ01000153.1 GCA_008933795.1 Candidatus Contendibacter sp. | reverse complement strand
CGGATTGGGCTTCCTCCAGACCCCGCCTCGCGACGACGCCCTTGCCCTTCTCCTTGCCTTCGGCTCTGCGTAAACCTGGCCATAGGACTTTCACCTACGAAGTAACGCGCCATGCCCGGCGCACACGCTCAGCATCAGCGGCGGCGCGCAGCGCCGTCCGCTGGATGCTGTTGTTAGGCCGTGTGTATCGGTCAATTGGCTACGGTGAAGCGCATGCCGACATGGGCAGGCTTCTCCAGCTCGTCAACAATCGCAACAGCAAAGTCCTCAGCACTGATTGAGTCGCCGATTGGATTGTCAGTGCCAACGCGGTAAGCACCAGTGCGTGTCCCTGGAGCGATCATTGGGGCAGGTGAAAGAATAGTCCATTTGAGATTCTTCGACGCTCTATAAAGATCGAGAATGGTCGAAAACGTTGAGGCTTCCTTGTAATAAGCTGGGGGAAATCCTGGTGTGTCCTGAAGGCGGACACCGTTGATCTCAAGCGAGCCGGCCCCACCGACTATAAGCATGCGACTAGATGGCTTGGCTGCAATAAGGTCACGATGAGCCTGAAGAATCGGCTCGTGTGAACCCCCGCTGCGATCTGGGGAAACGGATATGACCGTCGCATCGACTGATTCAATCAAGGCCACCACATTGAGCGTGTCGTTGAGTCCCATAGCAACGGACTTGATCGCGCCCTCCGGCAAAGAGTTTGATCGGCTAACGGCTGTTACCTCATGACCGCGTCGGGTAGCTTCAGAAACAACACGTGAGCCAATCATGCCACTGCCTCCGAAAACAGCGATCTTCATGGTGCGTACTCCTTCGGATGATGATTTAACCCTTGCCGGGATGGTGTACTTGGTCCGCCGCCCCGTTGTTGCGGGCGCGAAGCGTCCGCGACAACCAGTGATTATGTAGTTTCCGGCTATCTACCACAATCTGCCGTGGTTGACAGGAACTACTTGATCCTGCTGACCTTTACCAGCAGTATAACATTCATCGCCAGCCTTCCAACTCTGGAAACCCCCGCCCTGCTCGCCATCCCCAGGAACTCGTCCGTTGCTACGAGGCGCGGTTGACGCAGTAAAACATCCTACCCGGGCAGCGTCCGCATTCTCACCAGTAGCAGCGCCTTTACCTGGACTGCTGTCACAAGTATAGCGTCTCACCAGTGGATCGGCGGAGTTTGACCGCTTTTCAGGAGCAATTGCCAAAACCATTGTATTTAGCGGCTCTACGATATTTCGCGGTCCTCACCCTCAACCAAAGTTCAACAGTCAAGATGTATGTTGTTAATTATTCTTGAAGTTTCTCCAGTGGCATAAGTGTTGCTATTTCAAGTGACGAATACTTGATCGATGGGGCTATTTCATTCCCTGGCAAGGAATTTTCCCAAGAGATGGCGTAATGGCTCGTCGGTCACGAACGACCTGTCACCCCGTGCAACCCCTATTCTGGAGAAACCCCAATGAAGGCCATTATTCCCATCGACAATCCCGAGCGATTGCGCCTGGAACGACAATACCAAGGTCAGGAAAATTGGCGGTTGTGGGGACCGTATCTCGCGGAACGGGCCTGGGGCACGGTCCGCGAGGATTACAGCGCCCACGGCGAAGCCTGGGAACATCTCGACCACAATCAGTCCCGTTCCCGCGTCTATCGCTGGAATGAAGACGGCCTGGGCGGGATTTGCGACGAACAGCAGCGGCTGTGCTTCGCGCTCGCCCTGTGGAACGGCCGCGACCCGATCCTCAAGGAACGGGCGTTCGGTCTGACCGGTAATCAGGGCAATCATGGTGAAGATGTCAAGGAGTATTACTTCTATCTCGACGCCACTCCCAGCCACAGCTATCTGCGCTACCGGTACAAGTATCCCCAAGCCGAATATCCCTACGGCTGGCTGGTGGAGGAAAACCGCCGTCGGGGCCGGCAAGACCCGCCGTTCAACCTATTGGACACCGGCGTTTTCCACGACCACCGCTACTGGGACGTGGAGGTCAGTTACGCCAAGGCCGGTCCCGATGAAATCCACATCCACATCACCGCCGCCAACCGTGGACCCGAGGAAGCGACCCTGCATCTGTTGCCGCAACTCTGGTTCCGCAATACCTGGGCCTGGGGCGATGAGGAGAAGCAACGGGCGCTGGCGGAATTGCAGGGCGATCCGGTCGAGCCGTCCGGCCAACAACCGGTCAAGCCAACCTTGCGCGCGATCGCGGCGCCGGCCGGCGTGAGCTGGGCGGTGCGCGCCGAGCATCCGACCCTGGGCCCCTATCATCTGTATGGCCGGCAATCCGCCGAATCCCTGTTCACCGAGAACGAGCACAACGCCCAGCACCTGTGGGGGCTGGCGAACGCCACGCCTTACGTCAAGGACAGTTTCCACCGTCGGGTCGTCAATGACGAACGGGACGCGGTCAATCCCGATCTGGAAGGCACCAAGTTCGCCGCCTGGCAGGTGTTGACCGTGGCGGCTGGCCAGCAGGCGCAAGTGGAACTGGTACTGAGCGCCGCCCCGCTGGCCCGACCGTTCGCCCACGATTCGACGGTGTTCGCCAGCCGTCAGTCCGAGGCGGATTTGTTCTATCGCGACCTGTTGCCCGAAGCCTCTGACGAGGACCAGCGCATTTTTCGCCAGGCGTCGGCCGGCATGATCTGGAGCAAACAGTTCTTTCATTACGACGTGGCCCGCTGGCTGGACGGCGACCACTTCCCGCCGCCCGACAGCCGCAAATGGGGCCGCAACCGCACCTGGCGGCATCTCAAGGCGGCCGACATCCTCTCTATGCCCGACAAATGGGAGTATCCCTGGTTCGCGGCCTGGGATCTGGCGTATCACACCGCCGCGCTGTCGCTGGTCGATGTCGATTTCGCCAAGGACCAGATCGAACTGGTGCTGAAAGAGAACTATCTCCACCCCAACGGGCAGATTCCCGCCTATGAATGGGCGTTTGGCGACGTGAATCCGCCGGTGCACGCCATGGGCGCCCTGAAAGCGTTCCGGGCGGAACGGGTGCAGCGCGGCCAGGGCGATCTCCACTTCCTGGAACGGGTGTTTCACAAGCTGCTACTGAACTACGCCTGGTGGATCAACCGCAAGGACAGCGACGGCAACAATGTGTTCGAAGGCGGTTTCCTCGGGCTGGACAACATCTCGGTGTTCGACCGTTCCCACCCGTTGCCCGCCGGTTACGCGCTCAAGCAGGCTGACGCCACCGGCTGGATGGCGATGTTCGCCCTGAACATGACGGTCATAGCGCTGGAACTGGCGGCCGAGGATCACGATTACGAAGCCATCGCGATCCAGATTTATCAACAATTTCTCGCCATCGCCCATACCATCGCCGGCCATACTGGCAACGAAGTGCCGCTGTGGGACCCGGAGGCGGGCTTCTTCAAGGATTTGATGATTTGCCCGGATGGCCAGACGCAGCGGATCGACGTGTATTCCTGGGTCGGGCTGATCCCGCTGTTTGCCTGCGAAGTAGTGGATCAACGCTTATTGGCCAAGACGCCCCGTTTCCGCGAGGTGCTGCGCCAACATCGCCACGGCGTGTTCGACGGCAGCGTCATCTGCCAATGCCCGGACTGGGAAAACGACCGGGGCGAGCATCTGCTGTCGCTGGTCACCAATCGAATGCTGCCGCGCATCCTCAAGCGGCTACTGCGTGAGGATGAGTTCCTGTCGCCGCACGGCGTGCGCAGCGTCAGCCGTCTCCACGCCACCCACAAGGACCTGGGAACGCTGCCCGGCGTCGGCGCGGCCCTGATCGAGTACGTGCCCGGCGAGTCCAACTCTGGCCTGTTCGGCGGCAATTCCAACTGGCGCGGCCCGATCTGGCTACCGACCAATTACACGCTGGTACAGGCGTTGGAGAAATTCCACCGCTTCCTCGGCAACAATTTCACCATCGCCGTGCCCGGTCAGGGCAACCGCGAACTGAATCTGAAGGAAATCGCCACCCTGATCGCCGAGCGACTGGTGGGCATTTACCGGCGCGACGAACAGGGCCGACTCCCGGCATTCCCGGCCGACAGCCCCTTCCAGCACGACCCGCACTGGCGCGACCTGCTGCAATTCTACGAATACTTCCACGGCGACACCGGCCAGGGTCTGGGCGCCGCCCATCAGACCGGCTGGACCGGCCTGCTGGCGAATCTGGTGATGCGTCGCTACCGGCGGGATATTCCGGCGTATTGGAGCCAACGGATGGCGACCCGGCGCGACTCCCCTCTCCCGCCTGCGGGAGAGGGGGTGGGGGTAAGGGCGACTCCGGTCGCAAGCACGGTGGAGGGCTAAACCATGTTGACCGCAACCGTCGCCGCCGTCCGGCACCGCCGGGCCAATGTCATCGCGGCCTTCCTCAAGCGCGCGGATGAAGCGCTGCGCGTCGCCGAAGTCACGCTCTACCCCTTCCTGGATCTGGCGATCCGGCTGTGGCTGGCGCAAGCGTTCTGGGTGTCCGGCGTGCTCAAGCTGGCCAGTTGGGACACCGCGTTGACACTCGCCACCTACGAATATCCGGTGTCCTGGCTGGACCCGGCGACGGCGGCCACCTTGGGCGTCGCCACCGAAGTACTCGGTTCGATGTTGCTGGCCTTCGGACTGGCCACCCGGCTGGCCGCGATTCCGCTGCTGATCCTGACGCTGGTGATCCAGTTCGAATATCGCGCCTTGGATCAGCATCTCTACTGGGCCGCGCTGTTCAGCTGGTACGTGGTCATGGGCGCGGGGCCGATTTCCCTGGATCGGCTGCTGGCTCCCGGTCTGGCTGCCTCGGCGCTGCCGCTGGTCAAGCCGCTCGGCCGGTGGTACGCCGCGCTCACCCACTATCTGGGTCCGGTTTATCAACTGGCGCTGCGGCTCTGGCTGGCGACCTTGTGGTTCACGCCGGTCCTGGTGGGGCGTTCGTTCCTGGAGGCGATGCTGGGCTTCGTCAGTCCGCTGCTGGCGCTGGGGCTGGCGACCCGATTGGCCGCGATCGGCGCGCTGCTAGCGTTGCTGGGCGCGGGTTTCATGGGCGCGGACGAAATCCAGAACATCAACCGGCTGTATGAATGCTTGCTGCTCGGACTGATTGTGCTGCGCGGGTCGGGACCGATCGCCGCCGATGCGGTCCTGAAGCAGCAACTGGCCCGCTGGTTCCCGCCCCTCGAAAGCTGGTCCGACGCGGCCCTGGCGGACGTGCCGCACGTGGTGGTCGTCGGCGCCGGCTTCGGCGGGCTGAAGGCGGCGCATGGTTTGCGGCTGGCGGCCTGCCGGATCACGGTCATCGACAAGCGCAACTACCACCTGTTCCAGCCGCTGCTCTATCAGGTGGCGACCGCCAGCCTGTCGCCGGCCGATGTCGCCACCCCGATTCGGGCGCTGTTCCGCGACCAGCACAACGTGCGGGTGTTGCTGGGCGAGGTGACGGACGTGGATGCCCTCGCACGTCAGGTCACTCTGAGCGACGGCGCGCATATCGGTTACGACTATCTGGTGCTGGCCACCGGTGCCCGCCACAGCTACTTCGGGCGCGACGACTGGGAACCCTACGCCCCGGGCCTGAAGCGCATCGACGACGCCACCGCCATCCGCCGCCGCCTGCTGCTGGCCTTCGAACAGGCCGAGAACTGCGCCGATCCCGAGGAGCGGCAGCGGCTGTTGACCTTCGTCATCGTCGGCGGCGGTCCCACCGGCGTGGAACTGGCCGGCGCCATCGCCGAACTGGCCCGGCACGGTCTGGCTGGGGAATTCCGCAATATCGATCCGGCCCGGGCGCGAGTGTTGCTGGTGCAGTCGGCCCCGCGCCTGCTGCCGGCGTTCCCGGAATCGCTCTCGAAGGTGGCGGCGCAATCGCTGCGGGCGCTGGGCGTGGAAGTGCTGACCAAGAGCCGAGTGGAGAAAATCGATGCCGAAGGCGTGCTGGTGTCCGGTCAGCGGATCGGTTCGCGCACCGTATTTTGGGCGGCGGGGGTGATGGCCTCGCCCGCCGCGCAATGGCTCCAGGCCGAAGCCGACGCGGCCGGCCGTCTCAAGGTGGGGCCGGATCTGACCGTATCGGGCTTGCCCAATGTCTTCGCCATTGGCGATACCGCCTTGAGCGAAGCCTGGGACGGCAAGCCGGTGCCGGGACTCGCCCCGGCGGCCAAGCAGCAGGGCGCCTACGTGGCAAGCATCATCAAGGCTCGCCTGGAAGGGCGCGTGGATTCGCCGCCGTTCCGGTATCATCACCTGGGCAATCTGGCCACCATCGGCCGGCAGGCGGCGGTCGTGGATTTCGGCTGGATCCGCTTCAGCGGCGCGCTGGCCTGGTGGCTGTGGGGTGTCGCCCATGTGTTCTTTCTGGTGGACACGCGCAAACGGCTGTCGGTCGCCATTGAATGGTTCTGGGCTTACCTCACCTACAAACGCGGCACCCGGCTGATCACCGGCGGCCGCGAGTGAGGAGCAGCGTCATGGTCAAGCAAGTTCCAACAAATGGTCCGGCGGTGGTCGCGGTCTATCTCATCGCCTTCCTGCAGGGGCTGACGCTGGTCAGCTTCCCCGCCAGCAGCGCCGTGCTGAAGCAGATGCACGGCTTCACCGATGCCCAGTACGGTGCGATCTTTCTGCCGCAGGTCGCGCTGGCGGTGCTGGGCGCGGTGGCCGGCGGAACGCTGGCCCGCCGGCTGGGTTTGCAAACCCTGCTCTGGCTGGCGGCGGCGGGCAACGGCCTGTCGCAACTGGCCCTGGCGGCGAGCACCTGGGTCATGCCAGGGCTGGCGTTCCCGACCATTCTGGTGGGCACGGCGTTGCTGGGGCTGAGTTTCGGGCTGGGCGGCGCACCGCTGAACAGTTACCCTCCCCGCTTCTTTCCCCGGCGCACGTCGACCGCCGTGGTTGCCCTGCACACCCTGCTGGGACTCGGCTTGATGGTGGGACCCTTGCTGGTGGACGGCTTCGGCCGGGCGGATCTGTGGATCGGGTTCCCGTTGCTATTGCTCGGTTCGAGCGGGGTGCTGGCGCTGCTCGCCGCGACCGTCCGGTTGCCGCGAGACGCCGGCGGGGAGGTGGAGCGTCGCGCCGCGACGAACCCACCGCTGGCTTCCCGCGCGTTCTGGATCTTCGCCGCCATCGCGGTGCTGTACGCCTTCGCCGAGGGGACGTTCAGCAACTGGGCGGTGATCTACCTGCGCGAGGCCAAGGCGCTGCCGGCGGGAGTGGCGGCCCTGGCCCTGTCGGTATTCTGGGCAGCGATGGTGGCCGGTCGCTTGTTGGTCGCGGTCCTGGTGGTGCGGATCGCGCCGCTGCCGATCTGGCTGACGCTGCCGGCGCTGATGATCGCGGCGTTTCTCCTGCTGCCCGGCGCCGACACGCCGGCGTTGGGTCTGAGTCTGTTCGCGTTGGCGGGTTTGGCTTGCTCGGCTTTTTTCCCGCTGACCATCACCCTGGCATCGGAACGATTTCCCGAGCACGTGGCCTGGGTGTCGTCCATGCTGATCGCCGCACTGATGGTGGGCGTCGGATTAGGTTCGTTCGTGATCGGTCCATTGCGAGAATGGCTGTCTCTGGAGAATCTCTACCGCTTGTCGGCTACCTATCCGGCCGCGGTCATCAGTCTGGCCTTGTGGCTGGCCGGTTCGCGGCGGCGGGTGGTGGCCGAAGCCGGCGCTTGAAGATGGCGGGCTGATCGTCGAGCCAGGAGAGACCGGCCCCTCTTTCCATACTCCATGGCGTTGAAACTGGGGTTTAGGGAGTAGTGGAACGTAAAACTGGGTTAAGGCACCTTGCCACGGCGCAGGAGATGCGATATCTGAAGCGTCAGCATCCTTTTTATTCATGAAAACAAGGGCCTAGCCGTACAACATGATTGCGTAAACCTATTGCCAATCGAATTGATTTTGCAATACGGTTTTGCAACGCGAAAACCTGCAATAACACGTCACCCCGGGGCGATTGCACAAACGACCGTTTGCGCAACTCACTCAGCAGCGAAGTGCGTCACCGCTTGAGCTGCGTGATGTATTCCAAGCGAGCAGGGATGCTTAACCGGGTTTTACGTTCCACTGCTCCCTAAACCCCACGTCGGGCGGGGGTCCAGGCGAAGGTTTGGGCTGTTTTCATCGGCGTCCTGGGGGAGTGGCGGTCGTGGTCATCGCTGGGAACGTCGCTACCCCCCAGCCGAGAAGGCGCGACCGAGAGGTCAGCAGGCCGTGCTCTACCCCGCTGCCGGTTCGGTCGGTTCCGCTTCCCGCTGGAACGGGCTGATTTCGACGGCGCCTTGCGGGCAGTGGGCCACGCTGCGCAACTCGCCGCCCATCGCTTCGACGCAGCGGCGCAGGGTGCTGACGTACCGGTCGGTCTGGCTTTCCATCGTGGACACGGCGACCGGGTTGATGCCAAGCGCGGCGGCGACCGGTCGTTGGGTGAGATCGAGCGCCCGCCGCAACTCTTGCAGCGGCATTTCGGCCAGGAGTTGCCGGTAGCGCGCGTCGGACCGCGCCCGCGATTCCGGCGACATCCGGGCCACCCGTTCCGAAAATTTTTTAGCCATCGCGGTAGGGCCGGCAGGGTTTCGGCGGCAGGATGGCCCAGCCCTAGCGCATCGCCGCCCGCGCCGCCTCCGCCAGAAAGCCGGAGCGGGTCTCGCCGCGAGCGCGGACGTGATCGTCGATCTTCGCCAGCAGCAGGCGGGGCAAGGTGATGTTAATCTTCTCCGCTGGACCGAAATACCGCTCCACCGGCACTTCGACCACCGCCCAAATCCAGCCGGCGAGCTCGGGATCGGCCTGATGTTCGGCCAGGGGGCGCGCCAGCGGCACGTCCCCCCCATCCTCGATCAAGGTCTGGCAGTGGAAATCGATGGCGTCCTTGGCCCGGTCGATGGCCTCGTCCAAGGTGTCGCCCGCCGAGAAGCAGCCGGGTAAATCAGGCGCCACCACCCCGAAGGCGTGGGTAGCGTCGCCCGGTTCGATGGCGATGATGAATTTCATGGTCGCGGTCCTCGCTTCAAAGCAAACCGGCCTGTTTGCGCAGCTTGCGTACCAGCCCCGCGCCCAAGTCCTTTTTCGGGTGCGGCACGCTGAGGTGCCCGCCGCGCGCCGGATGGGTGTAGACGTGATGCGAACCCTTGACGCCCCGCAGCGTCCAGCCAGCTTTTTCCAGTTCCTTGATCAGGTCCGCGCTGTTCATGGTGGTGATTATAACCACCGCCTACGCTCGAGCAACACCGTCACCACCGAGCCGCCCGGCTACAGCAGCGCCCCGCTCAACTCCGGCCGCTCGTCCCACAGCCGCCCGGCCAGTATCCTTCCGTTGGCTTTCTGGTCGCGGCGCACGCCGTCCGACCCCCAGGCGCCCCACGGCTTGAAGGTGAACGGTACGCCGGCAGCCCGGCATTGATCGCGCACGGCCAGCGCCCATTCTAGCCGCATTGGGCGGGCGTCCGGTCCCGACTCGCCGCCGACGATGACCCAGTGCATCCCGTCCAGGTCCAGCGGCCCCAAGTCTTCCAGCAGCGGCTCCACCGACAGAAAGCGGACGCGGGCCTTGACTTGCCGCAGGTGCTCGACGCGCGGTAGCCCATACCGGCGATCCTCCACCGTGACGCCCAGCCAGACGTTGCCCGGCACGGGGCGGTTCGCGAAGAAATCGGCCAAGCGTTCGGCGCGCTTGGTGAGCAGCAGGTAGGTATGCCGGGGG
>WBUJ01000291.1 GCA_008933795.1 Candidatus Contendibacter sp. | reverse complement strand
GCGTGGGTTCGGCGGTCGAGAAAGGCGTTTCGTCCTACACCAAGGCGTACAGCACCTGGGCGTATGCCGAAGCCGCCTTCGACTATTGGGCCGGCTTGCTGCGGAAACGGCTGGACGAGGCGCACGGTCGGTAAAATCAATTGGATCATGGTGAAAACGTGGTCCAGAATGCCCCATTTGAACATCCGGGATTCATGAATAGTTCACGTTGTCATTGTTAGCCTCCTCAATTCCCATCAAACCCGTTACCAGGTATCATTCTCATGAAAAAACAACATTTTATGTTAGTCTCTATGCTCGGTTGCGCGCTGGCGGCTCCCGTCTGGGCGGCGGAATCGCCAAAGGCCGAAAAGGCCAGCGAAGCACCCAAGGTGCAAGCCAGTGAAGAACTCCGGGCGGTTGTGCGCCAGCACCATGACGCCCTGAATAAGCAGGACCTCAAAGCCCTGATGGCGCTGTACGCCGACACGCCCAACGTGGCGCTGATGGGCACCGGTCCCGGCGAATTCTGGAAGGGCAAGGCGGCGATTGAAGAGGCCTACAAGCATTTTTTTGAGACCTTCAAAGCAGGTTCTCTGAAGCATGATTGTCCGGACGTCTCGGGGAGCGAGGATGGCAACAGCGCCTGGCTGATGGCTTCCTGCGACATGAAGGATAGCGACCCATCCGGTCAGCCCCGCGAATTTGGGTTCAATGTCTCGGCGGTTCTGAAAAAGGAAAAGGCCGGCTGGCGCGTCCAGGCGTTGCATACCTCCAATGTGAGTGGAGATGAGGGACCTCCTCCGGAAGAAGCAGCACCGGCGGCCACCCCGGCTCCAGCCCCGGCTCCGGCGCCGGAAACCGCGCCGAAGAAAGCTCAGTAAGCGGAGAGCAGTCATGACTGATCAACATGAAGTGACGCATTCCGAGCAAACTGGCGCTCCAGCGACCGAGGAACGGCGGCAGTTTCTGCGCGGACTGGGCAAGTGGTCGCAGGCAGTAATCGGCGGCGTGCTGCTGGGCGGCGCGTTGACCCATGCCGACCCCGCGCGGGCCTGGGCCGCCGCTCGTGGTTACGGCGGCTCCGCTGCGGTCGGTGGGCGGGGCGGCTTGGCCAACCGTTACGGCGGCGGTGGCTGGGCCAACCGGGCCGGCGGTGGCGGCGCCTGGGCCAACGGCGGCGGCGCCTACCGCTACGGTGGCGGCGGCTGGATCAACGGCGGCGGCGGCTGGATCAACGGCGGCGGCGGCTGGATCAACCGCTACGGTGGCGGTGGTTCCGCCTGGGTCAACCGCTATTAAGCGATCCCGTGCATTCCATTGACTTCCAGGCCGCGCGGAGCGCTTCCGGCAAACCGCGCGGCCTGTTTGTTACAGCAGCGCTGAAACAGGGGGCCATCATGACGATCTCATCGCATCCAATCGCGGACCGGGTTCACCGGATCACCCTGAGCGGACTGCTGACCTGGGCTGAATTTCAGACTTTCCTGACCCAGGTTGAAACCGGGAATGTCTTTGCCTCCGGCAAGGTCAGGATATTGATCCAGTTGGAAAATTTCGCCGGATGGGAACCCGGTGATCAATGGGGCGACGTCAGCTTTTTCTTCAGGCACGACCAGGAAATCGAAAGAATCGCGGTCGTGGGCGACCCCCGCTGGCAAGACGAAATGCAGGTGTTTCTCTTCGCCGATTACCGGCAAGCCGAAGCCCGGTTTTTCGTAAATGCTCATTAACTGCAGGTAGACGCTGCCAACGATAGTGCCATTGGCTATACTGGACGTCATGCTGATCCCGCCGTTCCAACCGAAACTGCCCGAGATCGCCGCGTGCGAGCAGACTCCCGTG
>WBUJ01000152.1 GCA_008933795.1 Candidatus Contendibacter sp. | reverse complement strand
GTGAGTGTCATGAAAGTTCCTTGCGCAATCTACCTTGTGAATGCAGGCTCACGACCAAGTCGGGCCGAAGATACTGTCCGATTTCTCGCAAGAGAATTTAGAGTGAAGACCGGTGCATCATCTACGCAGCGAGATCGATCGCTCCAGGGCGGGTACGGCATCCGGTCTCCTCTCATGGGGGCTGTCCTATCATGAACAACCCCCACAGAAACACAATACAAGGGCGGGTCGGTGGACCTGAACGACGGTATTGTTTTTAATTGATCAAGCCGGCTGGAAGCCGGCTCCACCCTCAATTAACGCTCACGCCAGCGCCGGATAATCCACGTACCCCTTTTCGCCGCCCTGATAGAACGTCTCCAGATCGGGCGTGTTCAGCGGAGCGCCGCGCTGGAACCGTTCCGGCAAATCCGGGTTGGCGATGAACAGCTTGCCGAACGCCACGGCATCGCACCAGTTCCCGGCCAACCACGTTTCCGCCCTGGCTTGATCGAAACCGCCGTTGATCAGCAACGGCGCTTGGCACAGCGGCCGGAAATGCCGCGCCACCTCGGCCACCGCGCCCACCGCGCCGTCCAGTTGATTCGGCATGAACGGCTCGCTGAGGTGGACATAGGCCAGGCCGTAACCGCTGGCGCGGCGAATCAGCGACTCGAACATCGGCACGGTATCCTCGTCCACCGTCATGCCGTGCATGTTGTTCATCATCGGATTGAGGCGGATGCCGACCCGGTCGAACGGCAATTCCCGCCCCACCGCGTCCAGCACCTCGAACAAAAATCGGCCCCGGTTCTCGTGGGAACCGCCGTATTCGTCGGTGCGCGCGTTGGCACAGCGGGCGAAGAACTGGTGGAACAAATAGCCATTGGACGAGTGAATCTCCACCCCGTCGAACCCGGCGGCCACCGCGTGGCGGGCGGCGCGCTGGAAATCGGTGACGGTTTCGGCGATGCCCTCCCGGCTGAGCGCGCGGGGCGTGACGGTCGGTTTCAACTCCGCCCCCGAAAACATCCGCCAGTTCGGATTGATCGCCGAGGGCGCGACCGGCGCTTCGCCGCCGTGAAAGTCCGGCAGGGACAGCCGGCCGCAGTGCCAGATCTGGCAGACGATCAATCCGCCGGCCTGATGCACGGCGTCCGTCACCCGCCGCCAGCCGGCGACCTGGGCGTCCGACCAGATGCCGGGTGTGTAGGGATAACCGCGCGCCTGGGGCGACACGATGGTTCCCTCGGAGATGATCAGACCCGCGCCGGCGCGCTGCGCGTAGTAGCGCGCCATCAGATCGGTCGGCGCGGCTTCCGAGTTATCGGCCCGACAACGGGTCAACGGGGCCATAACGACGCGGTTTTTCAGAGAGAGTGCGCCCAGTTGAACCGGGACGAGCAGTTTTGATTCCATGCGGTTGAAAACCTCGGGTCGAATGCGTGTGATGAAGGGTTGGGATTCTATACTTGCGGGGCGCTCGGCAACCATCGTCGAAAAACGGCTTCGCCCGCCGCAACCCACCTGTTCCTGGGAACGTCCAGACCCTTGAAATTTCCGACTGCTCTCCTCGCCGACCTGCGCGGCGGCTTGGTCGGCGCCGCCGTGGTGCTGCCGCAGGCCACCGCCTTTGGCGTGACCGTGTTCGCCGCCTCGCTGGGAACCGCGCCCGGCGCGCTGGCCGGACTGGTCGGCGCTATTATCCTGCTCTTGGTCTCTGGCGGCTTCGGCGGCGCGGTCGGCCTGATTAGCGGCCCGACCGGCCCCAGCATGGCGCTGCTCGGCGGCACGGCGGCCATTCTCGCCGGCGCCGGCCTCGCCCCCGCCGCCATCGCCCCGGCCCTGTTCGTCGTCACCGTCCTGGCGGGCGTGCTGCAAGGGCTGATCGCGCTCGCCGGCGGTGGCCGGTTGATGAAATTCATCCCCTACCCCGTCATCGCCGGCCTGACCACCGGCACCGGCCTGCTGCTGATCCGATCCCAGTTCAAACCCCTGCTCGGCGTCCATCACGCCGGCGCTTGGTCCCAGTGGCATTGGCTGCCCATCGCCACCGCGGCCTTTGCCTTCGCCACCGCTCGCTTCGCGCCCCGTTTCATCCCCTGGCTTCCCGGCCCCATCGCCGGCTTGATCGGCGGAACCGCGCTGTTTCAACTGACCATTCGTTACGCCGGCCTTCCGCCCGCGCCGGCGCACTGGGTCATCGGCGCCCTGCCGGCGCCAGCGGATTTCCGCCTCGCCCTCGACTCGCTCGCCGCCTGGGCCGACCTGCCCTGGCCGCTGATCCTGCACGCCGCCTTCGCCCTGGCGGTGCTGTGTTCCCTGAATACCTTGCTGACGGCGGTGCTGGCCGACACCGCCACCGGTCTGCGTCACAATGCCCGCCGCGAGTTGCTGGCGCAGGGCGTGGGACAAATCGTGACCGGGCTGGCCGGCGGCATGGCGGGCTCCGCCAGCGTGGGCGGCACCGCCCCCGCCGTTCAGGCCGGCGCCCGCCGCTGGGCCGCGCTGAGCGCCGGGACGATCCTGCTGCTCCTGCCGCTGTTCGCCGGAGCGGTCGGACAATGGCTGCCCACCAGCGCCCTGGCCGGCATCATCCTGGCCTCGGCGCTCAACCTGCTGGACCGGGACATTCTGGCCTGGCTGCGCCGCCGCCGTACCCGGCTGGACGCGGCGGTCGCGGTGCTGGTCACCGGCGTCACCGTGGGCTACGACCTAATGGTCGCGGTGCTGGTCGGGCTGGCCATCGCCATCCTGCTGTTCATCCGCCAGCAAAGCCGGGTGCCGATCATCCATCGCCGGCTGACCGCCACCGAGCGGCCCTCGGTGCGCCAGCGCCCGGCGGATCAGGCCGAGCTGCTCGCCCGTCATGGCGACCGCATCGTGCTTTATCAGTTGCGCGGCACCCTGTTCTTCGCCAAGGCCGATCAACTGTTCGAGGAGATGTTGCCCGATCTCGACCGGCCCGCCTGGGTCATCCTGCACTTGCGGCGGGTGATCCAGATCGATTTTTCCAGCGTGCGGCTGCTGCAACAAATCGCCGCGCGGCTGGATCGGCACGGCGGCGAATTGCTGTTCTGCGAAGTCCGCGAGGATTTGGGTTTGGGCCGCGAGGTCGAACGCACCCTGCGCAAGCTTAGCCTGCGACCGGAGCGGCTCAACGTCAAAACCTTCGCCGCCGCCGACTTGGCGCTGGAATACGCCGAGAACGCCCTGCTCGACGCGCTGGGGGTCGCGCCGACCGTGCTGGAGCAGCGCGTCCCGCTGGAGGCGCTGGACTTGTGCCGCGCCATGAAGCCGGCGGAAATCGCCGCGCTCGCCGCCGCGCTGCGGCCCCGCCTGCTCGATCGCGGCCAGCGGTTGTTCGCGGCTGGCGACGACGGCGCGGAGTTGTATCTGGTGCTGCGCGGCCGGGTGGACATCCGCCTGCCCGCCGCGGACGACCGTTACAAGCGGCTGGCGATTTACGGCCCGGGCACGATGTTCGGCGACATCGCCTTTCTCGATCCGGGGCCGCGCGCCGCCGAGGCGGTGGCGGTCAAGCCGAGCGAACTGCTGATACTGAGTCGGGCGGACTTCGACCGGTTGCGGGGCGACCATCCGGACGCCGCCATCGCCCTGCTGCTGGCGCTCGGCCAGCAGCAAAGCCGCGCCCTGCGCTGGAGCGCCCGGGAAATTCAGCGGCTGATTCAGTGGTGAGGAAAACCCCATGCCAACGGCGCGTTCCGCCATCGGTTCGGCCCGGTCGAAGGACTGCCCCAGGTCGGTTTTTCCTGGATCAAGGTAAGCGTGGACGGCTTTCAAGAGAACGCAACGGTGCGCTTCTCCGCGTTGCTTTGCACGGCCAGTTCGATGATGCGAATCGTGTTGCGCGCTTCTTCCGGTTTGACGAGCAACTCTGCTTCTCCCCGGATCGCTTGGTAGACATTCTCGTAATAGGACTGATAACCACCCGGGACGGTTTCTAGTTTTCCCCGAAAATGCAGGCCGCCGATCTGGGTATCGAGGGTTCCCCATGCGGTTTCCGGCTCGACGCCCCAATCCGGCTCCCGCGGCGACCGCCCGCCCTTTAGCGCATCTTCCTGTGGGTCCACCCCGTATTTCACGAACGAGCCTGCCGTGCCGTGCAGGGCAAAGCGGGGACCGGGCTGGCGCACCAGCAACCCGGCCTTCAGGGTCACTTTCAGGCCGTCATAATGCAGGATCAGTTCGAACTGATCGTCGGCTTTTCCCGCCTCCCGCTGACTGCGGATATCCGCGGCGACCATCCGGGGTAATCCGAAGAGCACCAGCGCCTGATCGATGAGATGGGGACCGAGATCGAACAGGACGCCGCCCCCCGGCCCCACCGTTTCCCGCCAAGCGCGCTCCGGGCTGAAGTAGTTGCGAAAGCGGTCGAAATGCGATTCGTACTCGACCAGCCGCCCGAGAACCCCCTGGTTCACGAGCTGGCTGACCGTCCGAAAATCGCCATCCCAGCGCCGGTTGTGAAAGGCGCTGACCACTTTGTGCTGTTGGCGCCCCAGATCGATGAGTTCCTGAGCTTGCGCCGACGTGAGGGCAAAAGGCTTGTCCACCACGACATGCTTGTCGGCCAGGAGCGCCTGACGGGCCAGATCGAAGTGCGAACTGCTCGGAGTGGCCACCACCACCAGTTCAATCTCCTCGTCCTCGAACAGCGCGGCGGCCTCGCTCGCCACTTCGACCGTCGGGTACCGCTCGCGCGAGGTCTGGCCGCGACGCTCCACGACCCGGGTAAGCCGCAAGCGAGGAACCGCCGCGATCACCGGCGCGTGAAAGACCCGTCCAGCCATCCCATACCCAATCAAGCCGACCTGCATTTCCCGCATCAGAGTGTCCTCGTTTCTCGTTTAATGAAAAGCGCCTATCGGATTTCAGGGCTACCCCAGCGTCAATGTTCGCCGCGCCGCGCGCTATCCGCTCCCGAAGCATTCGCCTTGTGCCGGGGCACGCGCCGCTCTCGCAAACTCTGCTTGGCTTTTTCCAGCTTGGCCAGCAGTCCCGGGCCACGGCTGAGGGCCACGCCCACCGCCAGCACATCAATGATCGCCAGATGGGCGATGCGGGACGTCATCGGCGAATAGACGTCCGGGTCCTCCTCAACATCCGCGCACAACGCCACCGTGCTGAGTTTGGCGAGCGGCGAACCGCTGGCGGTGATGGCGACCACCCTTGCGCCCGCCTGAAGAGCGGATTCGACGCTGCGCAGCAGGTCGCGGGTGCGTCCCGTGTTGGAAATCGCCACCACCACGTCGCCCGGTTGGAGCAGGGTGGCGGCCATGCCGTGAATGTGCGCGTCCGAGTAGGCCACCGTCGGCACGCCCAGGCGGAAAAATTTGTGCTGGGCGTCAGCGGCGATGATCCCGGAATTCCCGGCGCCGTAAAACTCGATGGTCCGCGCGTTCGCCAGCAAGGCGATAGCCTGATCCAGCGCCGCCGCATCCAGTTCGTTGCGCACCCGCATCAGCGCCGCGATGGCGCGATCCAGCACCTTGGCGACCAGCGCGGAGGCGGGGTCGCCCGCGCCGACATCCCGATGCACGAACGGCACGCCCCCCGCCAGACTTTGCACCAGGCGCAGCTTGAACTCCTTAAAGCCGGTGAAGCCCAGCCCCAGACAAAAGCGCGCCACGGTCGGCTGGCTCACGCCCACGATTCCCGCCAGCGCCGCGATGGACAGGTTCATGATCTCGTCCGCGTGGCCGAGCACGTAGTCGGCGACGCGCTGTTCGGCCTTGCTGAGCCGTTCCCGCGCGGCTTCGATTTGAGCCAGCAATGGAACGGCTCCCCGTTCGGTGGGAGCCGACACCGGCAAACTGGCGGGGGTACTAGGGGATGTACTCTGAACGTCGTTGAAATCAGCCATGAATCCCTCGATGAGCGGGTTTGGGTTACCGCCTGATATTATGATGTAGTTTTTATACCATAAATAACGAATCTTTATCAGTAGCAATACTACCAAAAGTCGTGCCATTATCGCGAAAAATAACTTTGTTTATTTGTTTTTGATAGAAAAAATACTACTTGTTATTTGTTAGTAATTTTACTACATTATTTTCGTGGCCATGGTCCGGTTACTCGATCATCTTCATCGCATGGTCACGGTTTGGTTGCTCGATCCCCTATTCCAACCCGCCAACGGAGGAACGGTTCATGTTCGGTCTCAGTCATGAAACATTTTTATTATGGGACGCCCTGATCGCCATCATCGGGCTGATCCTGTTGATCACCAAATTTTGGGTTCATCCCTTCATCGCCCTCACCCTCGCCGCCGGCTTTCTCGGCCTGACCTCCGGGATGCCAGTGGACAAGGTGATGAAATCCTTCCAGGACGGCTTCGGCGGTGTGCTGGGCTTCGTCGGCATCGTGCTCGGGCTGGGCACCATGCTGGGCAAGATGATGGCGGAATCCGGCGGCGCGGACCAAATCGCGCGCACCCTGATCCGCGCCCTGGGCCAGGAGCGCGTCCATTGGGCCATGATGTTCGCCGCCTTTCTAGTCGGTATTCCGCTGTTCTTCGAGATCGGCTTCGTGCTGCTCATCCCGCTGGTGTTCATCGTCGCCAAGCGCACCGGCATCTCCATCGTCAAGATCGGCATGCCGCTGCTCGCCGGTCTGTCGGTGGTGCATGGGCTGGTTCCGCCGCATCCCGGTCCGCTGCTGGCGATTGGCATCTTCGGCGCCGACATCGGCAAGACCATCTTCTACGGCCTGCTGGTCGGCCTGCCGACCGCCATGATCGCCGGCCCGATTTTCGGCAGCTTCATCTCCAAGTACGTTCCCGGCTCGCCCTCGCAGGAACTGATGGATCAATTGGCTCATGAACCGGAAGGGCGGGATCTGCCCGGTTTCGGCATCACCCTGGTGACTGTGCTGCTGCCGGTGTTTTTGATGCTGCTCAAGACCTTCGCCGATGTCGCGTTCGACGACAAACACCTGTTCCGGTTGTGGATGGACTTCATCGGCCACCCGATCACTGCACTGCTGGCCTCGTTGTTGCTGGCGACCTACACCTTCGGCTACGCCCGGGGTTTCAATAGTAAGCAGGTGCTCAAGTTCCTCGACGCGAGTTTGGCGCCCACGGCGGCGATCATCCTGATCATCGGCGCTGGCGGCGGCTTCAAGCAAATGCTGGTTGCCAGCGGCGTGGGCGATGCCATCGGCCATCTCGCGGTGCAGACCCAATTCTCTCCCATCCTGCTCGCCTGGGTAGTGGCGGGTTTGATCCGCATCGCCACCGGTTCCGCCACCGTCGCCACCATCACCGGCGCGGGCATCGTGGCTCCGCTGGTCAACCTGGTTCCTGGCGTCAACAAGGAACTGCTGGTGCTGGCGACCGGCGCGGGTTCGCTGATCCTGTCCCACGTCAACGACGCTGGGTTCTGGCTGGTGAAGCAGTACTTCAACATGACGGTCGTCGAGACCTTCAAGACCTGGACGGTGCTAGAAACCCTCATTTCGGTGGTCGGGATCATCTTCATCATGATCCTGGCGGCGTTCGTCTAAGGCGAGAGGAGGATCGATCGATGTCCAACCAAGTCGTCGGTGTCGATATCGGCACCACCAGCACCAAGGCCGTCGTGTTCGACACCGACGGACGGGTTGTCGCCCACCACGCGGTCGAGTACCCGCTGCTGACGCCTACCCCGGCGGCGGCGGAGCAGGACCCGGAGGAAATTTACCGCGCGGTACTGACCGCCATCCGAGAGGCGGTGCGCAAGGCCCACGCCGCTCCGGGCGACGTGGTCTGCGTGGCGTTCAGCGCCGCCATGCACAGCGTGATCGCGGTAGATGGAGCCGGCAAGCCGCTCACCCGCAGCATCACCTGGGCGGACAGCCGGGCGACAGAGTGGGCCGAGCGCATCAAAAACGACTGGGACGGGTTGGCGATTTACCAGCGCACCGGCACGCCGATCCATCCCATGTCGCCGCTGGCCAAGCTGGTCTGGCTGCGGCGCGAACAGCCGGAGGTATTCGCCCGCGCGGCGCGCTTCATCGGCATCAAGGAATACGTGTTCTTCCGGCTGTTCAAACGCTATGTGGTGGATTACTCCATCGCCTCGGCCACCGGCCTGTTCAACCTGTCCCAACTGGACTGGGACGCCGGGGCGCTGGAGGTCGCCGGCGTCACCCCGGAACGGCTGGCCGAACCGGTGCCGACGACGTTCCATCTGGCCGGGCTGGAACCGGAACTGGCGCGGGAACTCGGCCTGCTGCCGACCACCCCGTTCGTGGTCGGGGCCAACGACGGCGTGCTCTCCAATCTGGGGGTCAACGCCATCGGACCGGGCGAGGTCGCCGTCACCATCGGCACCAGCGGCGCGATGCGCACGGTGGTGGATCGGCCTCTGACCGACCCCTCTGGGCGCACCTTCTGTTACGCCCTCACCGACCGACACTGGGTGATTGGTGGCCCGGTTAACAACGGCGGCATCGTGTTTCGCTGGGTGCGCGACGAACTGGCGGCGTCCGAGGTCGAAACGGCTCGGCGGCTGGGCATCGATCCCTACGAAGTGCTGACCCGCATCGCCGAACGGGTGTCGCCTGGCGCGGAGGGGCTGCTGTTCCATCCCTATCTGGCCGGCGAGCGCGCGCCGCTGTGGAACGCTAACCTGCGCGGCTCCTTCTTCGGGCTGGCCATGCACCATCACAAGGAGCACCTGATCCGCGCCGTGCTCGAAGGGGTGATTTTCAACCTCTACAGCATCCTGCCCGCTGTGGAGGCGCTGATCGGCCCCACCCAAACGATGAAGGCCACCGGCGGCTTCGCCCGCTCCGGTCTGTGGCGACAGATGATGGCCGATATTTTCAATCGCGAGGTGGTGGTGCCGGAGAGTTTCGAGAGTTCCTGCCTGGGCGCGGCGGTGCTCGGTCTCTACGCGCTGGGCCGCGTGGATTCCCTGAACGTGATCGCCGGGATGGTCGGTGCGACCCATCGCCATACGCCGATTGCGAAGAATGTCGAAATCTACAGCCGGCTGCTGCCGATTTATCTGAGCATCCCGGCCAAACTGGAGCAGGAGTATCGCGCCATCGCCGCCTTCCAGCGGGAAATGGCCGTGACCGAACCGACCGGGGGCATCGCCTCGCCCCCCATGACTCAGGAGGTATGACCATGACCCTTCATTCCACCGTGGCGGCGGTCACCGATCGCATTCGCCAGCGCAGCGCAGCGACCCGTTCCGCCTATCTGGCGCGACTCGAACAGGCGCGTCGGACCGGCCCGGTTCGCAAGGGCCTGTCCTGCACCAACCTGGCGCACACCTTCGCTGCTTCCGCGCCGCACGACAAGGCCATCCTGCGCGAGGCGCGCTGGCCCAACCTCGCCATCGTCTCTTCGTACAACGACCTGCTGTCGGCGCATCAACCGCTGGAGCGGTTTCCCGCCCTGATCAAGCAGGCGGCGCGCGAGGCGGGGGCGGTGGCGCAGTTCGCCGGCGGCGTGCCGGCCATGTGCGACGGCGTGACCCAGGGCCAGCCGGGCATGGAACTGTCGCTGTTCTCGCGGGATGTCATCGCCATGGCGACGGCGGTTTCACTGTCGCACAACACGTTCGACGCGGTGCTGTGTCTGGGCGTGTGCGACAAGATCGTGCCGGGACTGCTGATCGGCGCGTTGCATTTCGGCCATCTGCCGGCGATTTTCGTGCCCGGCGGGCCGATGCCGTCCGGTCTGCCC
>WBUJ01000151.1 GCA_008933795.1 Candidatus Contendibacter sp. | reverse complement strand
CTCCAGGATGAAGCACGGTTGCGCGAACTGTGCCGCTTCGCCAATGCGGTCGGCGCGCTGGCCACCACCGCACGCGGCGCGATTCCGGCGTTGCCGAACCGCGAACGGGTGCGGCGCTTTTTAGAGTCGCCGCAAGGATTCGAACCAAACCAGGGTTCTATATCCGTATGAGTGACGTCGCTCTCAGCATCCTTCTGCTTTGCACGATCGCCGCCCTCGGCCTCGGGCTGGGCGGCCTCAAGATCAAGGGGATCAGCCTCGGGGTGGGGGGCGTGATGTTCAGCGGCATTGCCGTCGGGCATCTCGTCCATCAGATGGGCATCCCCATCAATCTCGCGCCCTTGGCCTTTTTGCAGGAATTCGGTCTGATCCTGTTCGTCTACACCATCGGCGTCCAGGTGGGGCCGGGCTTTTTCGCCAGCCTGAAACGATCCGGACTGACGCTCAATTCGCTGGCGGCCGCCATCGTGGCGCTCGGGATGCTGGTCGCGGTGGGTATCCACTGGCTGGCCGGCATCCCCCTGCCCGCCGTGCTCGGGCTGATGGCCGGCGCGGTGACCAACACTCCCTCCCTCGCCGTCGCCGAGCAGACCCTGCAGACCGACAGCAATATTGGCCTGGCCGGCTTGGGCTACGCCGTCGCCTATCCCTTCGGCATTCTCGGCATCCTGCTGACCATGATGCTGATCCGCGCCGCGCTCGGGATCAACATCAAGGGCGAGGTCGAACGCTTCGAGGAACAGCGCCGCGCGCAGACGCCCCCGCTCGATACGCTGGATGTGGTCATCCGCAATGCCAATCTGGTTGGCGTGGCCATGCGGGACGTGCCCGGACTGGTGGATCAGGGGGTGGTGGCTTCCCGCCTCAAACGGGGCGAGCACATGATGGCGCCAGGCCCGGATACGGTGCTGGAACTCGGCGACCTGCTGCACCTGGTGGGACCCGAGCCGAAACTGAAGGGTATGCAACTGGTCTTGGGCGAAAAAACCGACATCAAGCTGACCACCAAGAACACGGACTTGCGCTGGGAAAAGGTGGTGGTCACCAACTCGAAGGTGCTGGGCGAATCCATCGCCGAGTTGAACATGCAGGAGCTTTATCAGGTGGTGATCTCCCGGGTCATCCGCGCCGGGGTCGAGATCGCGCCCACGCCAGCGTTGCAACTGCAATTCGGCGACATTCTCAACATTGTCGGTCGGCCCGAGGACATTCAGACGGTCAGCGGCATGCTCGGCAACGCCAAGCACCTGCTGCAACACACCCAGATGATTCCGATTTTCTTCGGCATCGCGCTGGGTGTATTGCTCGGCAGCCTGCCGATCTTTCTGCCGGGCATCCCCAATGCCCTGAAGCTGGGTTTGGCCGGCGGCCCGTTGCTGGCGGCCATCATCCTGGCGCGGATCGGCAATATCGGGCCGCTGGTCTGGTTCATGCCACCCAGCGCCAATCTGGTGCTGCGTGAGTTCGGCATCATTCTGTTCCTGGCGGTCGCCGGGTTCAAATCGGGCGGCCGTTTCGTCGAGGTGCTGGTTTCGGGCGACGGGCTGCTGTGGATGGGCTATGGCGCGCTGATCACCCTGATCCCGCTGCTGGTGGTGGGCTTCTACGCCCGGATTGCGTTGAAGCAGAACTATCTGACCGTCTGCGGCCTGCTGGCCGGCAGCTCGACCGATCCGCCAGCGCTGGCCTTCGCCAACGGGCTGGCCTCCTGCGAGGCGCAATCCCTGGCCTACGCCACGATTTACCCACTGGTGATGTGCCTGCGGATTCTCGCGCCGCAAATCCTGGTCATGATTCTGGCCGGGTTTGCCGCTTGACCTCAACAGGCGGTTGTTGAAACACAACTATCCTCAACCACCAAGCAGGAGAAGACCCAAGTGAACATCCACAAAAACGTTTTTTTCGCCGCGATTACCACCGGCACGATGGTGCTGGGGGTACTGGGAATGAGCGCCGTCCAGGCCGCGACCCTGCGGATAGCCTGCGGTTCGGGCCCCCATCTGGAGCATTGCACCAAAACCGTCCAGGCTTGGGGCAAGCAACACGGTCATAAGGTGGAAACGGTCTCCACCCCCAATTCTCCCACCGAACAACTCGCGCTGTACCAGCAAATGCTGGCCGCCAAGAGTCCCGACATCGATATCTATCAGATCGATGTGGTCTGGGCCGGCACCCTGGCGCCGCACCTGGTGGACTTGAAACCGCACTCGAAAGGTGCCGAAGAGGATCATTTCCCGGCCATCATCAAAAACAATATGGTGGATGGTAAACTGATCGCGCTGCCCTGGTTCACCGACGCCAGCTTGCTGTACTACCGCAAGGATTTGCTGGAAAAGTACGGCGAACCCGCGCCCCAGACCTGGGCGCAACTGACTGCGACCGCCCAAAAGATCCAGGACGCCGAGCGCAAGGCCGGTAACGACAAATTCTGGGGCTATGTCTGGCAAGGTCGGGCCTATGAAGGGCTGACCTGCAACGCGCTGGAGTGGATCGCCAGCTACAATGGTGGCGCCATCATCGAACCGGATGGCAAGATCTCCATCAACAATCCCCAGGCCGTGAAGGCCATCGCCCAAGCCAAGCCTTGGGTGAACACCATCACGCCGCCGGGCGTGTTGAACTATACCGAGGAAGAAAGCCGGGGGGTGTTCCAGGCCGGTAACGCGCTGTTCATGCGCAACTGGCCGTATGCTTGGGGACTTTCCCAAGGTGCCGACAGTCCGGTGAAGGGGAAGGTCGGCACCGCTCCGCTGCCCAAGGGCGGGGATGACGGCCGTCACGCCGCTACGCTGGGCGGCTGGCAAATGTCGGTATCCAAGTACTCGGCCAATCAGGAAGCGGCCATCGCGCTGGTGCTGTATCTGACCGGTTCAGAGGTGCAAAAGCAGCGGGCTGTCGAGCTGTCGCAATTTCCCACTTTGATCAAGCTCTACGAGGACCCGGACATTTTGAAGGCCAATCCGTTCTTCGGTGAAATGAAGGGGATTCTGGTCAGCGCCATACCTCGCCCCGCCACCGTGACCGGTTCCAAATACAACCAGGTCAGCAGCGAGTTTTTCAACGCCGTGTACGCCGTGCTGTCCGGCGGTAAGAGCGCCGAACAGAGCCTGGCCGACCTGGAAGGCTCGCTCAAGCGCATAAGCCGCGGCGGCAAGTGGTAAGCAGCCGATCCTCAACAGCGGCGTGGCTTCAAGCCCGCGCCGCCTTGCCAAAGGGCGTCCCGATGCACGGGAAATGGTGGAAGGAAAGCGTCGTCTATCAGATTTATCCGCGCAGCTTTTGCGATAGCAACGGCGACGGCATCGGCGACCTGCGCGGCATCATCGCCAAGCTCGATTATCTGAAGGAACTGGGCGTCGATGTAGTCTGGCTGTCCCCCATTTACCAGTCGCCCAACGCCGACAACGGCTACGACATCAGCGACTATCGCGCCATCATGGCCGAGTTCGGCACGATGGCCGACTTCAACAAGTTGCTGGAGCAGTTGCATCGCCGGGGCATTCGGCTGTTGATGGACCTGGTGGTCAACCACACTTCCGACGAACACCCGTGGTTCGTCGAGTCGCGTCGTTCCAGGGACAACCCCTACCGCGACTGGTATATCTGGCGTCCCGGCAGGGATGGCCGCGAACCCAACAACTGGGCATCGCTGTTCGGTGGCTCGGCCTGGCAATACGACGAGGCGACGGACGAGTACTACCTGCACCTGTTCTCGAAAAAGCAGCCCGACCTGAACTGGGAAAATCCCAGGGTTCGCGAGGCGGTCCACGAGATGATGCACTGGTGGCTGAAAAAAGGCATCGACGGCTTTCGCATGGACGCTATCAATCTAATCTCCAAAGCCCCTGGCTTGCCGGACGCGCCCGTCAAGACCGCCAACCGCTACCAGTTCCCCGGTCCGCACGTGTTCAACGGACCGCGCCTGCTGGAATTTCTTGGTGAAACGAAGCGACGGGTACTCTCGCATTACGATATTTTCACGGTCGCTGAAACCGGGCTGGTCACCACCGAGCATGGCCTCGACCTTACGCATGAGGAGAACGGACCCGTCAACATGTTGTTTCAGTTCGAGCATGTCGAAATGGACATGGATGACTCCAGCGATTCGCCCCGCTGGAACTCCAAACCCTGGAGCCTGTTGGAACTGAAGCGGATCATGACCCGCTGGCAGAAGGATTTGGAAGGCAAGGGCTGGAACAGTCTGTATCTCTCCAACCACGACCAGCCGCGCGCAGTTTCGCGGTTCGGCGACGATGGCCGCTACCGGGTGGAGTCAGCCAAGCTGCTCGCCACCTTCCTGCATACCCTGCACGGTACCCCCTATGTCTACCAGGGCGAGGAGATCGGCATGACCAATGTCGCTTTCCCCACCATCGACGACTATCGGGACATGGAGACGCGGAACATGTACCAGGAGTTCGTGGAGGAGAAAGGCATCGACCGAACAGTCGTCATGGCGATCATCCACGCCAAGAGCCGCGACAACGCGCGTACCCCGATGCAGTGGGATGCCAGCGTCCATGCGGGCTTCAGCGCCGGAACGCCCTGGATCAAGGTCAACCCCAATTACAGTGAAATCAACGTCCAACGGGCGCGAACCGATCCTGACTCGGTGCTCCACTATTACCGCAAGCTGATCCGTCTGCGCCGGGAGCACCCCGCCATCGTCCACGGCTGCTACGACCTGCTGCTGGAGGCTCACGAGCAGGTCTACGCCTTCACCCGGACCTGGAAGAACGAGCGCCTGTTGGTAATCCTGAACTTCAGCCCCGACGCGCCCGTCTTCGCCCTGCCCAGCCACATCCATTTCACCAACAAGGAGTTGCTGATCGGTAACTATTCGGTGGATACCGGGGAAGACATCAACCTGTTGACGCTACGGCCTTATGAAGCGCGGGTCTACCGCTTGCGCTGAGATTCAAGGGCGGCAACCGCTGGACGCCTCCCGGACACTGTTAAGAATCATCCTTACAGGAGGTACGAAACAGGAAAAGAATAGCCATACTTACCCGAAGGCAACGCATCGCCAAAAGGAAAATCCTGGTCCACGAAGCGGCCGTCGGCGCAAAACCCCGCGTGAATCGCATTACGCAACAGCCCGACCATAACAACCACCGTTGAGGAGCACAAGCATGAAAAATAGTAAGCCTGTCGGTCTTTTCGTCTCCATGCTATTCGGCGCGGCCCTGTGCGGCGCCGGCGCGGCCCATGCCGCGAAGATTTCGATTTCCTGCGGCGCGGTCGGCCAGGAATATGAGTTTTGCAAGACCGGCGCCGAAGCGTGGGCCAAGAAAACCGGCAATGAAGTCAATCTGGTCTCGACGCCCAATTCCGCCACCGAACGGCTGGCCCTGTACCAGCAATTGCTGGCGGCGGGCGCGCCCGACATCGATGTGTTTCAGATCGATGTGGTCTGGCCTGGCATTCTCGGCAATCACTTCATCGATCTCGCCCCGTTTGCCAAGGACGTCGTAAAGAATCATTTCCCGGCGATCATTCAAAACAACACCATCGATGGCAAGCTGGTCGCCATGCCCTGGTTCACCGATGCCGGCATGCTCTATTACCGCAAGGATTTGTTGGAGAAGTACGGCGCCAAGCCGCCGCAAACCTGGCAGGAACTGACCGAAACGGCCAAGAAAATTCAGGATGCCGAACGGAAGGGCGGCAACGACAAGATGTGGGGATTCGTCTGGCAGGGCCGGGCTTATGAGGGTCTGACCTGCAACGCCCTGGAATGGGTGGCCAGTTACAACGGCGGCATCGTGGTTGACAAGGATGGCAAGATCACCATCAACAATCCGCAGGCCGCCGCCGCGCTCGATACCGCCGCCGGCTGGATCAAGACGATCTCGCCCGAGGGCGTGCTGAACTACACGGAAGAAGAGGGCCGGGGCGTCTTTCAGTCCGGCAACGCCGTGTTCATGCGCAACTGGCCTTACGCCTGGCCGCTGGCCCAAGGGCCGGAAAGCGCCATCAAGGGCAAGGTGGGCGTGAGCGCACTACCCAAGGGCGGCGCGGACGGCCGCAGCGCCGCTGCGCTCGGCGGCTGGCAACTCGCCGTGTCCAAGTACTCGAAAAACAAGGAACTGGCCGCCGATCTGGCCGTGTATCTGACCAGCACCGAGGAACAGAAGCGCCGCGCCATCAAGGGCGCCTACAACCCCACCATCGAAAGCCTCTACAAAGACCAGGAAATCCTGGCCGCCGCGCCATTCATGGGCGAGTTGTACGACACGTTCGTCAACGCCGTCGCGCGCCCGTCCACGGTCACCGGCGCCAAGTACAACCAGGTCAGCAACGAGTTCTGGAACGCGGTGTATAGCGTGCTGTCCGGCAAGGCCAAGGCCGCCGATAGCCTGGCGCAACTGGAAGGCTCGCTCAAGCGCATGAGTCGCGGCGGTAAGTGGTAAGCCCGATCCGGCATCGCGCCCGGCGGAGCGGGACATCAGCCCGCTCCGCCATCCGCTAACGCTTCAATCCGCTCACAAGGGGGTTCTCATGGCTACCACAGAAGCCGAAGTTGCTGACCTTGCCACCGGCGCGGCCAGCACTGCAACCCAAGTAGAAAAATCGCAACTCACCCGCAGCCGCGTGCGGGCAGCCTGGCTGTTTTTGGCGCCGATGCTGATCCTGCTGGTGATGGTGGCCGGCTGGCCGCTATTTCGCACCATCTGGTTCAGCTTCACCGACGCCAATCTGTCGGATTTGAGCAACGCCAAATACATCGGCTTCGAAAACTATCTCGCTTACAACGACGGCGAATGGTACGGCGTCCTGGCCGATGGCGAGTGGTGGAACGCGGTCTGGAACACACTGAAGTTCTCGGTCATCTCCGTCACCCTGGAAACCATTCTGGGACTGGTGGTCGCCCTGGTGCTCAACGCCTCCTTCCCGGGGCGCAGCCTGGTGCGGGCGGCAGTGCTGATTCCCTGGGCGATTCCGACCATCGTCTCGGCCAAAATGTGGAGCTGGATGATGCACGACCAGTTCGGCATCCTCAATCACATGCTGATGGGCATCGGCCTGATTTCCACGCCGCTGGCATGGACCGCCAGCCCCGACTTGGCGATGACGGCGGTCATCATGGTCGATGTCTGGAAAACTACGCCGTTCATGTCCTTGCTGATTCTGGCGGCCTTGCAGATGTTGCCCACCGATTGCTACGAAGCGGCGCGGGTCGATGGCATTCACCCGGTTCGCGTGTTCTTCCAGGTGACCCTGCCGCTGATCAAGCCCGCTCTGATGGTCGCGGTCATCTTTCGTTTGCTGGATGCCTTGCGCATCTTCGACTTGATCTACGTGCTGACTTCCAACAGCAAGGACACCATGTCGATGTCGGTCTACGCCCGGCAGCAATTGGTGGATTTCCAGTCGGTGGGTTACGGTTCGGCCGCTTCGACGCTGTTGTTTCTGACCGTGGGGTTGTGCGTGGTGCTGTACATGACCTTCGGTCGCGTGCGCTTTGACGGGAGATAAGCCATGAAACGCCTATTCGGCTGGATCGCTTTTTACGCGCTGGTGGCGGCGATCATCCTGTATTCGGTATTTCCGTTCTACTACGCCATCGTCACCTCGCTGAAGGCGGGTTCCCAGTTGTTCAGCGTCGAGTATTTTCCCACGACCTGGAATTGGGACAATTATGTATCGGTATTCCGCGAACAGCCTTTCGCCTACAACCTGCTGAACTCGGTGCTGGTTTCGTCCGCGGTGGTGGCGCTTTCGCTGTTTTTCGGCGTCACGGCAGCGTTTGCCTTGGGGCGCGTACAATTCCGGGGGCGGGGGCTGCTGCTGATGACCGTGCTGGGCGTCTCCATGTTTCCGCAGGTCGCGGTGCTGTCCGGCATGTTTGAGCTGATCCGGGGCTTCGGGCTGTACAACAACCTGCTCGGCCTGGTGATCTCTTACATGATCTTCACCCTGCCATTCACGGTATGGGTGTTGACTACTTTCATGCGCGACCTGCCCAAGGAACTGGAAGAGGCGGCGATCATGGACGGCGCCAACCCCTGGGAGATCATCGTCAAGGTGTTCATGCCGCTGATGTGGCCGGCGCTGGTCACCACCGGGCTGCTGGCCTTCATCGCTGCCTGGAACGAATTCCTGTTCGCGCTTACGTTCACCCTAACCAACACCCAGCGCACGGTGCCGGTCGCCATCGCGCTGATCAGCGGCGCCAGCCAGTACGAGCTGCCCTGGGGCAACATCATGGCGGCTTCGGTCATCGTCACCCTGCCAGTCGTGGTGTTGGTGCTAATTTTCCAGCGGCGCATTGTCTCCGGCCTGACCGCCGGCGCCGTCAAGGGCTGAACCGTGGCCGGGGTAGCTAGCACCGTCACAGCGGGGCTGACCGGTACGAACATAACGATTGATTGATTTGAGGAGCGATGGGCAATGGCCGATATTCGTATGCGCAAGATATGTAAGGCGTTCAAGGATGTCCGCGTCATCGAGCGGGTCGATCTCGATATCGAGGATGGGGAATTCGCGGTTTTTGTCGGCCCCTCGGGCTGCGGCAAGTCCACCTTGTTGCGGCTGGTCGCCGGGTTGGAGGACATCAGCTCAGGCGAGATGACCATCGGCGGCAAGAAGGTCAACAACGTGCCGCCGTCGCAGCGCGGCGTGGCGATGGTATTTCAATCCTACGCGCTGTACCCGCACATGACGATTTTCGACAACATGGCGTTCGGTCTAAAGCTCGCCAAGGAGGATAGCGGCGAAATCAAGAACCGCGTCCACTGGGCTGCCAAGATCCTGCAAATGGAACATCTGCTGGAACGGCTGCCCAAGGAGTTGTCCGGCGGCCAGCGCCAGCGGGTCGCCATCGGCCGGGCCATCGTGCGCAAACCCGGCGTCTTCCTGTTCGACGAACCGCTGTCCAACCTGGATGCCGCGTTGCGGGTGCAAACCCGGATCGAGATTTCCAAGCTGCACAACGACTTGGGTGCCAGCATGATCTACGTCACCCACGATCAGGTGGAAGCCATGACCCTGGCGGACAAAATCGTGCTGTTGAACGCCGGCAAGGCGGTGATCGAAGAAGGCAGCGTAGCCCAGATTGGCCCGCCACTGGAGCTGTACCATCATCCAGTCAATCTGTTCGTCGCCGGCTTCATCGGCTCGCCCAAGATGAATTTCCTTCCCGGCAAGTTGGCCGGCATCGAGAACGGCATCGCTGCCGTAGCGTTGCCGGACGGGACGGTGGTGCGGGCGGCGGTCGATGCGGCCTCCGCCAAAACCGGCGATGCGGTGACGCTGGGTATTCGCCCGGAGCATGTGGTGCTCGGCGGCGGCGACAACACCGTGCAGGCCGAGGTGTCCTACGTCGAGCATTTGGGCGAATCGTCGTTCATCTACACCCAGGTCAAGGGGGTGGATACGAATGTGATCGTGCGCCAGGAAGGGGATACCAACGCCAGGATGGGCGACCGCCTTACCCTGGTCATGGCGCCTCAATACTGCCACCTGTTTAACGAGAAGGGGCAGACCTTCAGACGGCGGATCGAAGCCGTCGCCGAGACTATGCCCGTGCTCCAATAACCGGATGCGTCCCACGACGGAACGACGGAACACCGGAATCCATTACCCCTACTCACGGACGCGCTACGATGATGCACGCAACAGTATCGGCTTTATTTCTGGGCGCGCTGATGGTGGTCTCTCTCGCCGCCTCGGCGGTGGACTTGACGATTTCCTGCGGCGCGGTCGGCCAGGAGCGGGAATTTTGCGAGCAGGCCACCAACGCCTGGGCCAAGCAAACCGGCCACCGCGTCACGGTGACCACCCCCCCGCAAAAGACCGACGAACGCTA
>WBUJ01000150.1 GCA_008933795.1 Candidatus Contendibacter sp. | reverse complement strand
CCAACCGCTGGAGCGCTTGCCGAACCGGCGGATCGTGGCCGCCATCCTGGATAGCGTTGCGAGACATCAGCACGTCTTTGGAAACGACTACACCGTGCTGTACCTGAAAGCCGCCCCGCACCAGGAAGCCGCCATCCTTTTCGATTCCGGCCAAGCGCTCGCCGTGCTGGACCGCCCCCTGTTCGAGGTGTTCGTCGCCCATATCGCCGCCTGCTTTCGCAACGTCAACCTGGTCGAAAGCCTGCGGCGCGCCCAACGGGAAATCGAGAGGCAGCGTTCGTTTCTTCGAGCGGTCATCGACGCTGATCCCCATTGCATTTACGTCAAGAACCAACACGGACGGATCATGCTAGCCAACCAGTGCCTGGCCAGGAGCTTCGGCCTCACCCCCGAGCAGATGGTCGGACGCACGCCCGCCAATTTGATGGCCGATCCCGAATGGGCGCGAGTGCTGTTTGACGATGACTTGGCCATTCTGACTCAAACGCGGGACAGAATCGAACGGGAGGTGAAATTCGTCGATCCCGAGGGACAGACCCGCTGGATCTATACCCTCAAGGCGCCCATCAAGAATGAAGCCGGCGAGGTCGAACAAGTCATCGGGGTCAATACCGACATCACCGAGCGCAAACAGGCCGAGGAGGCGTTATTCGAAGCCAAGGAGCGGGCGCAAATCACCCTGCATTCCATTGGCGACGCGGTGATCACCACCGATGCGCGCGGCGTGGTGGACTACCTGAATCCAGTAGCGGAGGCGCTCACCGGCTGGACCACGGCCGAGGCCCGGGGAAGATCCTTGCGCGAAGTGTTCCGGATCGTCAACGAGCAAACACGCCAGCCGGCGCCCGATCCGGTGGGGCAATGCCTTCAGGAAGGGCAAATCGTCGGCTTGGCCAATCACTCCGTGCTGGTCCACCGCGACGGGCTGGAATACGACATCGACGATTCGGCGGCCCCGATTCGCGGGCGAGACGGTCAGGTGCTGGGGGCCGTGCTGGTGTTTCACGATGTGACCGAAACCCGCCGGCTGACCCGACAGTTGGCGCACGACGCCACCCACGATGCCCTCACCGGCCTGATCAACCGGCCAGAATTTGAGCGGCGGTTGGAACGGGCGTTGACCAGCGCTCGGCTATACGGCGCCCGCCATGCGCTGTGCTATCTGGACCTGGATCAGTTCAAGGTCGTCAACGACACCGCCGGGCATGCGGCGGGCGACGAATTGCTCAAGCAAATCAATACTATTCTGTCGGGCATGTTCCGCGAGCGCGATACCCTGGCGCGCATCGGCGGCGACGAGTTCGGCTTGCTGCTGGACAACTGCCCGCTGGACCGGGCGCAGGTCATCGCCCAGACCGTGGTCAGCAACATCCGCGACTACCGCTTCCACTGGGAGGGCCGCGGCTACCAGATCGGGGTCAGCATCGGGTTGGTGCCCATCACGGCCGAGACGCGCGACACCACCCAGTTGCTCACCCAAGCCGACGTCGCCTGTTATATCGCCAAGGAGACGGGCCGTAACCGCGTCCATCTCTATCAGCAGGAGGACAGCGAAACGACGCTGCGCCACAGTGAAATCCTGGGCGCGGCGGGGCTGCGGGACGCCTTGGAGCAGGACCGGTTTCGGCTGCACTACCAACCGATCGTGCCTCTGAACGCACCCGATCAACGACCGGTCCGCTACGAGGCCCTGCTCCGCGTCGCGTGCCAAGACGGTCTGGGCGAAACCAGCGAGTTGGTATTGCCGGCGGCTTTCATTCCCGCCGCCGAACGCTACGGCCTGATGGGCGCCATCGACCGGTGGGTGATCGAGACGGCGTTTCGCGAGTACGCCGCCGGCGTCGGCCAAACCGGCGCCCGGATCGCCATCAACCTGTCCGGCAATTCCCTCGGCGACGAGTCCCTACTCGGATTTATCGAAGCCCGGTGCGCCGCATACGCTTTTTCGCCGGAGTGGGTGTGTTTCGAAATCACCGAAACCACCGCCATTCAGAACCTGCGCCGCACCGTCGAATTGATGGCGGCGCTCAAACAACGCGGCAGTCAATTGGCCTTGGATGATTTCGGCAGTGGCCTGTCCTCGTTTCGCTATCTCAAAACCCTGCCGGTCGACTATCTCAAGATCGACGGCGGCTTCGTCAAGGACATGATGGAAAACGCCAACGACAGCGCCCTGGTGGCGGCGATCAACCAGATGAGTCACACCCTGGGCATTCAAACCATCGCCGAGTACGTCCATAGCCAGGCGATTGCCGAACGCTTGCGCGAACTGGGCGTGGACTATGCCCAAGGTTACTTTTTCGGCCGGCCCGCGCCATGGGGCGAGGCCTCTTGCGAATAAGGCGATTTCCAGCAAAGAAGTTACCCGGTCTGGCTCCCACGCGCCAGCGTCGGAGCCTGTAGCGACGCTCGGCATCGGGTGACCAGCGCCACTGCTTGTGGCCGGACTTGGAGAATGCCCATGCAACCCCTTGGCGGTGAAGCCGCGCTTCCTGACACGCCTCCCGGTTATCGGATCAGCCAGCCGCTTTATGTCAGCCCCACCCGCTTGGTCTATCGGGCGATCCGCCAGCAGGACCAGCAACCGGTCGTTCTGAAAATGCTGGGGCCTATGGCTTCCGAACCCGTCGAGCGGGCGCGCTGCCAACAGGAATACGACATCACCCGCCGCCTCGACGCCCCGGGCATCATCATTGCTTATGGCCTGGAGCGCTGGGACAACACCCTGGCGCTGGTGCTGGAGGATTTTGGCGGAACGTCTCTGGATCGCTGGCTCAAAAAGTGGCGACACGCCGGCGCCGAGGCGTTCCCGCTGGCCCGGTTCCTCGGGCTGGCCAGTCAGATCGCGGCGACATTAGCTTCGATTCACGCCGCCGGGGTCATTCATAAGGACATCAACCCCTCGAACATCGTCTTCAACCCGGACACCGGGGTACTGAAACTGATCGATTTTGGCCTGGCCACCACCTTGAGCCGGGAGACGCCGCCCTCCCGAACCACGGCCCTGCTGGAAGGGACGCTGGCGTATCTGTCGCCGGAACAGACCGGGCGGATGAACCGGACCGTGGACTACCGCACCGACTTTTACTCGCTGGGGGTGACGTTCTACGAATTGTTGACCGGCCAGTTGCCCTTTGCCGCCGCCGACCCCCTGGAATGGGTCCACGCTCACCTGGCCAAAACACCCCTCGCGCCCCGGCTCTTGAACCCTGCCATTCCGTCGGTGGTCTCCGACCTGGTGTTGAAATTGCTGGCCAAAGCGCCCGAGGATCGCTATCAGAGCGCGCGGGGCCTGCAACACGACCTGGAAACGTGTTTGCAGTCCTGGCAACGCCAGGGTCAAATTCCCGCGTTCGCCCTCGGCCAGCGGGACCGAGCAGAGCATTTCCTGATCCCGGAGAAGCTGTACGGCCGCGCCCATGAAGTCGAGACGCTGCTGGCGGCCTTCGAGCGGGCAGCGCAAGGCCACGCCGAGTTGCTGCTGGTGACCGGTTTTTCCGGCATCGGCAAGACCGCCGTCATCCACGAAATCCACAAACCGGTCACGCGCCAGCGCGGTTACTTTATCCAGGGCAAATTCGATCAATTCAACCGCAACATTCCCTTTTCCGCGCTGGTCCAGGCGTTCCGCGATTTAATCGAGCAACTGCTGAGCGAGAGCGCAGCGCAACGGCAACAGTGGCGGTCAAAAATCCTGGCGGCCCTGGGCGAGAGCGGCCAAGTCATCATCGACGTGATTCCCGAACTGGAGCAAATGACGGGGCCACCGCCGCCCGCGCCCAAACTTTCCGGCGTCGCCGCCCAAAACCGCTTCAATTTACTGTTTCGGAAATTCATCGCGACTTTTACCACCACCGAGCATCCGCTGGTTCTCTTCCTCGATGACTTGCAATGGGCCGATTCGGCGTCTTTGCAACTGCTGCAACAGTTGCTGAGCCAAAACCAGATGGGCTATTTGTTGCTCCTTGGAGCCTATCGGGATAACGAAGTATCGCCCGCTCATCCTCTCCTGATGACGCTGGCCGAACTGGAAAAAAGTGGGGCAACCCTCAACACCCTCACCTTGGCCCCGCTCCAGCAAACCGACGTCAACCAACTGATTGCCGACAGTCTCGGGTGCGCGCCCGAACGCGCCTTACCGTTGACCCAACGAATCTATCAAATCGCCCAAGGCAACCCCTTTTTCAGCCATCAATTGCTCAAGGCGCTCCACGACCACGGACTGATCGCGTTCGACGAGGCGGCGAACTGCTGGCAATGCGACCTCGCCCGAGTCGGCGCGCTGGCGCTGACGGCGGACGTCGTCGAGTTCATGGCCCTGCAACTGCGGCGCTTGCCGCCAGAGACCCAGGCGGTTTTGCAACTGGCGGCCTGCGCGGGCAACCCCTTTGATCTGGGGACGCTGGCCTTGGTGCGGCGGCAGTCCACTGGCGAGACCGCCGCCGAGCTGTGGCCCGCCGTGCAGGCCGGGTTCGTTTTGCCCCAGAGCGCAGCGTACCCCCTGGTTTCAGGCAACGGACCGGACCTGGACCCTACCGCTTTCGCCCCCGCCCCCGCGCCGATCCTGACCTACCGCTTCCTGCACGACCGGGTGCAACAGGCCGCCTACTCCATGATCCCCGAAGCGCAGAAAAAATCCACTCACCTGCGCATCGGGCAACTTCTATTACAGAATTCCCCGGCGATCCAAGATGAAGAGCGGCTGTTTGAAATTATCAATCATTTTAATATCGGTAGATTGCTGATTACCGACTCGGAGGAACGGGCGAACCTGTCCCGATTGAATCTAATGGCAGGCTGTAAAGCCAAAGCCTCCATTGCTTACGCGGCAGCCGTCGAATACCTGAAAACGGGAATAGATTTGCTGCCTTCCAACGGCTGGGAGTGCTGCTACGATCTGACTCTGGCTCTCCATCAGGAAATTACCGAAGCGGTCTATCTCAATACCAATTACGACCAGGTCGAGCCGTGGGCAACCCTGGTTTTGCAACAGGCCAAAACGTTGCTGGATACGATCAAAGTCCATGAAATCAAGCTACTTACGGCTAAATCTCAAGGTCAGCATCTCGCTGCGCTGGGCATCGGCCTGCGGGTTTTGCAATCCATTGGAATTGAATTTCCAGACCAGCCGACTCCAGCCGATATTCAAAAGACGTTCTGGACGACTCGCAAACTTTGGGAAAAAAGGCATCCCCTTGATTTACTCGATCTGCCTTCCATGAGCGATCCTGGTTGCCTGGCTGCAATACGGATAATGACCCATTTAATTCCAGCCTCGTATATAGCAGCTCCCGCTTTCATGCCCCTGCTGATTTGCAAACAGGTCGAATTATCCATTCAATTCGGCAACTGCCCCATTGCTACGTTCTCCTATGCGGATTATGGACTCATGCTCTGCGGGATGATGGATGACATCGAGGCCGGCTACTCATTCGGACAACTGGCGTTGCGCGTGATGGAACGGTTCGAGGCGACTCTATGCAAGAGTAGAGCCGGCTACATCATTTATAATTTTATTTTCCATTGGAAAGACCCCCTGCGTGAACTATTGCCGCCCCTCTTGCAAGCCTACCAGATCGGACTGGTAACCGGCGATCTGGAGAATGTCGGCATGGATGCCCACGCCTATAATTATTATTCCTATTTTGCCGGAAAGGAATTAGCGGTTCTTGCCGAGGAAATGCAAGCGCACCGTCAAGTCCTGCGGTCGCTAAAGCAGGAAGTGACCCTGAGTTATCTGGAAATAATCGAACAAACGGTGCAAAACTTGTTGGGCGGAACCGAGGCTTCCTGGGAGCTGACAGGTCCAATCTATAATGCCGAAGAGTCGCTGCGCCGACATCATGCCAATCATGACCGCACTGCATTATTCCATTATCACTTCAATCAAACTGTTCTCTATTATCTATTCGGGCAACATGAAAAAGCTGCCCGACAGTCCACCATGGTGCAAGAATATTTTGATGGCGGGTTGTCACAATACCCCACGGCATTGTATTCATTCTATGATGCGCTGATTCAACTCGCGCTTTATAACGAGGCGAGCGTGGAACAATCTTGCATTCTGGAGCGCGTTCGAGGACATCAGAAAAAAATGCAACGCTGGAGCGTGCTGGCGCCCTGCAATCATCAACATCACTGGGAACTGGTGGAAGCCGAACAGCGCCGCGTTCTGGGACAATATTCGCAGGCCATCGATCATTACGATCGCGCGATTGCCGGGGCCAGGGAAAACGGTTTCGTGCAAGAGGAAGCCCTGGCCAACGAACTCATGGCGCGACTCTACCTCGACTGGGGCAAGGAAAAAGTGGCGCAGGTTTATCTGCGCGAAGCTTGCGACGGCTACCGCCGGTGGGGAGCCAGCGCCAAGGTCCAGCAGTTGGAACAAGGCTATCCCCAATGGCTGACGGCACCCCCGACCGGCCTGGCCGCCATTGATGACGCCGATCTCAGCATCACCGACCGCACCAGCGGCGTCTCTCTCGATCTCCTCACGGTCGTCAAAGCCTCGCAGACGCTGGCCGGCGAAATCGAACTGGGCCGCCTGCTCCGGCGCATGATGCGGATCGTGCTGGAAAACGCCGGGGCGCAGCGCGGCGCGCTGCTATTGGAACGCGCCGGGGACTGGGTCATTGAGGCGCAGGGGGATGTGGACAGCCCGGAGATCGCGGTGTTGCAGGCGCAAGACCCCCGGATCAGCCCTGTGGTGTCGGCCGCCATCGTGGCGCGCGTGGCCCACACCCAGGCCAGCGTGGTGCTGGACGACGCGGCCCGCAGCGAGGACTTCGGCCAAGACCGCTATATCCTGCAGGAGCACATCAAGTCCGTGATCGGGCTGCCGCTGATCAATCAGGGCCAGCTCAGCGGTATCCTCTACCTGGAGAACAACCGGGCGGCTTGCGCCTTTACCCCGGAGCGGCTGGAACTGCTCCGGCTGCTCTCGGCGCAGATGGCGCTGTCGCTGGACAACGCCCGGTTGTACGGCCATCTGGAGGAAAAGGTGGCCGAACGCACCCAGCGTCTGGCCGAGGCCAAGGAAGCGGCCGACGCCGCCAACCGGGCCAAGAGCCTGTTTCTAGCCAACATGAGCCACGAGCTGCGCACGCCGCTGAACGCCATCCTCGGCTTTTCCGAGTTGATGCGCCGCGAGGCCCTGGCCGGGCGGGCGGTCCTGTCGGCGGCCCAGCGCGACCACCTGGACGTCATCCACAAGAGCGGCTCGCACCTACTCGCCCTGATCAACGACGTGCTGGACCTGTCGAAAATCGAAGCGGGCCGGGCGGTCTATCGCCCGGAGGACTGTGACCTGCACGAGCTGCTGCAGGACGTACGCGATCTCTTCGCCCAGCGGGCTGCGGACAAGGGCCTGACGCTCCAAGTCCGATGGGAACCGCTCACGCCGCGCCACGTGCGCACCGACGCGGCCAAGCTGCGTCAGGTGTTGATCAATCTGCTGGGCAACGCGATCAAGTTCACCGTCGCCGGCGGCGTGAAACTCGACGTCGCCGGTGCGCCCGGCCCGGCGGACGACGCCTCGCGTTGTCGGGTGCGCTTCGCCGTCGCCGACAGCGGGTCAGGGATCGCCGAGGACGAACGGGACCATCTGTTTCAAGCGTTCACCCAGACCCGGGCCGGGCTAAACGCGCGGGAAGGCACCGGCTTGGGGCTGGCCCTCAGCCGCCAGTTCGTGCGCCTGCTGGGCGGCGACCTGACGGTGGACAGCTCGCCCGGCCAGGGCAGCCGCTTCCAGTTCGAGTTGGACCTGGACACGATCGCCAGCGCCGAACGCCCGCGCGCCAGCGCCGAACGCGCTATCATCGGGCTGGAGCCCGGGCAGGCCCGCCCCCGCATCCTGGTCGTGGACGATCGGGCCGCCAACCGTCGGTTGCTCGTCGAAGTGCTCGGGCCGTTGGGCTTTGCGGTAGCCGATGCCGCCGATGGAGAAGCAGCGCTGCGGCAATGGCGGGAGTGGCAACCCGACTTGGTGTTGCTGGACCTGCGCCTGCCGGAACTGGATGGTTATGAAACCGCGCGGCGCATCCGCGCCGAGGAATCCGTCCGGCGGGCCAAGCTGGTGGCGCTGACCGCCAGCGCCTTTGCGGACGAACGCGCCGAGGCGCTGGCGGTCGGCTGTGACGACTTCCTGCGCAAGCCGTTTCACAATACCGACCTGCTGGAAATGATCGGCCGGCATCTCGGCCTGACCTTCCGCTACGCCGAGGCATCCCCAGGGCAAGCCATCGCCGGGCCCGCCGCCGCCCTCGATGCCGCGCGCCTGCGCGCCCTGCCCGACGCCCTCCGCCGCCAACTCCACCACGCCGTACTGTGCCTGGACACCCAACGCACCGCCGCACTCGCCGCACACGTCACGGCGCTCGATCCGGCGCTCGGCGCCTGGATCGCCGACCAGGCCCGGGACCTGCGGTACGAATCGTTGCTCGACTCGCTCGAAAGCGCGGCGGCAGAAACGACGGCCTCATCGCCTTGAATACCGCCGCGCAAGGATTTCCATGATGCTCGATGCCGCCGCCGCCGAAATTCTGGTCGTGGACGACACGCCCGCCAATCTGAAACTGCTGACGGAATTGCTGACCGCACACGGCTACCGGGTGCGGCCCGCCGCCACCGGCGAGCTGGCCCTGCGCTCGGCCGCCGCGAAGCGCCCCGACCTGGCGCTGCTCGACATCCGACTGCCGGATGTGGACGGGTTCGAGGTCTGTCGCCGCCTCAAGGCCAGCAGGGCGGATTCCGACATACCGATTATTTTCATCAGCGCGCTGCACGACACCACCGAGAAACTCGAGGGCTTCGCGGCGGGGGGCGTGGATTACATCACCAAGCCCTTCGCGGCGGAAGAAGTGCTGGCGCGGGTCCAAACCCATTTGGAACTGCAACGGCTCCGGCGCGACCTCGAAGAATCCAACCGGGAAATGGAAGCCCGCGTGCGCGAACGCACCCGCGCGCTCGAAGAAACCAATCGGGCGTTGCGGGAAAGCGAGGAGAAATACCGCCTGCTGGTCGAGAACCAGACCGACTTGGTCGTCAAGGTCGATGCCGAAAACCGCTTTCTGTTCGTCAGCCCGTCTTACTGCCAAGTCTTTGGCAAAACCGAAGCGGAACTGCTGGGCAAGAACTTCATGCCCCTGGTGCATGAGGAAGACCGGGAGTCGACGGCGCAGGCCATGGAAGATCTGTTCCGGCCTCCCTACCGGGATTATCACGAGCAACGCGCGCTGACCCAGGAGGGTTGGCGCTGGTTTGGGTGGGCCGACAAAGCTATCCTGAATCAGGACCATAACGTTATCGCCATCATCGGGGTCGGCCGGGACATCACCGAACGCAAAAGGATCGAGGAAGCCTTGCGGGCGAGCGAGGGCAAGTTTCGCACCGTCGTGCAAAACGCGCAGGCGATCACCTTTATTCTTGACCGCAAGGGCGTGTTCCTGCTCTCCGAAGGCCAGGGCCTAGCCCGTCTCGGGCTGTCTCCAAGCCAAGTGGTCGGCGTGTCGGCTTTCGATCTGTACAAGGACTATCCTTCGGTCGTTACCAGCATACGCAAAGCGCTTTCCGGCGAGCTAACGCGGGTCACGAACGTCTTGGGCGATGTCGTGTTCGATACGGTCTACTCGCCCTACTACGACCCGGATGGCCAATTGAGCGGCATCGTCGGCATCGCCGTCGACATTACCGAGCGCAAGCGGGCGGAAGAGGAACTGCAACGGCATCGGGAACACCTGGAGGAACGGGTCGCCGAGCGCACTGCCGACCTGCGCCAAGCGATGGCGCAACTGATTCAGACGGAGAAGCTGGCCGCGCTGGGCAGTCTGGTGGCCGGGGTGGCGCACGAACTCAACACCCCGCTGGGCAACGCCCGCGCCGTCGCC
>WBUJ01000149.1 GCA_008933795.1 Candidatus Contendibacter sp. | reverse complement strand
CAGCGGGCGTCCGACCACCAGAAGTTGGACACGGCAAACAGCATGGTGCGGGCCTCTTGCAAGACGGCAACGGCGTCCTGGGTAAAATTGTATCCGACGACAACCAGTGGCTCGGGAACGTCGCCGGGCCGCGCGAGCAGGCACCGGGCCGCGCTGGCGGACACAACGGCGATGGCTGGGAAGACCGCGAGCGTGACCGGCGCGGCGCCAAGCTTTTTGGGGTCGATCAGGGGTCGGAAAAGTGGCGGCAGGCGGGCGGGGATCGCGGCGGGTGAAATGGCGCGGTGGAGGGTGGCTTTCATCGTCACTGTAACAGCGTCTCCAAACAGCGGTAGACCGCCGCGTACACCCCCGGCCGCTGACGCTCGCGCGGCCCGGCGACGTTCAGCACCGTGATCCGATGTTCCGCTAGCCAGGTTAGAAACATCGCCGGCTCAATCCCCTCCTCCAGCGCCACTACCAGGCAGGGCTTGCCGATCTGGCGGGCGTGCGCCACGGTTAGCGCCGTTCCCCCGTCCAGTGTGCCCAGGTTGAGAATCAGCGTCCCGTCCGCATCCTCAACGTTGCGCCGGGTGCGAGTGTCGTAGTCCGCCTCCGGGGTGCTGGAACAGGGGAAAAGCCGTAATCTTGATCGGATGGCGTTCGTACACCGACCCGATGAGGTCGCCAGCCAGGGCACCGATCATGGCATCATTCTCCTCTATCGTCTCTGGGTGGGTTCGCGCTCGCGACCTGGCGACGGTCACCGCCGCGCCGCCGCCGGGTCCTCCGCCTCGCCCAGCGCCCACGCCGCCGCGCGGGCATGCAGAGCGGTCGTGTCAAACAGCGGCACCGGCGCATCGTCCGGCCCCACCAGCAGGGCAATCTCGGTGCAGCCCAGGATGATGCCTTCGGCCCCGGCATCAACCAGCCGCTGCATGATCTCCCGGTACTGCGCCCGCTCCGCTCAGGAACGGGTAGTCCGTATAGCCCTGAGCGCCGGGTGAGTAGAACGTGCTCTGGTCCGGCGTGTTGAGCGGCGCGCCCTGGCGGAATCGCTCCGGCAGATCAGGATTCGCCAGGAAGGCGTTACCGAAGACCGTCGCGTCGGCTCGGCCATCCGCCAAAGCGGCTTCAGCACTTTTTTGGTCAAGACCACCGCCGATCAGGTAGGCGCCGTTGAAGCGCGGGCGCAACAGGGCGTGGTAATCGACCTTGGCCCCGAACAGGGCGACGTGCAGGTAAGCCGGATTCAGGCCACGCAGTTGCTCGACCAGGTAGGTGTAGGTTTCCTGGGGATTGGCGTCGACGATGTCGTTGAAGTGCATTTCCGGCGCAATCTTCACCCCGACGCGATCTCCGCCGGCCTCGGCGACCATCGCGTCCAACACTTCCAAGAGGAACCGCGCGCGCTTCTCGACCGAGCCGCCGTACTGGTCCTGGCGCTGGTTGGTGCCCGAGGACAGGAATTGCTCGGGCAGGTAACCCGAGGCGGCGTGCAATTCGACGCCATCAAAGCCCGCCTCCAGCGCACGCCGCGTGGCGTTCCGAAAATCCGCCACAATGGCGGCAATCTCCTCGAGCTCGAGTGCTCGTGGGGTGACGAAGTCCTGCGGGCCCGTCGGCGTCCAGGTTTGCCCCGCCGGCTTGATCGCCGACGGCGCCACCGGCGCCGCGTTGCTCGGCAGCAAGGACGGGTGGGAGATGCGCCCGGTGTGCCAGAGCTGCATGAAGATCCGGCCACCTTGGGCATGGACCGCGTCGGCCACCTTCTTCCAGGCGGCCACCTGGGCAGCGGTCTGGATCCCCGGCGTGCGCACATAGCCCTTGCCCATCGGCGACACATAGGCGCATTCAGTGATGATCAGTCCGGCGCTGGCGCGTTGGCTGTAATACGTGATCGCCAATTCACTCGGCACGCCATCGTCGCCGGCGCGGGAACGGGTCATCGGCGCCATGACCATGCGGTTTGACAAAGTATAGCGACCGACGCGAACGGGGGTGAAAAGTGGGCTCATGGCGTGTTCCTCAGTGGTTGTTGTTGGGGATCGAGGCATGATCAACCAAAGCCGATGCGGGATAAAGCAGGTAAAATCGAAGTCATTGATCCGCTGATGGAGCCCTGTGAGTGGAACTCCCGAACGATATGGCTTTATTCGTGGAGGTCGTTAAAGCGCGCGGCTTCCGTCATGCCGCCGAAGCGGTCGGGATGCCGAATTCCACGGGGTCGTGCCGGATCAGTACCCTGGAAAAGGCCATTAGGGTTGTGCCTGCTCCACCCCCACCCCACGCCAGAGTGCGCTGAGTGTTCTGGGATCGTCGGCCAAGAACATTCTCCTTGCCGCTCCATTCGGTAACAGTCCGATCAGAGGATAGCGGGCGTGGAGGTTTGGAGGTTTTCCGGTCGTCGCCATCTACGCCCCTGCCTCTCCATGCTGGATTTCCCTTTGCCGGGTCCGTCGTGGGACACTGTTTACCCGGTTATCGATCCGAGTTTACCGCTTACCATGCACCTGAGCGAACACAGCCTGCGTCAACTCGATGAAGCCTATCTCCGGTCGCTGGACCTGGAGGCGTTGCGGAATCTGTCGACGCGCTTGCTGGCCGATCTGAAAGAAACGCGGGCGCGGTTGGATGCCCGGTCCGCCGATCGTTCGCGTTCGCCGCAACGCCCCGCGCCCTTGGAGCACCAGCGGGCGGCGCTCGCCGAGTTCATCGAGACCTGCCGCCAGCGCGGCCAAGACCCGTGGCGCGCGCTCGAACGCGCTATCGCCGACCGCCGCGCCGGGCGCCCCGCCCGCCCTTGCCAGAACCAGGGGAGTGAAAGGTTACAAAAAACGCTTGAGTCGACCGCTTAACCGCGGTCTGGATGAATTTAAATCGTGGCTACAAAACAGCGGCGCCTTGCGGGACGGCATCCCGGCTTTCAGCAGCGCGCGGGCCGATTTCATCCCTGGCGGCGGGCCGGCAGCGATCGTTGCCTGGGGACCTCCGAACGCACCCGGAACCGAACCGGATGGAAATGATCGCGGTCATCGATTTTGAAACCACCGGCCTGTGGCCCGACGCCGGGGCGCGGGCGACCGAAATCGCTGTGGTGCGCGTGCGCGAAGGCAGCATCGTGGATCGTTATCAGAGCCTGATGAATGCCGGGGTGCGGATTCCCCCCTTCATCGAATCACTCACCGGCATCACCGACGCGATGATCCGTCGCGCCCCGCCGGCCGCCGAGGTGATGCGCCAAGCCGCCGACTTCATCGGCGACCTCCCGCTGGTCGCCCACCACGCCGCGTTCGACCGCAAGGTCCTCGACGCCGAACTGGCCCGCATCCACCAATACCGCCGCCAGGAATTCGCCTGCACGGTGCGGCTGGCCCGGCGCCTGTATCCCGATGCACCCAACCACAAACTGGGCACCCTTAGGGAGTATGCTCGCTTGCCGGTCGCCGGTCGCGCCCACCGAGCTGAAGACCCGCTACCGCCTGCTGGAGGTCGACCACGCCCTGTTGTGCCTGATCCAACGGACCGCGCGTTCCGCCCTCGTTCCCTGCATCGAACGTTACCGACCACGAATCCCGGGACGTTGACCGCCCGACGGTCGCCCCGGTCGCCGGTCGAACCGATCCTGGATCCCCCGCTGAGTCGGGGTCGGTGATCGCGTGTGGATTGCGATCCCCGTCATCCACCCCTCCAGCAAGGAGGACCTGCCATGAAAGCCCAGTTCACGACGTTCGGCGCGATCGAGATCGCCGGTCAGCGGTACGATCACGACGTCGTCATCGACGGCGGCAAAGTCCGCCAGCGGGTCAAGAAAGCGTCCAAAACCTACCGGGAGGCGTATGGCCACATCCCACTGTCGCTCGCGGAAAACTTGCCCTGGGGGGGCCGGCACCTGATCGTCGGGACCGGCATGTACGGCCGGCTGCCGGTCCTGCCGGAGGTGAGCCAGGAAGCGGCGCGGCGGAAGATCGAGCTGATCGGTTGAAGGTTGAGGGCGTTATCCCTGTCCCCACAAGCCCCCGACCCGGATATAAAGCTGGCAACCAGCGTCCGAGCGCAACGCGCCCGCATCGCCGGGCGGGTAACGCAGCCAGCCGCCTGCGCCCAGGACGCCGTCCTCATCGCGCAGCGCCCCCGCCAGGATGAAGAGCTCCTCGCCGCCAGGAAGTCCGAGCCGGGGGCGGGTCGCGCCCGGCGCCCAGCGTTCCAGGTGGACCCGTTCGGGATAGCCCGGGTGGGCGTAAAGCCGTTGAAGCGCGATGCCCGGCGCCGGTCCGGGTGCCCACGGCCCGACCGTAGTATCCACCACCACGCGCGGCCGATCCGCGCCGGGGTATTGGCGCAGGCGCACGAACAGCAGACAACCCACCTCGGAATGCGGGGCGTGGCGGCTGCCGTCCGGATTGAACAGGTAGGTTCCGGCCGGATAGGCGCCGTGCTCGTCGGCGAACACCCCCGCCAGCACCAGGATTTCCTCGCCCTCGGGATGCGCGTGTGGGCGGAACGATCCCCTTGGCGCATAGCGCACCAGGCTGGTCACCGAGCCGTGCTCGCCGCCGACCCGATATAAAGGTTGGCGCCAGACTGTGCCGCTGGGACTGGCTTCCCAAGCCAAGGCAGTAGTATCGATCCGCGCCCGCTGGCGCCAGTCGGCGTGATGATCGGGCAACGCCGCTTCAATGCGCTTCATCAGGGATACCCTCGCGCTCCCGTTGATACTGGGGATAGCTCAGACTGTTGACCTGGTCCATGCACTGCTGGATGGCGCTCGGCGAGCGCAATGCCGCACACTGTTGTCGCGCGCCCGCCTGAAACCCCTCGTACCAGGCCTGCTGGCTGCATCCCGCTGCCAGCAGCGAACCGTAGAGGAGCGTTCGCCCTAACTTTCTGCCCAGCACCCCGGTCATGATCTCTCGCTCCTATCGGACTGGTGGAATCGCCCGGTGAACGGCCCGGTGCGGCGCACCCCCCAACTTGACCGCATCCCGGCGCTTGCCGGCGGCAGGCGAAGGTGACGGGATCGGCGAGCCGATTATAATGGCTCCTTCCCCCTGGATACTGCCGCCCGCCGCTGTGACTACCATTAACAACTCCCCGTCGGCCCCCGACCGCCTGCGCGCCCTGCTGGCGGGAACGGGGTGCCTGATCGTGCCATGCTGCTTCGATGCCCTGTCGGCGCGGTTGATCGAGCAGGCCGGCTTTCCGCTCACCTTCATGAGCGGGTTCGCGGTGGCGGCCGCCCGTCTGGCCCTGCCGGACACCGGTCTGATCACCGTGACCGAGATGCTGGACCAAGGCCGGGCCATCTGTCAGGCGGTCTCGATTCCGGTCATCGGCGACGGCGACACCGGCCACGGCAACCCGGTCAACGTGCGGCGCACGGTGGAACAGTTCGGGCTGGCGGGTTTCGCCGCGGTGATGATCGAGGACCAGGTCGCGCCCAAGCGGTGCGGGCACACCGGGGTCAAAGAGGTCGTCGGCCGCGCTGAAGCCCTCGCCCGGATCCGTGCGGCGGTGGAGGCCCGGGACGCCAGCGCCGGTCCGCTCATCCTGGCCCGCACCGATGCCCGCAGCGCCCTGGGACTGGACGAGGCGCTTTGGCGCCTGGCCGCGTTCGCCGACCTGGGCGCGGACCTCCTGTTTCTGGAAGCGCCGCGCGACGAGGCTGAAATGGCGCGCTGCTGCCGGGAAGTGCCGGGTATTCACCTGGCCAACCTGCTGGCCGGCGGCCTCACGCCAGTCCTGCCCCCCGCGCGGCTGGCCGAACTGGGGTATCGCCTGGCGGCCTATCCGCTGGCCCTGCTGGCAGTGGCCGTCGCCGCCCAGCGCGAAGCGCTGCGCGAGCTGGCCGCCGGCCGGATGCCCGAGCATCAGGTGGATTTCGCCACCCTCCGTGCCCTGGTCGGCTTCGACGCTTACGACCGATTGCTGGATGCCTACACGACGCCCCCGGCCAGGGTCTAATGCCAGCCGACCCCGATCCCCAACCGGGCGAGCGGCCAGGCCAGGTATCGGGACCGGCGGTTGCCGACGCCGGGCGCACGCAACCGCCGAAACGACCAGTTTGTGCCCCAGGATGTGCAACCAACCCGCCTTTCGGCGGTCCAGAAAGCGACCGATGACCCGTGACCCATGATGGAACAGCCCCACCACCAGCATCCGCTCCTGCGCGGGATCGGCCATGCGCTCGGCGTGCTCTATATTGTCGTCACGTTGCTGTTCGGGCCGATCCGGTCGCTGGCCGCCTGGCTGGAGCAGCAACGCCTCATCCAGCGTTACGAACGCTGGGTGGGCGGGTTGCCGCCCGCCGCTGGGCTGACGGTATCGCTGCTGGCGCTGGGCTTGCTGGAAGTCGCCAAGGTGGCGGTTCTGCTGAGCTTGCGCTACTTTGGCGTGATCGCGGCGGTGGTGGTGACCGTCGCCGCCAAGGCCAGTTTGGGCTATTTCGCCCACCTCACCTGGCGGGCCGCCCGCCCCAGGGTGATCGCGACGTATCCCTGGGCGGCGCGAGTGGACGCCTGGGTCGGGGCGCAACTGGCGCTGCTGCGAGGTTTCCGCGACCGCGGGCTGGATGCTCTTCGCCGCCGTTCGTGGTATCCGGGCGTCGTCAACGCCTTTCGGATCGTCCGGAGCCGGGCCGCCCGCCTGCTCGGCTGGATCAAGGCGCGGTGGGCCAGAGCGTTCGGCTGAGGGCGGTTGTACGACCCGGATTTCGTGGCGCACCGCCGGGAACGTATCCAGGCCGCTGAATCCGACTGGGCGGCGGGGCGGTTCGCCCCGGTTCCGGGAGAAACCGAATGCATCCCCCCACCGTGGCCACTGTGACTGGCGGCGCCCGCGCGCCTTCCATCCCACTGGTTCAGTGCTGCGCCAGCACCACTCTCATTGGCAGAGGAGCTTCACATGAAAACCCGTACTCTCGGCTCGCCGGGCCTCACCGTCTCCGCCCTCGGCCTCGGTTGCATGGGCATGAGCGATTTCTACAGTGGCCGCGACGACGCGGAATCCATCGCCACGATCCACCGTGCCTTGGATCTCGGCCTCACCCTGCTCGACACCGCCGACATGTACGGCCCGCACACCAACGAAGCACTGGTCGGCCGGGCCATTCGGGGCCAGCGCGACCGGGTGGTGCTCGCCACCAAGTTTGGCATCGTCCGCGATCCGAACGATCCCACCCAGCGCGGGGTCAACGGTCGTCCGGACTACGTGCGCGCCGCCTGCGAAGGCAGTCTCCGGCGCTTGGGCGTGGACACCATCGATCTGTACTACCAGCACCGGCTCGACCCGCACACGCCGATTGAGGACACGGTCGGCGCGATGGCGGCGCTGGTGCGCGCCGGGAAGGTGCGCTACCTGGGCCTGTCCGAAGTCTCGGCCGCCACGCTGGACCGGGCCTGCCGGGTGCATCCCATCGCCGCCGTGCAAACCGAATACTCGCTCTGGACGCGCGACCCGGAACGCGACGGCGTGCTGGCCGCCTGTCGCCGGCTCGGGGTGGGCTTCGTCGCCTACAGCCCGCTGGGGCGGGGCTTTCTGACCGGCGCGATCCGGCAGCCTTCAGATCTGGCCGCTGACGATTATCGGCGCACCAGCCCCCGCTTTCAGGGCGAGAACTTCACGCGCAATCTGGCATTGGTCGCCCAGGTCCAGGTGCTGGCCCAGCGCAAGGGCTGCACGCCCGCTCAACTGGCCCTGGCCTGGGTTCTGGCCCAGGGGAACGACATCGTCCCGATTCCCGGCACCAAGCGGCGGCGCACTCTGGAAGAGAACGTGGCCGCTCTCGACGTGACGCTCACTGAAGCGGAACAGGTCGCACTCGCGGCGGTGTTCCCGCCCGATGCCGCCGCCGGCCGGCGCTACCCCGAGGAGATGATGCGGCTGGTCAATGCCTGAAACCACGCGCTGTCTTTTGGCGGTTGATGATCAACGGCGGCCCGACCGGCGCCGACCGGGTGGGGAAGCAAGCTCCATCACCGTGCTGAATGTCGCCGGCCCGCGCCCGGGCATCCGCCCAGTCCGCTACCCGTCAGGTCGGCCGCGCGGTCGCGGTATCGTCCGAGCGGGCTTGGCGCCGGTGCATCGCCGGGCAGTGGCGAACGCGAAGCGCCTGAGCCGCACAAAACTCAAGTGAGCGGGCTAATCCCTCGACCAGGCTAACCGGGACGGGGCGGGGGAACGCCAGACCCAAGACGGTATCGGATCCAGCGCCGCGCCGCCGCCCTGGCCCGATTATCTGCAGCGGCCTGCCGGCGCGTGCTGGATGCCGCCCTGTTCGGCGTCACAAATTCCCGGTACTCCGTTTGCGCCCATGAAAACACAGTACTACACCGCGTCCAGCCTTGACGGCTTTATCGCCACGGTCAATCATTCACTGGAATGGCTTTTTCAACTTGGGGAGGTGAACGACACTGGCTACTCAGACTTCATTCGGGCAGTAGGTGCCCTTGCCATGGGGTCTTCCACCTACGAGTGGATGCTGCGCCACGTCGTAAAGCCAGAATCAACAAGGGAATCGCCGTGGCCCTACACCCAACCGACATGGGTGTTCTCGACTCGCGCGCTTCCTCCTGTCCGAGGCGCCGATCTCCACTTCGTCGAGGGCGATGTGCGGCCTATCCATCGAGAAATGTGCGATGCTGCAAACGGCAAGAACATCTGGCTGGTTGGTGGCGGCGAGTTGGTGGGCCAGTTCTATGACGCCAATCTACTGGACGAACTGATCGTTCAAGTGGGCTCCGTAACCCTCGGCCAAGGCCGGCCACTGCTTCCACGTCAGATCGTATTTCCGCCGCTACGCCTCCGATCCGCAAGGGCCATTGGGCCAGGCTTTGCAGAGCTGAGGTATTCAGTTCCCAACCCAAGGCCGTGAGTCGTGCCTACGCCGCTCGCGGAAGAACAGGGACGCCACATCGGACCCAAGGGACCAGGATGCGGGAAAACCGCACGTCCGGGTCCGTGCGGGGGGCGGTCGGGTAACCGGCGCTCCTCTCGCAAGAGCCGTCATGGGTTGGAGGCGACCCGCAAGGCGGATTTGAGCGCCGTCTTCCTTCTTGCCGCAGAACCAGTGAACGCTTTCCATGACGAACAGACGTTGGCGACACCTTGTAATGCTTGCCCTCACGAGCGGATTATACCATTTCTTGGTTCTTCGTCGGTTCTTGTGGAGCCAGCCATGCCGGAAGCCAGACTTGAAGACAACTAATTGATTATAAATGGTTTTTAACCAATCTCCAGCCAGCTTAACAGGCCGAAACCTGCCCTGCGGGGCCAACTCCACAAGAACAGTCGAAGAACCCGAACATAAGGAGAAATTCCGTTCAATCTTCAATCAACGGTTGACTCGAAAGCAAGGTGAAATTGAATTGAACCAATGGATAGAACAGGCCAAGAAACTGAAAAACAGGTATCTGAACGACTTTTTGTCTATGCTGAGTGCTTGGAAATATTATGTATTAAACTACTTCGCTCACCGCTTCACAACGAGTGCCATTGAAGGTATTAATAATACTATAAAAACAGTGAAACGCATGGGTTACGGATTCCGTAACTTTGTCAACTTTAAGCAACGGATAATGATCAGTTTCGCCTAGCTCCACAAGAACCGACGAAGAACCACAGGAAAGTTGGTTAAATTTTGAAACCTTGGCTGACCTGCAAAGAAATGTTTGCTAACAACTCAACGCACTCTGTCGGGAAACGATCGCTTCACTGACAGGCTATCCTTTTAGAGCCTATACGAAAAGTATAAATTCAAAGGTACGCATTTATGTGGGGCACTCTTCATTAGTTTGAGGGAACAGCTTTTTTAACATAATCCGGATAGAAGCAACATAAATCATTGCAACACTCGAAGCAGGCTTTTTTTCATATTCCCTGACTAATCTGCGATAACGGCTGAGCCAGGCAAAGGTTCGCTCTACCACCCAA
>WBUJ01000290.1 GCA_008933795.1 Candidatus Contendibacter sp. | reverse complement strand
GGCCGGCGACGGCGCGGGCCAGCGCCTGATAGCGAATTTCGAGGTCCGCGCGCAGTTGCGGCAACAGCACTCCCGCAACGAGCGCGGCCACCACGGCCAGCGGCGCTATTCCCGCCAGCGCGATTCGTAGCGCCAGCCACAGGCGAAGGGGGCGGGCGGAGGGCATGACCTTACTGGACCACCACGAACTGGCCATCGCGCACGACCGTGATGAAGAGGCTCCGTTTCACCTCGCCGAACTCGTTGAAGAGAATCGGCTCCTGAACGCCCTCGAAGCGACGCGCGGCCAGCATGGTTTCCTTGACGCTCTGCCCCTCCTGGCGTTGGGCAAGCGCATCCAGCACCACATTGGCGGCGTCGAAGGCGATGACGCCGCCAAAACCGGGTTCGCGGTGAAACCGTTCGCGGTAGGCTTGATAAAAGGCCCGGTAGCGCGGCGCGGTGCTGTCGCGGTCGAAGTTTTGCGCCACCGTCACCCCTTCCACCGCCTTGCCGCCGAGTTCGATCAGGCGTTCGGTGGCCGCCCACTCGGAAGTGATGATGGGCGCGCGGCGATCCAGCTTGCGGATTTGCTGGCACAGCAAGGCGGTATCCATGGAGTTGGCGACGATCAACACCTGGTCGGCTGGCGCCGCCAACAGGTCTTGCGCCAGTCGCAGCAAGGCCGTCTCGCCGCCTGACTCGAACCCGAGCGCTCTGATCATCTCGCCGCCACCCTGGACGTAGGCGGCGCGGAAGCCGTCGAGCCAGCTTTCCGTGTAGGATTTATTGCGCAGATCATAGGCCACCGCCAACCGTCGCGTGGCGTGCTGGCTCACATGGTAGCGCGCGATCCGGCTGGCGTTATCCAGGGTGGAGGCATTCGCCCGGAAGAAGTAGTCGTCCCGACCGGTGAGGTCGTCGGTCGTGGCGGTGGGACTCATCAGGAGAACCTGGGCGTCGTTGGCGATGGGAACCACGGCGATCGCCATGGCGCTGGTCATGGGACCGATGATGGCGACGACGCCTTGCGCGATCAGTTCGCGCACTGCGCGCTGGGCCACGTCCGGGTTCTGCTGGTCGTCCTTGATCAGGAGTTCCACCTGGCGCCCGGCCACCCCGCCGGCTCGATTGCGGAGTTCGACGGCCAGCAGCACGGCGTCGCGCCCGGCGATGCCGAGATCGGCCACCCGTCCGGAGGTGCCGCCCACGAAGCCAATGCGGATCGGCTCCGGTGGTTGGCAACCGAGCAATACGGCGATGCCCAGGACGATGAGCGCCCAGGTCCACATTCTGGCCCCCGCTCGCCAAATAAATGGTTTTCTATTCACGTTTGGCCTCCAAATCATCCAGAGTTGGCCATCGCAACAGCGATGCAAGAACATTTTTCGCTCGCCGGTATCTTCTAACCCATTCTCGCGGGTGGGTTGAGGCGATTATGCGGGACCCGCTCGCCAAATCGCGGCTATCGTCACCTCAACGTTGGGCAATAACCTTCCTTGACAGAAAAACTTTCACGTCCTTGCGCGATCTGTTGTGTTTCTCGTCGGTTGGGAACGCTGGCGCAGCCACTTGTGGAGCGGGAGGAGGAGCGGGAGGAATGGTTTTATGACATCGATGAATCGGGAAAAGCGATCGCGAATTCGCTCCCCTCTTGACGGTGTAACTCGATGCTTCTTTCAAGTTGCTTGACCAGCGTCGTCGCGATCGTCGGTCCCAGCGAGGATATGCGACGAAAATCCACCGTGGTTGGTAGGCGCACAGGTCGTGCAGGACGAAGCGGATGACGCCGTGTATCTCGGGGTTGTCGTCGAGCAGCTTCCACGGCGGGGCGTTGGCCGGGCGGCGGTGGGGCGGCGGGCGTGTCGGTGCCGTTCG
>WBUJ01000289.1 GCA_008933795.1 Candidatus Contendibacter sp. | reverse complement strand
GGTAAGCGTTCACCTCCCCCTCCCGATGACGGCTAACTTTCCTCCACGGGTCGGGTATGGAACACTATAGCCGAGCCCCGTGATCGACCGCCATGCACCTGAGCGAACACAGCCTACGCCAATTAGACCGCGCCTACCTGGATGCCTTGGATGAGGCGGCCTTGCGCGGGTTGTCGGCCAAGCTGCTGGACGACTTGAAGGAAGCACGGGACCGATTGAACCAGGGACCGTCGAACAGCTCGCGCCCGCCGAGCAGTCGGGCGCCGTGGGAACGGAAGGGCGGTGCATGGGAGTCGGACGCTAGCCCTGACGTCGACGCCGACGCGGCGGAGGGCGACCTCGAACCGAAACCGGCCGAGGTGAAACCCGCGGGGACGCAAGCGGCCGAGACCACACCGGCGAAGGCCCCACCGGCCCGCAAACCGGGCAAACAACCGGGGGCGCCGGGGATCGGCCGGACGCAAGTGTTCCAGGCGCACGCGGAACGCCCGCACTACCCGGCGGTCTGCGCCGGCTGTGGCCGGCCGCCGGACCCGGCGGTGGCGGTGGCCTACACCGGGTTTCAGGCGGTCGATCTGCACTGGGACGATCCGGCGCGGCCGGGGCTAACCTTGTGGGTGGTGGACCATCGCTATTACGAAACGCCCTGCGCCTGCGGCCACCGGACCCGGGCCGAGCCCGGCCACGGCGTAGTGGACCCGCTGCTGGCGGGAATCGAACTCGGCGAATGGCGGCTGGTGGGGCCGGGACTGGCGGCCCTGATCGTGGCGCTGGCCTACCGGTTCCGGCTGTCGCGGGCGCGGATTCGGGAATTCCTGGGCGAGTGGCTGGGGCTGAAGCTGAGCATCGGCACGATCCATCAGACGCTCCACGAAGCCAGCGCCGCCGTGGCGCCGGCGGAAGAGGAACTGGTTCAGGCGGTGCTGGCCAGTGAGCTGTTGCACGCGGACGAAACCCCGTGGCCCGAACACGACCAGACCCTGTGGCTGTGGGTGTTCCGGTCGCTGACCGTGACCCTGTACTACGTCGCCGGGCGCGGTAAGGAGTTGGTCGAAAACGTGCTCGACGGCTTCACCGGCTGGCTGATGAGCGATGGCTGGGCGTCCTACCGCCACTACCCGCGCCGGCTGCGCTGCTGGGCGCACCTGATTCGCAAGGCGCGGGGCTTGGCGCAGAGCTGTCACCACGAGGCCCGCGCCTTCGGTCGGATCGTGCTGGACACCTTGGAAGCCCTGATGGCGGCGGGGTACGCCGCCCGCGAAGGCCCGCCCTCGGTCGATCTGCCCACCCAGCCCGCGCCGCTACTCGCCACCTTGCGCGCTGCCTGCGAGCGGCGCCAGGGCAGCCCCCATCCGAAAACCCATGCCTTGGCGGTCGAGTTGCTCAACGACTGGGAAGCCATCTTCCAGGTGTTGGCGCATCCCGAACTCCCGCTGACCAACAACGCCGCCGAGCGCGCCCTGCGCCACTGGGTGATCCTGCGCAAGCTCAGCCTGGGCACCCGCACCCCGGTCGGCTCGCGGGTCGTCGCCCTGCTCGCCAGCATCATCGACACCTGCCGCCAGCGCGGCCACACCCCGTGGCGCTATCTCGAACGCGCCATCGCCGACCGGCGCGCCGGACTGCCCCTCGCGCCCCTGCCGCAGCCGGGGGGGTGAACGACTACGCAAACTCCAGCCCAAGTGATATTCCCGATCCTCGCCCATTTGCAGAGCGCCATTATTCAACCCGATGATGCCCATGACCGCATGACAGGGATGGGCGGCATCCCGCACCAGATAAAGCAGTTGTCGGCCAGGGGTGGAAAACTGGGGAATCGACCAGGAATACCGGAAATAGCGCCAGATTTCCCGCAGCGAATGCC
>WBUJ01000148.1 GCA_008933795.1 Candidatus Contendibacter sp. | reverse complement strand
GGCGCGGTGGTCGCCGGTGATCATTTTGACCGCCACCCCGGCAGCCTGACAGACCCGAATCGCCTCCCGCGCTTCGGGGCGGGGCGGATCCATGATGCCGACCAGCCCGATCAGCGTGAGATCGTCCGCCCAGGCCATCAGGTCGCCGGCCGGATCGAAGTCCTGAGCGGGCAGGGTGCGCCCGGCCACCGCCAGCACCCGCATGGCCTCACCCGCCAGCGCGGCGTTTTCGGCCTCGAAGGCGGCGCGGGCCGCCTCATCCAGCGGCGCTTCACCGGCAGCGTCAAGATAACGGGTCGCCCGCGCCAGCAGCACGTCGGGTGCGCCCTTCACCCACATCTGCACCATGACCCCGTCGTGATGGAAGGTGGCCATGAATTTGTGGGCGGAATCGAAGGGAATTTCGGCGATGCGCGGGCTATGGCAGGCCAGTTCGTCCGCCACCACGTTGCCCTTGGCGGCGAGCGCCAGCAGCGCGCCCTCGGTGGGATCGCCGATGAGCTGGCCATCGCGGATGCGGGCATCGGCGCACAGGGTCGCGGGGGTGAACAGAGGCAGAAAATCCAGCGCCGCCTGGCCGTCTTCGGCGGTGAGGGTCCCGGCGCTGGCGTAGCCCTCGCCACTGACGGCGAAGCGTCGGCCCTGGTAGAACAGGCGGCGCGCGGTCATCTGGTTGAGGGTCAGAGTGCCGGTCTTGTCCGAGCAAATCACCGTGGTGCAGCCCAGCGTTTCCACGGCGGCGAGCTTTTTGACAATGGCGTGGCGCTTGGCCATGCGGTGCATCCCCAGCGCCAGGGTGACGGTGACTACCGCCGGCAGACCCTCCGGGATCGCCGCGACGGCGAGCGCGATGGCGGTCATGGTGATCGCTACCAGATCGTCGCCGTGCAGCGTGCCGATGATGAAAATCAGTCCCACCACCACGCCGGCGATGGCGGCCAGTCGTTTCCCCAGCCGGTCGAGCTGGATTTGCAGCGGCGTGGCCGACTCGGCGGTTTCGGCCAGGAGGCCAGCCAGACGACCCATTTCGGTGGTCATGCCGGTCGCGGTGACGATGGCTTCGAGCCGGCCCCGAGTGACCACCGTGTTCATGAACGCCATATTGCTGCGCTCAGCCAGCACCGTATCGGCTGCGACTGGCGACGGCGTTTTCGCCACCGCGTGGGATTCGCCGGTCAGAGCCGCCTCCGCGACTTCCGCGGCATGGGCGGCGATCACCCGGGCGTCCGCCGGGATGCGGTCGCCGGCCTCCAACAACAGCACGTCGCCGGGGACCAGAGTCGCCGCTTCCACCAGTGCGGCCTGACCGTCCCGCTGCACCCGGGCGACCGGCGCCAGCATGTTCTTCAGCGCCGCCAGTGCGGCCTCGGCCCGGTGTTCCTGGAAGAAACCGAGCAGGGCGTTGATGACGACGACGATGGCGATCACCACCGCGTCCTTCAAGTCCCCTACTGCGCCCGCCAGCACGGCCGCGCCGAGCAGGACGATGATGAGGAAGCTTCTGAACTGATCGAGCAACTTGAGCCAGACCGAGCGCGGCGTCGGCTCGGCGAGGCGGTTGGGACCGTGGCGCTGGAGGCGGGCTTGCGCCTCGGCGGCGGTCAGTCCCGTTGCCGGATCGACCGCCAAGTGGCTGGTGACGGATTCAGGAGTTTCGGCGTGCCAGGGCAGGGTCATGGCGGGGGCATTGGCTTCTGGCGTTGGCGAAGGCATGGTGATGTTCTCTTTCTGCCCTGGATGGAAAAAGTCGGGTAGTGCAGACCCAGGAATGGGGTGTCCGGGGGCGTGGGATATCCGCCGCCCCCGATGGGCAAGGCCTGCGGCGTTAAATTCGGACGGACTCACTGCGGCGCGTAGCGCGACCGCACGCCGGCGATTGCCAGGGCGATGGCGTCATCGAGTTCCGCGCTGTCCTTGATAGACGTCTGAAGGTCTTGCAGGTGTCCATCCGCCAGCCCGTAAATCCAGCCGTGCAACCTCAAGGGTTGTCCCCGCTTCCAGGCGTCGCTCACCAGGGTGGTGCGGGCGACGTTGCGCGTCTGCTCGATAACGTTCAGTTCGCATAGAGCGCGCCAGCGTGTCTCGTGGTCTGGCAGGGCGGCGAGCAACGCCGCGTGCCGGTCGCGCACGTCCTGGATGTGGCGCAACCAGTTGTCGATCAGCCCGAAAGAGGCTCCTTCCAGGGCCGCCTTGACGCCGCCGCAGCCGTAATGGCCGCAGACGATAATGTGCTGGACCTTGAGCACGTCGATGGCGAATTGCATCACCGAAAGACAGTTGAGATCGGTATGCACCACCACGTTAGCTACGTTGCGGTGGACAAACACTTCTCCCGGCTTCAGGCCGGTGATCTGATTGGCGGGCACGCGGCTGTCCGAACAGCCGATCCATAGATACGCGGGGGTTTGTATCGCCGCCAGCCCGGCGAAAAACTGGGGATCGGCAGCCTTCATCGCCTCGGCCCAGCGGGCGTTGGCGGCGAACAGTTCCGGCAGGTATTTCATCGGATTCCTCCAAATCGGTTCAGCGCAGGGACAGGGTGATGGGATCAGCCGGCGTCGTCGCCGGTGACGGACCTTGGCGATAGTCGCGTTGCCGCTCCAGCCGGCGGGCCACCGAGCGACCCGCCCGGTCGGCGGCGCGGTCGATGGCGACGTATAGATCGGCTTCGGTGTCGTCGATGACGACGCTTGGGGCACCACGCAAGGTGATCTGGATTCGGCAACGCTTATCCTCGCCTCCGCGCGGGCCGTTCTCATCGGACAGGCGGACCGAGATCTGGCGTAAGCGGTCATCGGCCCAGCCGAGCGCAAATCGCAGGCGTCGCTCGATGTACTCGCGCAGGCTGTCGGTCAGTGCGAAACTCCGGGCTTGAATGTGGATATTCATGAAGTCGCTCCTTTCAGATTGAAGGCGACAAGCAGTTTAGAGGGTAGAAAAGCATCCAACAATCCGAATAATATTGAACTACCATTCGATTTATTCGATGTATTGCTCAACAGCCCATCGCGGGCAAGCCCGTCCGCTCCTGGCATACAAGTCGTTGATTAGAATTCAGCCTCTACAAGCAAACAGGCTAACTGAGAAAGAAAATGACCGTTTACCGCCACCGGGAAGAAACCCTCAACACGCAACTGGCGATTCTGCTGGCGCGCTTCGGAGTCAAGGCCGATGCCGAGACCATTCAGGCCAGCGGTCGGGAGCGGCCCGATGTGCTGTTCAACTGGCGGGGGTTGCGCGTGGTCATCGAGGGCAAGTTCGCCGATCATCCCCAGGCGCGGGAAGTGGTGCTGGGCGATGCGCGGGGCCGGGTGCAGCGCGGCATCGCCAACATCGCCGCCGCTGTCGTGTATCCCGGCGCACTCCGCACCACCGCCACCCTGGACCTGCTCGACCAACTCGAAACGGCGGTCCTGGCGTATTGCCTGATTGCGGAGAGCGAAGAAACCGCGTGGTTCGAGGGCACGCCCGCCGCGCTGCTGGATGCGTTGCGCCGGACGCAGGAAACGATGGCCCAGGATGACCTCGTGGCCAAAACCGCTCAATCCCTGCTGGAACAACTGACCGGCGTGGCGCTGATCTGGATCGGGCAGACCGGCGCGTGCGACCGCTTGTCCGATCTGCTGGGGATGCCCGCGCCGAAAGGCGAAACCGGCGACAAGGCCGAGGGACGGCGTACGACGGCGGCGAAGGTGTCCGCGCTGGTGATCGCCAATGCGCTGATCTTTCAGGAACAGTTGGCGGCGACGAATCCCCGCGTGACGCCGCTGCGCCGGTTGGAGGATCAGCGGGACGTGGTGGGTGCGGCCCGCGCCCATTGGCAGTGGATTTGGCAGAACATCAATTATGTGCCGATTTTCCAACTGGGCGAGCGGGTGTTGGCGGAATTGCCGATCACCGCGCACACCCTGGCCTCGTTTCACGCCCTGCTCAAGGAAGCGCAGGCGATTTGCGCGCATCAGGCGGCGCTGCGCCATGACCTGATGGGCCGGATTTACCACTGGCTGCTGCACCACGCCAAATATCTCGGCACCTATTACACCTCGGTATCGGCGGCGACCCTGCTGCTCAAGCTGGCGCTGAGCCGGCCCTGGCCACGCGATTTCGGCAACCCGGCGCATCTGGCCGAGTTCAAGGTCGCGGATTTGGCCTGCGGCACCGGGACGCTGCTGATGGCGACGGCGCAGGCGGTGTCGGACGCCTACATCCTGGCACGGGCCAACACCGGGCGCAGCCTGGCGCCGGTGGACTTGCAGGCGCTGCACCGGGCCATCATGGAAAACATCCTGCACGGCTACGACGTGCTGCCCACCGCCGTGCATCTGACCGCGTCCACCCTCGCGCTGCTGGCCCCGGACATCGCCTTCGTGCGGATGAATCTGTACGTCATGCCGCTGGGGCTGGACGGCGGCACGCCGCGCCTGGGCAGTCTGGATTTCATCGGCACGAAGGCGGTGTGGACGCAAATCACCCTCGATCAGTCGCAGACGGAAATCGTCCGCGCCGGCGCGGATCAAACGCAAGCGACCAGCGCGAAGGTGCCGGAACTGGATTTGTGCGTGATGAATCCGCCGTTCGTGCGCAGCGTCGGCGGCAATCTGCTGTTTGGTTCGCTGCCCGACGAGCGGGGCGCGCTGCAAACCGAACTCAAAAAGCGGGTCAAGAACCTTCAGGCCAACATCACGGCAGGGCTGGGCGCGGTGTTCGTGGCGCTGGCCGATCAGTCGCTCAAGCCCGGCGGGCGACTGGCCTTCGTGCTGCCGCATGCGCTGGCGTCCGGCGAGGCGTGGGGGCCGACCCGGCAACTGCTTGCCGACCGCTATCATCTGGAAATCGTCGTGTCGAGCTACGATGCCGAGCGGCCCAACTTCTCCGAAAACACCGACTTGTCCGAACTGCTGTTCATCGCCCGCAAGAAGCAGACCGGCCAGGAAGCGCCGGAAACCACGGCCTATATCAACCTGTGGCGTAATCCGACCACGATCTACGAGGCGCTCGATCTGGCCGAACGGTTGAAAACCCTGCCCGAAGGCATCATCCGTTCGCCCTCCGGCAGTCTCGGCGAGGTGGTTCACCTGCCCGCCTCGACCGGTGAAGAGAACTGGCACGGCGCGCTGTTTTCCCGTGGCGATCTGGCCAAGGCGTTTCTGGCGTTGCAACGGGGACAGGTGAGTTGGCCCGGACAACCGGCGATTCCCATCGCCTTGTGCCCGGTGAGTCAGCTCGGCGGCATTGGCCCCGACCGGCGACGCATCCATGAAGCGTTCGATCTGTACGAGGATGTGCCGACGCTGCACCCGGCGTTCTGGGATCACGAGGCGGACAAGGTCAGGACGCTCCGGCAACAACCGAACGCCTGGCTGCAACCCCGCGCGACTCCGCGCTACGCCGACCGGGCCGCTACGGCGGACTACGCCGATTATCCCTACCATCTGTGGACCATGGCCGCCGATATTCTGCTGGTGGAACGGTTATGGACGATCACCCATCGCGTTCTGGCAGTGGGTTTCGATCAACCGGTGCTCGGTAATACCTGGTGGGCGCTCACAACCGATTTATCGCCGGAACGCCGCAAGGCGTTGTTGATCTGGCTCAACGGCAGTTTATCGTTGCTCGCTTTCTTTGGAAGTCGTGTGGCAACCCGCAGCGCCTGGATGCAAATGAAAAAACCCGCCTGGGCAACAATGCCGGTGCTGGACGTGCGGGCCTTGAACGACGTCCAAGCGGCAAGTCTGGCTGCCGCTTACGACGCGCTGTGCGACCGGGAGCTTCAGGCACTCGCCCGGCCGAACCACGATCCGGCGCGACGCGCCATTGACGAGGCGCTGAGCGCGGCGCTGGGCCTGCCGGATTTGGGACCGTTGCGGGAAATGCTGGCGCGGGAACCGGGATTGACGGGGAAAGCGGCGGTCGGTCGGCCTGCGGGTCAGCAAGCGGCTTTGTTGAGCGATCCAGAGCAAGAAAGCGATCAGGGGGAGTTGTTCGGATGAATACGGAAAAAGAAACTGTAATAGACCCTGCTATTATTCCTGGATGCTGGGTTCGCCACTGGAAATTTGGCATAGGCAGAGTCATTGAAAGAATTGATCAAGGCGACTTTCCAGAAGAGCGGCTTCCCCGTGCTCTGGTAGATTTCACTAATCAGGGTAGTAAGTGGTTAGTGCTTAAATTTGCGCGGCTCGAAGTGCTTCAAGATATTCCTTACACTACGCAAATCGTTCAACCTTCACCCGTTTTACCACCATCTTCAACAACTAAAAAGCCTCTCTCTGATTATGCGCTTGACTCACGTCATGCTCCTCTTTTGGCTGTATTTCTGAGGCAACTCGCAAATCGTATTTTAGCTGGAGAGCTGCCAAACCCCACGATTCTTCTCCGTATCCGACAAACTAAATTGTCTGGGTATGCTCGCTTACGCTTTCGGCTTTTTCTCATCGAACATATCCATGCTCAACGTGCAGCACGCGGCGATCATACTGCGATCAATTATCTACGTAGAGCTAAGCAATTGATTCGACAACGCATGTCGAATTTGACTGATGATACCTTCGCAAGAAATAGCAAAAGTAGCGCCTTGGTTGCTGAATGGCTAAGATCGCTGCAAAAAGGATCCAAGCGATTATCTCACTATTGTAGTCGCCGTACCGGACAAGATATAGAATTACTTGGCGTGGAATTTTTAATCGGGTCGCTTGGTGCCGACTATCTTTTTTGCATTTATTGGATATGTCGTCAAAACGACCTGCGCTTTCGATTTAGTCTGGAAGCAGTTCCAAAATTACTCTTTCTAGCTGATTTTTGGGAACGCTTTGGTCATTGGCATGGTGTTCCACGCCCAAGCCGGTACCGTCAGTTAAGGTCTATCTTACGAAATGTTGCTGACAAATTTTCTAATTCAGCAGAGCATTACCATTGCATGTGGTGTGCTTTAAATCCAAATCAAGTTGAAATTGACTTGCTTACTGGAAAAGTAACTCCAGAGCCATTCGCCATCTTGCGTAATGAGATTTTGGCAGGAATGTGCCTGGATACACTTGCGCTCAATATCAAAACACTAGGGATTCGACTTGAATCGGCCATATTTCTTTTGGTTCCTACCAATAGGCCAAATTGGAATGGGTTTGATGTCATCGTCACTGCCACAACTGATACTTCAAGAACAATATCTGTCAAATATGAGTCGTGATCGTGCCTATCCTATCTGAGTTGTGGAATTGCCGCGGTCGAACCACCCCGGCGCTGCGCGCCACCCCTCCTTGTCTAATGAGGGGAAATTCCAAACAACGTCGCCCTGCCGGCTGAAACGCCGGGGCGGTAACTGACCGGGAAGCGGGTCAGTCTCCTTAAATTGACGCTTAGGCGAGGTCAGGCTTGTACCTCAATCGCTACTGAACCATACTAGTCTTCTTACCTTTTTTCTTACCGGAGGTCGCCATGTCCACCGCCACTGTCACCTTATCCACCAAGGGCCAGGTCGTCATTCCCAAGGACATCCGTGATGCCTTGCATTGGGAAGCCGGCACGGAACTCACTGTAACCCCCGCTGGCAATGGCATCATGCTGAAAGCGGCGCCGAAAAAACGCGGCAAAAGGCTTGAAGACTTGATCGGTATGCTCCAGCACGACGGGCCGCCCATTCCCATCGAGGAATTGTGTAAGCCGGTAGATTACCGCGCCGACTGGGAAGAGTCTGAGAAACGCAGCCGATGATCGCATTCGACACCAACTTGCTGGTTCGCGCCGCGACCAACGATGATCCCCCTCAAGTGGCCGTGGTGAGGCAACTGCTGGCGCTGAACGCGGTATTTATTCCGCGAACGGTGCTGCTGGAGACGGAATGGGTGCTGCGGGCCGGCTACCGCAAGACGCGGGAACAGATCAGCCGGTTTTTCGCGGAACTGCTGGAAACCGACAACACCGTGATCGAGAACCATGACGCCGTGGCCCAGGCGCTCGACTGGTACCGCCTCGGCGCTGATTTCGCCGATGCGCTGCATCTCGCCGCCTGTGGCAGGGCGATCATGCACACCTTCGATCAGGGGTTTTGCAAGGCCGCGCGGGAACAGGGCCTGGCCCCGGAAATCCGGGTGTTACGGGCATGACCGCCTACCGCCACAGGGAGGAAACTCTCAATACGCAACTAACCATTCTACTGGCCCAATTCGCCGCCCGCCGACCATCAAATCACCATCATCAACGCCCTGGATTTTGTGTCTCAGGGCTATCGTCTTACCGGAGGCCCTATGACGGCTATCACCGCCAAATTATCCAGCAAAGGCCAAGTGGTCATTCCCCAGGAACTGCGCAAGCGGCTGGGCTGGACCAGCGGCGCTGAGTTGATTTTCGTTGAGACCAGCGATGGCGTGTTGCTGAAATCGAAACGGAAAAAGGGGCCGCATACCTTGGCGGACTTGATCGGTTTTCTTCAATATGACGGCCCCCCATCAGCACGGAAGAGCTTTGCCGGCCAGTCGATCTGAACGAGGAGCCGAATGGAACCTGCCGATGATTGCCTTCGATACCAACCTGCTGGTGCGGATTGCCATTAAGGATGATCCGCGACAACTGGAAATCGTGCAAAAACTACTGTTGTCTGAAACGGTGTTCATTTCCAGAACCGTGCTTCTGGAAACTAAATGGGTGCTCCGTGCTCGATACGACTATCCCAGAGAACGGATGGCGGATTTTTTTACCCTCATCGTGACCGCCAACCATACGGAGATTGAGGACGAAGATCAGGTCATCAGGGCGCTCGACTGGTATCGCCTGGGCGCTGATTTCGCCGGCGCCCTGCATCTCGCGGCCTGTGGCAGGGCCATCATGCACACCTTTGATCAGGGGTTTTGCAAGGTTGCGCGGGAACAGGGCCTTACCCCCGAAGTCCGGGTGTTGCGGACATGACCGCCTTGATTGTTTCGCTGTAATGCCCAGTCTCAACTTCAAGCACTTGCGCTATTTCTGGATGGTCGCCAAGACCGGCAGCATCGCCAGCGCCAGCCAGCGTCTGCACCTGACGCCGCAATCCATCAGCGGCCAACTGGGCGAACTGGAAACCAGCCTCGGCGTCGAGTTGTTTCGCCGGGTCGGGCGTGGTCTGGAATTGACCGACATGGGGCGCCGCATCTTCAGTTATGCCGATGAAATCTTCGCGCTCGGCAACGAACTGCTGGAGGTCGCTGTGGACCAGGCAGCGCGGAAAAGCGCGCCGTTTCGGGTCGGCATCGCCGGCTCGGTGCCGAAATCGGTCGCCTATCGCGTGGTCGAGCCGGCGTTGCACCTCGCCGAACCGGTGCGGCTCATCTGCCGCGAGGACCGGTTGGAGCCGCTGCTGGCGGAACTGGCGGTCCACCATCTCGATCTGGTGATCGCCGACCGGCCCATGCCCACTCACCTCAATGTCCGGGGCTACAGCCACTTTCTCGGCGAGAGCGATTTGACGGTGTTCGCCGCGCCGGAGCTGGCGCAATCGTTGCCGGGGACTTTTCCCGCGCTGCTGGACCGGGCGCCGTTTCTGTTACCGGGGGAAGACGTCGCGCTGCGGCCCGACCTCATGCGCTGGTTTGAGGCTCAACGCCTGTACCCGCGCATCGTGGGGGAATTTGAAGACAGCGCCCTGCTCAAGGCGTTCGGTCAGGCTGGCGCCGGTTTGTTCGTCGCCCCTACTGCGATTGCCGAGTACGTGAGCCAGCAATACGCGGTCCAGGCGGTCGGGCGCATCGAAGCGGTAACCGAGCAACTCTACGCCATCACCACCGAGCGCCGACTGCTGCATCCCGCTATCGTCGCGGTGGTGCAGGCCACGCAGCGCGAGTTGTTCGGGAAACCGGCCCTGGGACGGGCCGGTGATCGTCGCGAATAGCGGGCGGCCGATTACCCCGTATTCCGCATCCCCGCCGCCAGCGCGTTGATCGAGCGCAGCAGTGGTCGCAGCCACGTTTCCGCCTCCAGCGCATCCGCACCGTGGTCGCGCAGCGCCTGGCGGTAGCGCGGGAGCAGGGTGA
>WBUJ01000147.1 GCA_008933795.1 Candidatus Contendibacter sp. | reverse complement strand
GGCGTGGGCGGGGCGGCAGCCGGCGGCGCGGCGTCGGGATCGTCGGCTACGTCCACGCCGTATTGTTGGGCCAGCGGTCCCAGCCCGCCAACGAAGCCTTGGCCGACGGCGCGGAATTTCCATTCGGCATTGCGTCGGTACAGCTCGCCGACGATCAACGCGGTTTCCGCCATCATTTTGGTGGTCAGCGGGAAAGCGGCCAACACCGCCTGGCTGCCAGCGTCACGGATTTCCGCCCGGACTTGGCTCAACTGGCCGAAGGATTGGCCACGCCGCTGCCCCTGGTCGATGGTTAAAGCGATGACCAAGCGATCGATGGCCGCCGGCAACGCGGCGAAGTGGACCGTGAAGGCGCGGCCGTCGCCGGCGCGCTGGATGCCACCGCCGGCCAGCGCCGGTTGGTTGTAGAAGATGAAGTCGCCGTCGCCGCGCACCTTGCCCTGGCCGGTCAGGGCGAAAGCGCTGGAATCGATCGCCAGCGGCGTATTCGCCGGCTCCCAGGCCAGCGTGATTTCGACGGCGGCCGGCGCCGGCTGGCACTGGGTGAGCGAGATGTTCTGACCGGGTTGCAAGTCCATGACGCTTCCTCCGGCGGGTTCACAGATGGGGTTGGAGCGCCGGCAACAGATCGTGGAAAGTGCGGCCGCTGGCGTGTTCGCCAAGCGCGTGCATCTTCCACTCGCCGTTGTGGCGGTACAGCTTGGTCATGATCAGGCCGGTGTAGGCGCCGCCTTCCAGCGACAGGTCGAAGCGGGCGATTTCGCCGCCGTTGGCCCCGTCCACGATCCGGCAAAAGGCGCTGGGAATCCCGGCGAAGCCCTCGCCGCTGAAGCTGTTGACGGTGAAGATCAGGGTTTGTACCGTGGTGGGCACCCGGTTCAGCTCGATGGCGATACGCTCGTTCTCCGCGCCGACCTCGCCGCCGCCGGCGCGATCGTCGCCGCTGTGGCGAATGGAGCCGCAGCGGCTTTCCAGTTGTCGAAACCAGACGGTATCCACCAGAGCGCCGCTGGCGTCGAACAGCAGGCAGGAGGCGTCCAGGTCCACGGCTTCCTGGCGGGCGCCGCCGCCGAAACCCAGAAAGCCGCGGGATTGGACTTGCTTCATGCCCCAGCCCAGCCCCATGACGACCCGGCTCAAGCCGTGCCCCGCTTCCTTTTCCAGGCTGATGCGCTGTCCCTTTTGCAGATTGATGGCCATGCGGATTTCCTCGGTTGCTAGGATAAAATTGGATTCGGATGATAGACGCGCCATTCTGGATAGGGTAGACGCCGGCGGCGGCGAAACATCCGGCCCGGGGCGGATCGGTGGCGAGAAACGAACGCGGTGGCGGCGACGATTGCAATTTATTATTAAATGACGACGGATGCCAGAAATTCAAGGGCATCCGTCCTGTTCGAGCGGAGGCGGTCATGCGCAAGCGAGCGTTGTGGTTGGCAATTCTTCTGACTGGCGCGGCCCAGGCCGCTACTCCACCGCCCGAGCCGAGCGTCAAGAAATGGCAGGACGAAACCGGCAAGTGGCATTACGGCGACGCCCGGCCAGTCTCGCCCAACGCCGCTACCGACAGCGCCGCCGAGTTTTACCAGCGCGGCGATTACCCCAAGGCGTTTCAGGAATACATGGAGTGGGCCAAGAAGGGTGATCCCCGCGCCCAGACCATGATCGGGCAGATGTACCTGAGTGGCCAGGGCGTGGAGCGAAACCCGCGCAGCGCCATCGAATGGTTGCGCAAGGCGGCCATTCAAGGCAATGCCGACGCCCAGCTCCAGCTCGGGATGCTGTACGCTGCCAACCCCAACGCCGCTCCCAACCAGAAGGAGGCGCTATTGTGGTTGCGCAAGGCGGCGGAATGGGGCAATGCCGAGGCGATGTATATCCTGGCTGGCAAGTATGCAACCGGTCAGGGCGTGGGTCGGGACGAGCGGGAGGCCGCCAACGGCTACCGGCGGGCGGCGGAGAAGGGCCATGCCGCCGCCCAGTTCGAACTGGGAAATTTTTACGCCAGCGGGCGAGGGGTGTCGCGCGACGACAAGGAGGCCGTGCAATGGTACCGGCGGGCGGCGGAGCAGGGTCATGCCGCCGCCCAGTTCAATCTCGGCGCGATGGTCGCCGCCGGCCGTGGCGTGGCGGCGGCCAGCGATCGGGATGCGGTGCTCTGGTATCGCAAGGCGGCGGAGCAGGGTCATGTCGAGGCTCAGTACAACCTGGCCGTGCGGTTGCTGGCCGGCCGGGGTGCGCCCGCCAGCGCCGAGGAGGCGGCGCGCTGGTTTCGCAAGGCCGCCGATCGGGGACTGGCGCTGGCGCAGGTGAATCTGGGTCGGTTGTACGCCGAGGGCCAGGGCGTCGCCCGTAACGACGGGGAGGCGGTGAAGTGGTATCGGCTGGCCGCCGAGCAGGGTGAATCCCTGGCGCAGTACTCCCTGGGGCGGATGCTGGTGGACGGGCGCGGCACGGCGCGCGATGATCTGGAAGCCTTGCAGTGGTTGCGCCGCGCGGCCGATCAGAACCTGCCGATGGCGCAATTGGAGCTGGCCAACGGTTATTTGAACGGCCGCGGGGTCGTGCTGGACGAAGTCAAGGGGATGCAGTTACTGGGGCTGGCGGCGGCGGGTGGCTATCCCGAAGCGCAATTTTTACTGGCGGAGCGGGTGTTGGCGGGTCGCGGCGCGCCTCGCAACGACCAAGCCGGGCTGGACTGGCTGCGCAAGGCGGCGGAACAGGGCCACGCCGAGGCGGGTCACCGGCTGGCCGGACTGTACGCGAGCGGCGAGATCGTGGCGCGCGACGACGGCCTGGCGGCGGAGTGGTATCGCAAGGCGGCGGAGCAGGGCCATGCCGCCAGCCAGTTTCGCTTGGCGACATTCTACGCCGAGGGGGTTGGCGTGACTCAGGATGACCGGCAGGCGCTGCAATGGTTCCGCGAGGCTGCCCAACGGGGCGATGCCGTGGCGGGGTTCAATCTTGGGGTACTGTACGCCTCCGGGCGGGGGGCGCCACGCGACGAGGCGCAGACCGCGGTCTGGTATCGCAAGGCGGCCGAGCAAAATCTGCCGCTGGCCCAGTTGAATCTGGGACTGATGTACGCGGATGGGCGGGGCGGTTTGCCGCGCGACCCGGCGCAGGCCGTCGCTTGGTACCGCAAGGCGGCCGAACAGAATTTGCCGCTGGCCCAGTTGATGCTGGCGCTCAGCTACGCGACCGGACGCGGCGTGCCTCGCGATGATCCGCAGGCGCTTCGTTGGTTCGAGCAGGCCGCCGACAGCGGCTTGGTGCTGGCCCAGTATGGACTGGGGATGCTGTACGGCGCCGGTCGGGGGGTGGTGCAGGATTTGATCAAGGCCCATCTATGGTTGAGTCTGGCGGTGTCCGGCGGCTACGTGGGCGCGGCCCAGCCGCTGGACGCTATTGCCAGCCAGATGAGCCAGGTCGATCTGGCTCGCGCTCGACAACTGGCCCGCGAGTGGCAAGCGAGCAGTTCCCAAGCATCGAGGCCCAATTAGAAAGAAATGGCCAGCATGAGCGGCGCGGCGAGTCGAACCCGACAGGGTTTCGCTGGCCACGGAATGGCGAACGCGCTTGGCCTGTTCCTGGCGCTGTTCGTTCTCAACTCGGCGCTGACGTTTCAGAACCGTTGGCCGACGATCGGCGTGCGCTGGGTTCCCGAATTGTCCATCGAACTGGCGGCATTGCTGCTAGCGCTGGTTCTCGCCGCCGCTTGGCGTGGCTCGCTGGGGCGCGGGTGGCGCAACGCGGTTTTGGCGGGGTTCGTCATCCTGATGCTGGGACGTTATCTGGATGTCACCGCGCCGGCCTTGATGGGTCGTTCCATCAACCTGTACTGGGATAGCCGGCATGTCCCGGCGGTGGCGGCCCTGTTTCTGGATCGGGTGGCCGGCTGGCGGGCGCTGCTGGGCGGCGTGGCGCTGCTGGCGCTGCTGGCCGCGCTGTTCGCCATCCTGCGCTGGGCGGTCGGCGTCATCGTGGCCGCGCTCGCCGGCGCTCCCGCCCGGCGCGCGTTCGGCGTCCTGTCCCTAACGCTGCTGGCGTTGTACGGCGTCGGTCGCCTGAGTCCGCGCCTGCCGACTGAGGCCCTGTTCGCGCTGCCGGTGACCGCCATGCTGGCCGAGCAGGTTCAAATGGTGCTGGCCGCGACCGTGTTTCGGGACGACCGCTGGATCGCGGTTCAGCCGCCGTTGCCGGCTTCGAACCTGGGCCGTTTGCGGCGGGGCGACGTGTTCGTGATCTTTTTCGAATCGCAGGGCGCGTTGGTGTTTGACGATCCCCGCTTCGCCGCGCCGCTCGCCGGCGATTTCGCCGCCCTGGAACGGTCGCTGACCGCTGCGGGCTGGCTGGCGGCCTCGGCGCGGGTCGAATCCAGCACGTTCGGCGGTTTGTCCTGGCTGGCGCATTCCAGCCTGCTGTCCGGGCTGCGCATCGCCGATCAGGGCGATTATTACGACCTGCTGGCTTCCAGTCGGCCTACCCTGGTCAGCCGGTTCGCCGCCGCTGGCTACCGCTGCGTGGCGCTGATGCCGGGACTGCGGCACGCTTGGCCGGAAGGGCGGTTCTATGGCTTCGACCGGATCCTCGACGCCGCCAGCCTGGACTATCGTGGCCCCGCTTACGGCGGCTGGGTCATTCCCGACCAATACAGCCTGTACCAGTTGCATCGCACCGAGGTGGAATCGGCTAACCGGTCGCCGCTGTTCGTATTTTTCCCCACCATCAACAGCCATGCCCCGTTTGCGCCCATCCCGCCCTACGAATTGGACTGGAGCCGGTTTGATGCCCTGTTGGCCGCACCCGCCGCGTCAGGCGGGGTGGAGTTGAACGAGCGCCTGGATGGCGAAGCGCTGGCCGCCGCCTATGTCCGAAGCGTTCGTTACAACTTGGCGGTGCTGGGCGGCTATCTGCGCCAACGCGCGCCCGCCAACGCGCTGCTGCTGGTTCTGGGCGATCACCAGCCGCCGGCCATCGTCGGTGGGCGCGAGATCTCCTGGCAGACGCCGGTTCATGTGTTCTCGCGCGCCCCGGAGTTGATCGGTGCGTTTCAGGTAGCGGGATTCCGGGCGGGCCTGACGCCGGGTCCGGCGGCGCTGGGCGGCGTGGAAAGCCTGGGGCCATTGCTGTTGCGCCTACTGAACAGCCCGCCGCCGCCAGCATCCGTCACTCCGCCGGAGGCGCGTGACGAGCCAGCCAGACCGTATCCACCGTGAAGGACAACGCCAGCAGCCCCAGCGCGCCCGCCGCCAGCAGCGTGGTCCACGGTGGCACCAAGGGCGGGATCAGGCACAGCGCCAACACGGCGGTCTGAATCACGCACGCGGCTTGGCGGCGCCAGCGCGGCGGCAACGGCTGGCGCAACCAGGGCAGGAGATAGCCCAGCGCGACAAAGCCATAGCGCAGCGCGCCGGATAGCAAAACCCAGCCGCCGGCCTTGTCGGCTTGATGGACCAGCGCCGCCAGGATCAGAATGAAAACGGCATCCACTTCCATGTCGAACCGGGCGCCGAACGGGCTTTGCCAACCGCCGCGCCGCGCCAGCCAGCCGTCCACGCCGTCGAGAATCAGCGCGATGCCGGCCAGCGCGGCCAGCGTCCAGGCCAGTCCGGGCGGCAGATCCGTTCGACCGATCAGACCGGCGGCCAGCGCGGCCATGCCCGCGCGCAGGAGGGTAACGCTGTTGGCCGCGCCGAATCGTTGCAGCGGCTGGTGCTGGGGCAGGAATGGCAGCAGGACCAGCAGCAGGCCGGCGAAGGCGGCGAGGGCTTGGAGGGCATAGCCGACGGGCAACTGGAAAGTTTCGGCCAGGGCCAGCGCCAGCCCCGCCACCAGCGGCAGCACGATGGCGAGGTGAAGTAAGGCGCTGAAGATGAGTGGTCGAAGCGGGGATATGGTTAAACGATTCATGGGCATCGGCAAATGAACCAATGGTTGATCGGGTAATGATGGCCAGCGAACTTTTGTCGGCGCGCGCCTTCTGGCTGGCGGCGCCGGGTCGGGGCGAGATTCGCGCGGAGCGGCTGGAAGCGCTTGGCGCAGACGGAGCGCGGGTGCGGACGCTGTATTCCGGCATCAGTCGCGGCACCGAGAGCCTGGTGTTTCGCGGCGAAGTGCCACCCAGCCAATATCAGGCGATGCGCGCGCCGTTTCAGCAAGGCGAGTTTCCAGCACCGATCAAGTATGGCTATTGTAGCGTCGGCGTGGTCGAGGCCGGTCCCGCCGCGTTACGCGGGCACACCGTATTTTGTCTGTATCCGCATCAGGACCGCTACGTGGTTCTGGCGGCGGCGCTGACTCCGATTCCCCCGGCGATTCCCCCGGGTCGGGCGGTGCTGGCGGCCAATCTGGAGACCGCGCTCAACGTGCTGTGGGACGCCGCGCCCCGGCTGGGCGACCGGATCACGGTGATCGGCGCGGGCGTGGTCGGTTGCCTGATCGCGCGGCTGGCGGGACGGTTGCCAGGCTGCGCGGTGCAACTGGTGGACGTGGACCCGCGCCGGGAGGCCATCGCCCACCGCCTGGGCGTCCGCTTCGCCCTGCCGGAGCGGGCGGACGGGGAACAGGATCGGGTGATTCACGCCAGTGGTTCGCCTGTTGGCTTGGCGACGGCGCTGGGTCTGGCCGGCTTCGAGGCGACGGTGGTGGAAGCGAGTTGGTTCGGCGCTCGGCCGGTCAGTCTGCCGCTGGGCGAGGCGTTTCACAGCCAGCGGCTTGCGATCCAAAGTTCCCAGGTCGGCCACATCGCCGCCGCGCAACGCGGGCGTTGGGATCATCGGCGGCGCATGGCCACCGTGATGGAATTGCTGGACGATCCCGCGCTGGACGCGCTAATCAGCGGCGAGAGCTTGTTTGCCGACCTGCCGCGAGTCATGGCGGAACTGAGCGCGAATCCCAACGGGGCGCTGTGTCAGCGGATCGTCTATCCCAGCGCGGGCGAATGGGGAGCGCATCCAGAGGGAAACGGCGATGAGTTTCATTGATTTTGTAAGGTCCCACTAATAATTTTTGGGAGAAACAGAAACAACAGCATAAAAATGCCTACCCCTATCCAAACATAATTCCATGCACTGACTTTTTTAGTTGGGATATCTAGGTAGTGTTCCAGACATGGATTTCATACCGTTGCTTTGAACCGCCTAACGCCACACATCACCGGCAGCAAAAAGCAGAGCGAGGAACGAGCGGCGCTTTTTGCTGTCCGAGTGCATGTGATTGTTAGAGATTTTTTGTTCCTTTGCCACGGTTACAGTTGAAGCATAGTGTCCATATGTTACTCATTTCATCTGACCCTCCTTTTGCTACGGGAATTTTATGGTCAACCTCCAGCCGAGCACCTTCAGAAGCGGTTGTACCACATATTTGGCAACGGTAATCATCTCTACGAAAGACATCAAACCTTAGAGCTAAAGAAAGGCCAGATCGTACAGTATTGTTGCTCTTAAACTCCTCATAAGCCTCTTCAAGAGCTTGAATTGCTTCATTGCAAGCGAATTGGCCAATGAGGCGATTTCTAAGTATTTCTAATGAACTGCTTTCCAAGGGAAAACCTTTGTCTCGTTGTACATCCTTGGATAGATCGCCAATGGGATCATCTCGATCTTGCTGCTTCATCAGCCAGCGAGAGAAAGGACCTGTCTTCGGCTTCTTTGGCTTGGGGATACTTGAAAAAAGATTGTGTGCATCATTCGGCCTATGAAGGCCGCCTTGTGAGTTTTTCTTAAGAACCGTCCAACCCTTCACTGAGCGATCATATCTTTCCTTATCTGTGCCTGAATGCGAGACCTCTGAAAAGTGCTTCTCATCCACAAACGAATCACAGTATGCGCAATAATACTGCCCTGTTCGGTCTCCTACTTCATCTCCGTGAAAATAGTATCTCGCAGTCATTTTTATCTCTAACAGTTGGTTAGACAGAACAGGTTAATATTGCAATAGGCAGAATAGGCTGCCAAGGTACTAGGCAGAAACGCGGTTACCTCGCCCCCTCCACCAATGCTACTTGATAAATTTATAGCCGGAAGTTTCAACGATGTAAGTGTTATTTTCTGTTTCAACCAGCGGAAAAGACGAACCTTTTTTCTCCATATCACTATGTCTGGAAAGTCTTTAAATGTAGTTTTTTTACATCATACGACCTTTTTTGAGATAAGCCACGCCATCCAAGCAGGACGGCGGAACGGGGCTACAATCAAGGTAGATTCACAACCCTCGCGGGGATTCCGACATGCGCATTTTGGCGGCGCTGATCTTGGCGGGAACGCTGGCGGTGTTGGGCGGGAGCGTAACGGCGGCCACGTCCACGCCCGGTCTGGCGCTGACGCTGGAAGTGCATGGGGCCATCGACCCGGCCAGCCGCGATTTCATCCTGCGCGGTCTGGAGCAGGCGCGGGCGCGCAATGCCGCCGTCGCGATCCTCAAGCTCGACACGCCCGGCGGGCTGGACAGTTCGATGCGCGACATCATCCAGGCGATCCTGGCCTCGCCCGTGCCGGTGATCGGCTACGTCGCCCCGGAAGGCGCCCGCGCCGCCAGCGCCGGCGTCTACATCCTCTATGCCTGCCACCTCGCCGCCATGGCTCCGGCCACCAACCTTGGCGCAGCCACGCCAGTTCGTATTGGCGGTTTGCCGCTGTCGTCCCCACCACCCCGCGACCCCGCGAAGGAACCGACCGCACCGAAACCCGGCGATCCTTCAACAGATCCATCGACAACCGCGCCCATGCCCACCGATGCCATGGAGCGCAAACTGATCAACGACGCCCGCGCCTATATCCGCTCGCTGGCCCAACTGCGCGGGCGCAACGCCGAGTGGGCCGAACAGGCGGTGATCGAAGCCTCCAGCCTCAGCGCCCGGGATGCGCTGCAACAGGGCGTGATCGACTTGGTCGCCGCCGACATCCCCGATCTGCTGCGCCAAGCCGATGGCCGGCAAGTAGCTGTGGCCGGCGGCAATTCCACCTTGGCGACCCAGGGACTGACGGTCGAAAGCCTTAAACCCGACTGGCGCACCCGGTTGCTGGGGATGATCGCCCATCCCATGACCGCCTATATCCTGCTACTGGTCGGGGTGTACGGACTGGTGTTCGAACTGGCCCATCCAGGCATGGCCGCGCCGGGGGTGCTGGGCGGAATCTGCCTGCTGCTGGCGCTGTTCGCCTTTCAGGTCATGCCGGTTAACGCCGCCGGGCTGGCGTTGCTGCTGCTCGGGCTGGCGTTCATGATCGCCGAAGCGTTCGCGCCCAGCTTCGGCGCGCTGGGCCTGGGCGGAATCACCGCCTTCGTCGCCGGTTCGCTGTTGTTGTGGGATGAAACCAGCCCCGGTTACCAAATCCCGCTCGCCCTGATTCTCGGCTTCGCCCTGGCCAGCGCCGGGCTGCTGATCGGTTTGGCGACGCTGCTGGTCCGCCAGCGCCGCCGGCCCGTGGTCAGCGGCGCGGAGGAAATGCTGGGCGCGGTCGGCGCGGTCATGGCCGACGATCCGGGACGGGTCTGGATTCACGGCGAATCCTGGCTCGCTCGCGCCGACCGGCCACTGCGTCCGGGCGAGCGGGTTCGGGTCGCCAGCCGCGCTGGGTTGACGCTGTTCGTGCAACCGCTGAATTCCGACACAGGAGAACCACCGTCATGATCTTGTTCAATCCCTTCCTGATCGCGCTGTTCATTTTGCTGCTGCTGGTCTTCGCCTCCATCAAGGTGCTGTACGAATACGAGCGCGGCGTGGTGTTTTTCCTCGGCCGCTTCCAGGCCATCAAGGGACCGGGGCTGATCATCCTGGTGCCGGTCATCCAGCAAATGCGGCGGGTGGATTTACGCACCATCGTCATGGACGTACCCAGCCAGGACGTGATTTCCCGCGACAACGTCTCGGTCAAAGTCGATGCGGTGATCTACTTCCGGGTGGTCGATCCGGAGCGGGCCATCATTCAGGTCGAGGATTACTACAACGCCACCAGCCAGTTGGCGCAGACCACGCTGCGCTCGGTGCTGGGCCAGCACGAAATGGACGAGATGCTGGCGGGACGGGACGAACTGAACCGGGACATCCAGAACATTCTGGACGCCGA
>WBUJ01000003.1 GCA_008933795.1 Candidatus Contendibacter sp. | reverse complement strand
TGGTTCAGCATCTTCCAGTCTGGATGGAAGGCGGTAAAGTGAATCGGCACCTCCGGTCCCAGGTTTTCCACCACCCATTGGGTCAGCGCCTCCAGTTCCGTATCCGAATCGTTCTCTCCAGGAATCAGCAGGGTGGTAATCTCAAACCAGACGTTGGTTTCCCGTTTGAGGTACACCAGCGTATCGAGCACCGGTTGCAAATGGCCGCCGCAGATTTTCCAGTAGAACTCCTCGGTGAACGCCTTGAGGTCCACATTGGCGGCGTCCATGTATTGGTAAAATTCCCGGCGCGGCTCGTCGCACATGTAGCCGGCGGTGACCGCCACCGACTTGATCCCGTAATCGCGGCAGGCGATGGCGACATCCATGGCGTACTCCATGAAGATCACTGGGTCGTTGTAGGTGTAGGCCATGCTGCGACAGCCCAGTTCGCGGGCCACTCGCGCCAGTTTGTCCGGCGCGGCGGCGTCGGCCAAGGTGTCCATCTCGCGCGACTTGCTCATATCCCAGTTCTGGCAGAACTTGCAGGCCAGATTGCAACCGGCGGTACCGAACGACAGCACCGAGGTGCCGGGCAGAAAATGGTTGAGGGGCTTCTTTTCGATCGGATCGATGCAGAAACCGCTGGACCGGCCATAGCTGGTCAGCATGATCTTGCCGTCGTGACAGCCGCGCACGAAGCATAGGCCCTGCTGGCCCTCGTGCAGCTTGCAGAAGCGGGGGCAGACATCGCACTGGACCCGGCCATCGTCGAGGGCGTGCCAGTAGCGGGTGGGAAAAAACTCGGTGGTTTGATTCATCATGGCCTCCTGTGACAAAGGCTCTCGTCGTTTTTCGGCCAGCGGAATGCTGGTTGCCGTAAGGTTTAGACCACAATTCGACCGTCGCCGAACGAATTTACGCCCTATACTCTAACCGATTGGTATTGGCAAACTCATCGGGAGGGCGTTATGCAGACCGTGCGCACACCCGCCGTAGCGGGATTGTTCTATCCAGCCAATGCAGGGGAACTGCACGCCCAGGTGCGACAGCTTCTCAATCAGGTCGAACCTTCGACCGAACCGCCGCCCAAGGCGATCATCGCCCCTCATGCCGGCTACATCTACTCTGGCCCCATCGCCGCTTCGGCCTATGCCCGGTTGCGCGCGATCCGGGATGTCATCACCCGGGTCGTCCTGCTGGGGCCGAGCCATCGGGTCGGATTCCGGGGCATCGCGGTCAGTGGGATGGCGGCCTTTTCGACTCCGCTGGGCCGAATCCCAGTAGACCAGGAAGCCATCGAGCAAGTTCGGCAATTGCCGGAAGTGGGCTTTCTGGAACAGGCGCACGCCCAAGAGCACAGTCTGGAAGTGCATCTGCCGTTCCTGCAAGAAGTGCTGGGCGAGTTTAAGCTGGTGCCGCTGGTGGTCGGCGACGCCCGCCCCGCAGAAGTCGGGACGGTGCTGGAGGCGCTGTGGGGCGGGCCGGAAACCTTGATCGTCATCAGTTCCGATCTCAGCCACTACCACGATTATCAGACCGCTCGCGGGTTGGACAGCGCCACGTCCCAGGCTATCGAAGCGCTGCGCTACGAGGATATCGGCTACGACCAAGCTTGCGGGCGCAATCCGGTCAACGGTCTGTTGTGGGTGGCGCGGCGCAAGGGCTTGCACGGCGAAACCATTGATCTGCGCAACTCCGGCGATACCGCCGGCTCGCGCGATCAGGTGGTGGGGTATGGCGCGTATGTATTCCACTGAGCTGGATTGGAGCCTTCATGTCCACTGATCACACGCTGTCGCCGGCTGACCGGGCCACGCTGCTCGACGTGGCCCGCGCCTCGATCCAGCACGGTCTGCGGCATGGCCAGGCGTTGGCGGTCAAGCCGGACGATTATCCGGAAACTCTGCGGCCATTGCGGGCCACCTTCGTGACGCTGGAAATCGGCGGCCAGTTGCGCGGCTGCATCGGCGCGCTCGCTGCCTATCAGCCGCTGGTTCAGGACGTCGCCGCTCACGCCTACGCGGCGGCGTTCGAGGATCCCCGCTTTCCCGAACTGCGGCCGGATGAGTTTCCCAAGCTGGAAATTTTCATCTCGGTGCTGTCGCCGCCGGAGCCGATGCGCTTCAGTTCCGAGGAGGACTTGCTGAGGCAGGTACGGCCAGGGGTGGACGGGCTGATCCTCCAGTTCCACCAGTACCGCGCCACCTTCCTGCCAGCGGTGTGGGAAAGCCTGCCCGATCCTTACGTGTTTCTGGCGCAACTCAAACACAAGGCTGGCCTGCCGCTGGATTTCTGGTCGCCGGAACTGCGGATGGAACGCTACACGACCGAGTATTTCGGCGCCGGCGACGTGGGGTGATGGAACGGTTCGACCCGCTGTACGCGCCGCTGACCGGCCTCAATCTGATCGAAGCCAGCGCCGGCACCGGCAAAACCTACGCCCTGACTGCGCTGTATCTGCGCTTGGTGATGGAAGCGGCGATTCCGGTCAACCGGATTCTGGTTGTCACTTACACCAACGCCGCGACCAAGGAACTGCGCGACCGCATCCGCGAACGGCTGGGGCAAATCCGGCGGGCGTTCCTGCGTGGCCGGGCCGAGGACGACGATGAGTTCAGCGCCCGAATGCTGGATGTGCTGCCCGACCGCGATCTGGCCATCCGCCGGCTGAACAATGCGGTGCGCGGCTTCGACGAGGCCGCCATTTTCACCATTCACGGTTTCTGCCAGCGGGCGCTGGGCGACAGCGCCTTCGAAAGCGGCCTGGCGTTCGAGACCGAGGTGCTGGCTGATACCAGCGATTTGCTCCGCGAAATCGTCGAGGACTTCTGGCGGCGGGAGTTTTACCCGGCTTCGCCGATGGTGGTGCAATACTTTCTGGATAAAAAATACAGTCCGGAAACCTTGCTTGCCGAGATCAGCCCGTATCTGGGTAAGCCCTACCTACAGGTGATCACCCCGGAAGGGGAGACCGATGGCGCGGCGCTCGAACAGGCGTTCCTCCTGGCTTACCAGCGGGCGCGGGACATCTGGGGGAGCTATCGCGCCGAGATCGAGGAACTGCTGTTCAAGGCTCCCGGTCTCAATCGGCAAAAATACAGCTTGAAATCGATCCCCGGCTGGCTGAATGACATGGACGGTTATCTGGCCGCAGAAATTCCGAAGCTTGAACTGTTCTCGAAGTTCGACCAGTTCACCGTCTCCAAGCTGGAAAAATCGCTCAAAAATAATCAGCCGGCGCCCCGCCATGCTTTCTTTGCCGCCTGCGAGACGTTGAAAACCGCCTGCGAAACCCTGGCCGACTACTGCCGGCATCAGGTTCCGGTGAAACTGCTGGCGTACTGCAACGCCGAACTGGCGGCCCGCAAGCGGCGGCAACAGCTTCAATCCTACGACGACCTGCTGCTCAACCTGCGCGAGGCGCTGACTGATCCCCGGCGGGGCGCGGCCCTGGTGGATACCCTGCGCCGCCGCTACACCGCCGCGCTGATCGACGAATTTCAGGACACCGACCCGGTCCAGTACGACATTTTCCGACGCATTTACGCCGGCGCGAATCAGCCGGTGTTTCTGGTCGGCGATCCCAAGCAGGCGATCTACAGTTTTCGCGGCGCGGACATCTTCGCGTACTTGGCTGCTCGCCACGACGCCAGCCGGGACTATACCCTCGATGTGAACTGGCGTTCCGATCCGCGCCTGCTGACGGCGTTGAACGCGGTGTTCGGCGCGGCTAAAACCCGCCCTTTCCTGTTCGACGCCATCGGCTTCCAGCCGGCGATTCCGGCGGAAAAGAAGCGTCACGAACCGCTGTGGATTCAGGGTCGAAACGAACCGCCGCTGCACGTGTGGTGGCTGGAGCCGGACAGCGATCAACCTTTGGGCAAAGGCATCGCCAACGAACGGGCGGCGCGGGCGACCGCCGCCGAAATTGCCCGCCTGCTGAATTTGGGGGCGCGTGGTCAGGCCGGCATCGGCGACCGGCCACTGGCGGGCGGCGACATTGCCGTGCTGGTGCGCAGCCATCGGCAGGGCCGGATGGTCCGCGAGCAGTTGCTGCGTTTGCGCGTGCCCAGCGTCCAGCACGTGGACGACAGCGTGTTTGCCTCGGCGGAGGCGGGCCAACTGGAAGGCTTGCTGGCGGCGGTGCTGGAGCCGGGCGACGAGGGCCAGGTGCGCGCGGCGCTGGCCGGTGACTTGTTCGGCTTGAGCGGCGAGACGCTGTACCAGTTGCACGATGACGAGCAGGCGTGGGCGCGCTGGCTGGAGACTTTTCAAGCCTATCGCCAACAGTGGCGGGACGAGGGGTTCATGCACTTTTTCCGCGCTTGGCTGAACGAACAGGCGGTCGCGCCGCGCCTGCTGGCGTTCCCGGATGGCGAACGGCGACTGACCAATCTGCTGCACTTGGCCGAACTGCTGCACGTCGCCAGCCGCGCCCATCCCGGCATGGCCGGTCTGCTCAAATGGTTCGGCGACCACCGCCGCGCGCCGGCCAGCCGGGACGAGGAGCAGCAGTTGCGGCTGGAAAGCGACGAGAATCTGGTGCGGATCGTCACCGTCCACAAGAGTAAGGGCCTGGAATATCCGGTGGTGTTTTGCCCGTTCCTGTGGGATGGCCGGCTCAAAAGCGACGACAACCCCGATCTGCTGCTGTATCACGATCCCGCGAATCCGGGCCGAACCGTGCTGGCTGTCGGCGCAGCCGAGGACGATCCCGCCCGACAGCTCGCCCGCCACGAGGAAATGGCCGAGAACCTGCGGCTGTTCTACGTGGCCCTGACCCGCGCCAAGCAGCGTTGCACTCTGGTCTGGGGCAAGATCAAGGACGCCGACAGCGCGCCCCCTGCTTGGTTGCTACATCGGCCGCCGGTGGTCGGACCGTCCCAGGATGCACTGGAAGTTACCCAGGAACGGTTTAGGACGCTGGAAACGGCGGTGATTCGCGCCGAACTGCGCACCGCATTCGCGTCGGCCAACGAGACCGTGGCCATCGCGCCCCTGCCGCGCGAGTCGGGCCAGATTTACCAACCGCCCGCTGTGGCGGAGCCGGAATTGCGGGCGCGCGCCTTCGCGGGGCCGGTGCCGGAACCCTGGCGGGTGGGCAGTTTCACCGCGCTGACCGCTGGTCACGCGGTCGAAACGCCCGATTACGACCTGACGGTTACTGTCCCTGTGGTTGAAACCGAACCGGCAGCAGTCGCCGTCCGTAACGCATTTGCCTTTCCACGCGGGGCGCGGGCGGGAACCTGCCTGCACGCCCTGTTTGAGCGGCTGGATTTTACCCAGCGGAACCGGGAATGGCTGGAGACTCTGGTCAGCCGGACGTTGACGGGACACGGGCTGGATGCGGTGGAGTGGACGCCGACGGTGGCGGACTGGGTGGAGCGAGTGTTGGCGACGCCGCTGGACGAGAGCGGTTTGACACTGGCGACCGTCGCGCCGGAACGGCGACTCAACGAACTGGAATTCACCTATCCGGTGAGATCGTTGTGCGCCGAGGCGTTGCGGCGGGTGCTGGAACGGCATGGTTACGCCGCCGGCCCGTTGCGGGGGCGGATCGAAAGTCTGGAATTCAGTCCCTTGCGCGGCTACATGAAAGGCTTCATCGACTTGGTGTTCAAGGCGGGCGAGCGGTTCTACCTGGTGGACTACAAGTCGAACTGGCTTGGGCCGGAACCGGCGGCCTATCGGCGGGAACGCCTGGGCGAAGCGATGGCTCGCGAATCCTATGTGTTGCAATACCTAATCTACACCGTGGCACTGCACCGCTATCTGCGGCTGCGCGTGCCGGATTACGACTACGAGCGCCATTTTGGCGGGATTTACTACCTGTTCCTGCGCGGCATGGACCCGGCGCGGGGGCCGGATTTTGGGGTGTACCGCGACCGGCCCGCTTCGGCCTTGGCGGCGGCGCTCGATGAACTGATGGCGACCGGCCCCGCAGTATGAACGATCCTCTGCCGATTCTATCCGAACGCGGCCTGCTCACCGACCTGGACTTGCATTTCGCCCGGTTCATGAATCGGTTAGCCAGTGGCGGATCGCCGGAATTGGCGCTGGCGGCGGCGTTGGCCAGTCACGCCACCGGCCAGGGCGACATCTGTGTCAACCTGCGGCAATGGGCGCGGCGCTGGACCGCCATGGCGGGGGAAACGCCCGCGTTCGCGCCGCCGCCGACCGGCGAATGGTTGGGAATCCTGCGCGCCAGCCCCGTCGTCGGACGGCCCGGCCAGCGCCATCCGCTAGTGCTTGACCGGCGCGGTCGGCTCTATCTCTACCGCTATTGGGAATACGAGCACCAGTTGGCCGAGGATTTGTTGCGCCGGGCCGGAGAAACCCCAGCGACTGTGGACGAGACGCAGTTGCGCGCCGATCTCGACCGGCTGTTTCCCCGCCATCCGCAACTGACCGGGCCGGACTGGCAGAAGGTGGCGGCGGCGGTGGCGGCGCTGAAGCAGATTTGTATCATCTCCGGTGGGCCGGGCACCGGCAAGACCAGCACTGTCCTGAAAATTCTGGCGCTGTTGACCGGCCAGGCCGGCGGACGGCCATTGCGCATGGCCTTGGCCGCGCCCACCGGCAAGGCGGCGGCCCGCTTGCAGGAAGCGATCCGCGCCGCCAAGCCCGCGCTGGGACTGGAGCCGGACCGGTTGGCGCAAATTCCCGAGGAGGCGTCCACCCTGCATCGTCTGCTCGGCGCTCGACCGGACTCGGCATATTTCCGCCACGACCGCGACAACCCACTGCCGGTGGACGTGCTGGTGGTGGACGAAGTGTCCATGGTCGGGCTGGCGCTGATGGCCAAGACCGTCGATGCGCTGCCGCCTGCCGCCCGGCTGATTCTGCTGGGCGACAAGGATCAGTTGGCCTCGGTGGAGGCGGGGGCGGTGCTGGGGGATCTTTGTTTTGGCGGCGGCCGGTTTTCGCCGGAGTTTCGGGCGCGACTGACGGCGCTGACCGGCGAGCCGCTGCCGCGCGGCCGGATCACGCCTCCGCCGCTGGCCGACGCCATCGTGCTGTTGCGGCACAGCTACCGCTTCGGCGCGGCGAGCGGCATCGGCGCGCTGGCTCGGGCGGTGAACGGCGGCAAGGCAGCGGAAGCGGTGGCGTTGCTGGCGAGTCCGCCGGGCGGGGACATCGCTTGGCGAACCCTGGCCGAGCCCGCCGAGTTGCCGGCGCAGTTGGCGGAGCCGGTCGGGGAGGGCTTCGCGCCCTATCTGCGGGCGACGCGGGAAGGGGCCGGACCGGCGGCGGTGTTCGAGCGCTTCAACCAGTTTCGGGTGCTGAGCGCCCTGCGCAACGGACCGTTCGGGGTGGAAGCGTTGAACGGGCTGTGCGAGGCGGCGTTGCGCGACCGGGGTCTGATCCAGACCCGTCAGGATTGGTATCTGGGTCGACCGGTGATGATCGTTCGCAACGACTACAACCTGCGGCTGTTCAACGGCGACATTGGAATCACCTTGCCGGACCCGGACGAGCCGGAACGGATGCGGGTATTTTTTCTGGGCAGCGACGGCGCGTTGCGAAGCTTTGCCCCGGCGCGCTTGCCCGAACACGAGACCGTCTATGCGATGACGGTGCATAAAAGTCAGGGTTCGGAGTTCGACCGGGTGCTGGTGGTGACACCGAACGAGTCGTCGCCGGTGTTGAGCCGCGAACTGGTGTATACGGCGTTGACCCGCGCCAAGCAACAGGCGGCGTTTCACGGGCTGCCGGAGGTGTTGGCGGGTGCGGTCGAGCGGCGGCTGCGGCGGTCGTCGGGTCTACGCGACCGCCTGTGGGTGGAGCCGAGGGTCGGAAGGAACGGATAGAGAACTTCGGTAATTTTCATCCAGAGCCGGACGCAATAAAACCAGCGCCGCGATTCGGCGGGCTTCGATTCCATGCTTCAACCGGAAACCAAGTCATTTGGTGGGGGAACCCAGTTTGATGGACTTGACCTCGAAATATTCGCTCATGCACTGGTTTATAAAGTTTTCAGGGTCGGTTTCAAGATAGGCGGTAAACAAGGTGAGCGGTGGTCTTGAGATACTGCCGACCACGATCTCCGTCTCTCCCCGATTCTTGGCGGCTTGGATCGTAGCCAATCGATCGCGCAATTCCTGGGCGTAGCGGCGGCCCCGGTAGGCGTCCTTGTAGGCCTCGAAGATATTGGGTGCTCCCAACAGGCTAATCACGAGCAATACGATGGCTGGCTGGATGAGGCGACGATCATCGAGAAGGATCTTTCGACCCACTGTAAAATGCGCCAGAATAATAAAGGAAGGATACCAGCCGAGCAAAAATAGCAGCCAAACCACGCTTTCCGCTCGGTCGGGCAGCGGGTACCGGTTAATCAGGAAACCAATTCCATTCAGCACAAAGATCATGATTATCCATAAAACTGGAAAAATTAAAAACGATCGTTTGAAGTTCCCATCCGAATAGAACCAAGTTTTGGCGACGGGGAATGTAATAATCAACAGAATGAGCGCCGATGCCCATAATCCCAGGTTAGAAAGCCAGTAAAGCAGACGTAATCCTACCCAGGGAGGATAAAGGAGTATGGCCAACGTGGGTGTGAGCCGGAATTGGGTGACATTATCGAGGCTGGCATAGCGCTGATAATTGCCCGGCGCCAGTACGCTGACGAGTGCGGCTCCGATGGCGATCAGCAGCAGTCCTGCCCAGAAGACGCGGGAATTTCGCCGTGCCCACAGTGCGTAAACGGCGCCGAGGAAGAGAATAGCGCCGGTCAATAAAAGGGAAATTTCATTAGCGCCAATGATGATGATTACTAATAGGCTGGAAAGGGAGAAAATCAGTATCCGCGTATTGTTGCCGATCGCGGTGGTTTCACGCCAGACCAGGAGCCCCAAGAGAAAGATCAGAAGGACGTTTGGTATCTGGTAAGTAAAGCTGCCGCCCGGCCAGTAGAAGGTTTGGGCAATGTTGGGAGTGCCAGAGATAAATAATACGGTACATACCACTCCGATAAGAAGGACGGAAGCCTTCGAGACATGACCTTGTGCTATTTTGGCGGTTAGAAAGGAAAAGCCAAGCCAGGTTGATATCAGTAAAATAATTGGTGGATAGTGGTATATTTTAAAAATATCTCCTGATAGGGAAAATGCGGTATATGCAAAATTCAGGGTGTATCGGCCCGACCAGTGTTCGTACCAGAACGCTTGGGCGCCAATGAATCCAAATTGCCTGGCTTTGGCGGCGTAGCAAAAGTCATCGGCGGATGGATAGTCAAAAAAAGACAATGCAATGAAAAGAACGAGTACCGCTATTACCGCAAAAGCTAGAATGCCGATCAGAACTTTAGTTACGGAGAATCGTTTGGCATTATTCGTTGACATGATGGGTTCTGTCTTGCGGTGAGGAGTAATGCACCAAAACTAGACCGCCGATCCCTGGACCAGCAACGTACCCGTGCGGCCAGGTACGGTCCCGTAATCGACCTGATGGCAGGGCAAGGCATCCAGCGCCATTTCGCCGGCCAATGTTCGCAGCGCGCCGAGGCGATAGCCCTGGTCGCGCCAGCCCGCAAGCAACCGGTCGAGCACGGGCAGGAATTTCATGCCTTCCAGTTCGGCGTGCAGGGTGAAGACATGGCCGGTAACCGGCATCGTTGCCGTCATCGCCAGCAGGCGATCGGCGACGTTGTCCGGCGTGATGCCGTCCACGCCGATCAGTTCGTCCAGGGTCGGCAGCGTGGTCGGGAACTGCGGGCAACGGATTGCCTCACCATCCACCACTGGCAGGAAGGGATGGGTTCCGCGCGCATCGGAACAGCAGGTAAATCCGAATTCCCTGGCGAGTCGTAGCGCATGGCTGTTCATTTGCCAGCCGGCCGCGCCATGCACGGTTGTCGCCGCGCCGAAAACTTCGGCGTAACGATCCACCGCCTTACCCATCTCGCGAACGGTCCACTCGCGGTCGGCCTTGGCCACGCGATCCTGCCACAGGACGTGATCCCAGCAATGAATGCCGGTCTCGAACCCGGCGTCGCGGACCCGCCGCATCGCGTCGCCCGCACGCCGGCCAATGTCCGGCCCAGGCAGCAGCGTTCCGTAAAGCAGAGTCTTCAGCCCGTAGTGCTCGACCACCGAGGTGCGCTTGATCTTGCCGAGAAAGCCGCGCCGAAACACCCGCCGGATCGCCCAGCCGGTATGGTCGGGGCCGAGGCTGAACAGAAAGGTTGCGTCCGTCTGGTGGCGTTGGAGCAGTTCCACCAATCGCAATGCACCCGCCAGCGTCCCGCGCAGCGTGTCAACATCGACCTTGAGAACCAACGACGGCGCGGTTACCACGGATCAATCCACGAGAGTGCCGGCGTCGGCCACATGGGCGCGGTACGCCTCGAAAATCCGCCGCAGGGCATCGTCCATGGCCACGGTCGGCTGCCAGTCCAAATCAGCGCGGGCATTGTCAATATTCGGCACCCGCTGCTGCATATCCTGATAGCCTTGGCCGTAGTACTCGGTCGCCGTGATTTCGACCAGTTGAACCTTGGCCGCGTTGTCCCGGTATTCCGGGTATTCCGCCGCCAGTTCGAGCATCCGGGTGGCCAGTTCGCGCACCGACAGGTTGTTGCGCGGATTGCCGATGTTGTAGATCTGACCGCTGGTCACGCCCCGCTCGTTGGCGATGATCTTGAGCAGGGCGTTGATGCCGTCGTCGATATAGGTGAACGAACGCCGCTGTGCGCCGCCATCCACCAGCTTGATCGGCTCGCCCCGCGCGATCTGGCCCAGAAACTGGGTGATCACCCGGGAGCTGCCTTCCTTCGGGGTATTGATGGAGTCGAGGCCGGCGCCGATCCAGTTGAATGGCCGGAACAGGGTGAAATCCAGCCCCTGCTCCATCCCGTAGGCCCAGATCACCCGGTCCATCATCTGCTTGGCGCAGGCGTAGATCCAGCGCGGTTTGTTGATCGGCCCGTAGACCAGCGGCGAGTTATCGGGATCGAACTCGGGGTCGGCGCACATGCCATAAACTTCGGAGGTCGAGGGAAACACCAGCCGCTTGCGGTACTTGACGCAGGACCGCACGATGGGCAGGTTAGCCTCGAAGTCAAGCTCGAACACCCGCAGCGGTTCGCGCACGTAGGTGGCGGGCGTGGCGATGGCGACCAGCGGCAGCGCCACGTCGCACTTTTTGACGTGGTACTCGATCCATTCCCGGTTGATGGTGATGTCGCCTTCGAAGAAGTGAAAGCGCGGCTGGCCGAGCAGGTCGCGGACGCGGTCGTCCTGCATGTCCATGCCGTGAATCTCCCAATCGGTATCCGCCAGGATGCGTTGGGACAGGTGGTGGCCGATGAAGCCGTTGACGCCGAGGATCAGGATTCTTTTCATTATGGGGAGGATTCCAGGGTCTGAAAGCAACAAGCGAAGGCGGCGCGGAGTGATCGAATGTGCGTGTTTCAGGCCCCCAGACGCCACGGACCGGAATCGAGCTGCGCCGCCAGTTGCGCCGGATCGACGATTTCGCCGGCGATTTCCAGCGTGAGGACTTGCAACGCGCCGCCGCCCGCGCAGCGGGCGATCAACCGGCCGTCGACCAGTTCGAGGAAGGGTTCGGGTATCCTGATCGCATTCGCCGCGATCACCCGCGTTCGCAGAATCCGCGCCGGCTGACCGGCTACGGTGGTAAACGCGCCCGGATAGGGTGGCGCGACCGCTCGCACCAAGTTATGAACGCCCACCGCCGATCCAGTCCAGTCGATGCGCCCGTCCTCGGGCTTGCGGCCGGAGAAGTAACTGCCCTGGCGCAGATTCTGCGCGATTCGCGGCGCGTTGCCGGCGATCAGAGCCGGTAAAACCCGATGCAGCGTCAGTTCGGCGGCGACGGTGACCTTGTCGAGCACTTCCCGCGCGGTGTCGTCGAGCAGAATCGGTACGGCGGTCTGACCGACAATATCGCCAGCATCCGGTTTCGCCACCATGTAATGCAGCGTCGCGCCGGTTTCGGTCTCGCCGCGAATGATCGCCCAGTTGATCGGAACCCGACCGCGGTATTTCGGCAGCAGCGAGCCGTGCATGTTCAGCGCGCCACGCGGCGCGATCGCCAGCAGCTCGGGCATCAGCATTCGCCGGTAGTAGAACGAGAACAGAAAATCAGGAGCCAAGTCGCGGAGCCGCTGCAGTTCCTCCGGGGCGTTCGGATTTTCCGGCGCGATTGTCGGAATGCCGTAATCGGCGGCGGTAGCGGCGACGCTGTCGAACCAAATCCGTTCGTCGGGATGGTCGGTGTGCGTCACGACCAGCGCCACATCGACGCCATGGGCCAGCAACACCTTGAGGCAGCGCACCCCGACGTTGTGATAGGCGAACACGACGGCGCGGGTCATGGACTCAATCTCCTTCCGCGCGCCGTTCCAGAATCGCCTGGATGGTGAAACGTGGACGCTCGCGCACTTGTTGATAAATGCGTCCGACATACTCGCCCAGCAGGCCGATGCCGAACAGCAAAATACCCATCAGCAGGAAGTTAAGTCCGAACAGGGTGAACAACCCCTCCGCTTCCGGGCCTACGATCAGCCGGCGGATCGCCAGGTACGCCACGAACGCTGCCGAGGCCAACGACAGGGCGATCCCGACCAGCGAGAACATTTGCAAGGGCGCCAGCGAGAAGCCGGTCACCAGATCGAAGTTTAGCCGGATCAGCTTGTACAGTGGATACTTGGACTGGCCGGCGGCGCGCTCGGCGTGGGCGACCACGACCTCGGTCGGATGGGCGGCGAAGGTATAGGCCAGCGCCGGAATATAGGTGCTCACCTCGCGCGTTGCCACAATCGCCTTGACGATGGACTGGCTATAAGCTCGCAACATGCAGCCCTGGTCGGTCATTTTGATGTGGGTGATCCGCTCGCGCAGCCGGTTCATCAACCGCGAGGCGACATGCCGCCACCAACGATCCTCGCGGGTTTCCCGGATGCTGCCCACATAGTCATGACCCTGATCCATCGCCACCAGCAACTTGCCGATTTCCTCGGGGGGATTTTGCAAATCGGCGTCCAGCGTTACTACCCGCTCGCCCCGACAGTACTCGAAGCCGGCCATGATCGCCAAGTGCTGGCCGTGGTTGGCGTTGAACAGGATGACCCGCGTCACGTCGGGCCGGGCCAGGAATTGATCCTTGAGCAGCACCGCCGAGCGGTCGCGGCTGCCGTCGTTGACGAACAGCACTTCGTAGGACACGCCCAGCGCGTCCAGCGCCGGATAGAGCCGGGCGAACAACGCTGGCAAGGTCTCCTGCTCGTTGTAGACGGGAATAATGACCGAGAGTTGAGGATCGTTCATTGCAAAACCTCGCCGACCGCCGCGCACACCCGCTCCACGTCGGCGCGGGTCATGGTCGGGAACAGTGGCAGCGTCACCGTTTCGCGGGCGATCCGCTCGGTGTTGGGTAACTCGCCTTCATGGTGGCCATGACGGCGAAACAAGGTGGTCAGGTGCGCTGCTTCGTAGGATACGCCGGTGCCGATGCCGCACGCTTCCAGCGCGGCGCGGAACCGCTGGCGATCCATGCTCATGCGCTCCAGCGGCAATAACGGGGCGAACATATTCCAACTGTGGCCGGCTTCGTCGCCGGGATGGCCGGGATGCGGCAACAAGCAGGGCGGATCGGCGGGAAACAGCCGGAAGTAGTCCGCGGCGAGTGCGCGGCGGCGGGTGTTGAATTCCTCCAGCCGCGCCAGTTGACCGAGACCGATCCGGGCGTTGACATCGGGCAGGTTGAACTTGCCGCCGGGGAAAGCCACGTCGCGCGTACCGTCAGGCAAACGGGTGATGCCATGGAAACGCAGGACTTCGACCTCGCGCGCTTCCGCTGCGTCGTTCAGGACCAGCGCCCCGCCTTCGATGGAGGTCATGTTCTTGTTGGGATGGAAGCTGAACACGGTCAAATCGCCGAAGCTGCCAATCCGTCGCCCGCGCCAGCTTGAACCAATCGCCAGCGCCGCGTCCTCGATGACTCGCAACCCATGCCGTTTTGCAATGACGTACAGCCGTTCCATGTCCACCGGCAATCCCGCGAAGTGAGTGGGCATGATGGCTTTCGTGCGCGGGGTGATCGCCCGCTCCACCGCGTCGAAATCGAGATTGCGGCTGACCAGTTCCACATCCACGAACACCGGGGTTGCGCCAACCTTGGCGATCATGTTGGGCGCGGCGAAAAAGGTCTGCGACGGAGTGATCACCTCATCGCCGGGGCCGATGCCGCACAGTTGCAAGGCGACTTCCAAGGCCGCCGTCGCCGAGTTCAGCACCCGCACCGGTCGGCCACTCAGATAATCCGACAATGCCGCCTCGAATTTCTTGACCTGCGGCCCGCTGGTGATCCAGCCGGAGCGCAGCACCTCGGCCACGCCGTTGATCGTCTCTTCATCCAGCGTCGGGCGGGCGAAGGGCAGATAGGGGAGGGATGCCATCACGAATCTCTCAGGAAGACCGGGCGAGCAGATAAACGCCAATGATAATAAACCCGATGCCAAGCCAGCGTCCGCCGGTCAACGCCTCGCCGAATAGATACCAAGCGGCGAGCGCGTTGACGACGTAGCCGATGGACAGCATGGGGTAGGCGATACTGACCGGGACGCGGGAGAGCGCCAGAATCCACACCAGCACGCTGATGCCGTAGCAGGCGAAGCCGCCGAGAAAATGCGGGTTGGTCGCAATCGTCCAGGCCAGCGGCAGCGCGTTGTCTGCGGTGGGCGTGATCACGCCGAGCGTATTCGTACCGGCTTTGAGCAGCAGTTGCGCGGCGGCGTTGAGCAATACGCCGGTCAGAATCAGGGCGAAGCTGGTGGCGGTCACGCGGAACGCCTTTCCCTCAGCGCATCGCGCAACCGTTCCAGCACCGCCTCCGGCTTGATGACCTGCATGCATGTATTGTCGGTACAGGGAGTCTTGCGATGGTTGGCCGCGCTCACGCACGGCGAACAGGCAAGGCCGGCATAAATCGGGGTGCTGTTACCGAGAGAACCATAAAGACGGGGCGTTTCCGGGCCAAAAATAACGAAGGTGCAAAGTTTAGTAACCGCCGAGAAATGGCCTGGGCCTGAATCATTGGTCAGCATGATTTCGGCAATCCAGTACATCGCTGGTAATTCCTCCAACTGTTGGCGACCGGCGAAGTTGATGCAACGCTCGTGCCCGACCTGCCGTTTCAGCATCTCCGCTTCTTCGCGCTCCGCCGGAGCCCCTGTTATCAATACCAGCAGGTCGTTGTAATCCGCCAGCAATTCGCGCATGACCGCTACAAAATAGCCGGGCATCCAGCGGCGTTGCGGCAACAGGTCGCTGGCATTGGGATTGATCAATACAATCCGGTGGCGTTGCTCGCTATAGGGCGGATACTCGCCGCGGATGCGATCGCGCATCGTCGCGATCATGCTTTCGCTCACTTCCGCCTGGGCCAGCACGGTTTCGCTGTCGTCGATCAAGGTCTTTGAAAATGGCAGTTCCTCCCGTACAGCCAGGGCGGCGTTGACCAGTGCAATAAAATTTTTCGCAATATGCAGATAGGGGTTGTAGGCCACCCGATGGGTCAACATATTGCCCCGATACAATCCCTCGTTGTGAAACGCATGAAACCCAATCCGGTTCGCCGCACCGGACAAGCCTGCCAGCAAGGCGCTATAGCGCGAGAATAGTTCCAGGTCGATGACCGTATCGATTTTGCGGTAGCGAGTCCAGACGAGAAAGCGCAGGCTATCGACGGCGAGGTTCAAAAATCCATCCGCGCGGATCATGAAGACATGAGTTTCCGGTATGGTGTTCAACAGACGCAGACTGGCCGCATTAGATTTGAAAATCGCGAAATATAATTCGATATCGCCTGCCCGTTGCATTTTTTTCATGGCCGGATCGGCCAGGATAGCGCTGCCCATCTCCGATAATTCGATAAAAATTACTTTCCGGGGTCGCTGGATTTTTTTTCTAGCTAATAAGTTTATAGCGCGGATCAGCAAGGTTGCCAGAAAGCATAATGGAATTCCAGCGAAATAATCCACTTTCCGCATCGTATCAATTTTCATAACAGGTGTTTGCGACTGCTGAGGTAGATGATAAAACCGGGCAGACTCACGATAATCTGCATCAGCCCATAAAGAATAGACATGGTTAAAATGGTCGCTTTATCAGCGCCGATCAGGGAGAACAAGGCCACCAGAGTCCCTTCGCGTATACCCCAGCCAGCTAGGGAAACAGGGATGATCGTCAGAAAGATCGCCGGCGGTACGATGATAAAGTAGGTTATCAAATCATAGCGCAGGCCCAAAGCCAACCCGGTTGTGAAAACACTGAGCATGGCCAATATGGGAATCAATAGTGAAGATCCAATCAACAGGAGGCGGTTATTCAAAAAAGCCTGATGCAGTCTTTCCGACACTGTTCTTACGATCCGCAATTGAGGATAAGCGTCAAACCATGACAGATTCTTCAGTGAAGAAATGACTAAAAAGCCGACCAAGCTGCTAACCACAAGCAGCAAGGTCAGGTGATAAATAGGGTCTGGAAGCAAATCAGGGTCAAACAAATACGCCGCGAGATTTAGCCACATCAAGGCCGCAAGCCCCGTGATCCGGTCCAGCATGATGCCATATAAAGCATCCCGCTTGCGAAAACCCTGACCAGCCACATCAAGCACTTTAACCGCATCGCCTCCAATACTGGTCGGCAATCCCTGATTAAAGAACGAAGCTTTGAAATAGCTGCGCCAGTAAAATGAAACAGATTGACCAAAATTCAGGTTGTGCATGATCAGTTGCCAGCGATAGGCCGATACGCTGGTGCTGCCGAACTGCATAAGCAAGGCTGCTAACAAAAGGCCCAATCCGGCTTGCTTCAATGTTGCCCAGAGCTGATTGATATCAATCGAACGGAAAATCAGGATAAAAATTGATGTAGTTACTAAAATCCGAAACCAAAGCTTGATCGAATTGACAGAGATAAGAGATTTAAGACTATGGCTGAGAGCAGGCATGGAAATTGATAAAGATCAATTGCTTGATAGGGGTGATGGCGTGTTATATCCAGCCTGCTGGTTTTGATATCCTTTTACCAAGCGATAATAGTAGCGGCCGACCGGTTTGCCATTTTTGGAGAATGTTATCTCTTTAATATCATTTGCTTGCCGCACACGCGAGAGGACATCATCGCTGGTCAGGTTAGCAATACTCCGACTCACCAGCAACAGGGTCTTGTTATTCTGTACTTCAGTGGGGAACCAGTATTCGTACATCAAACTTTTCCCGCCGAACAGATGCCAACTGGCAGTTTGGAACACAGGTTCGCGGTTAACCGGATCATTTGAGGATTCGATGGCTTTAGTGCGATAAAACGCGATGCCACTGGCGATTCTGTTTCTGTCCATGCCAACCACCAGTATTTTTTCATTGGTTTCGCGCGCGATCTGCTCCGCCAGGGCCTGGATTTCGCGCCCAAAACCCGGCCACCCTAATAGATACAGATTTTGTGAGTAAGGAATACCGGGAAACCCCAAATTTAGATAATGCAAGGCAGCGCCATAGCAAATCAAACAGATCAAAATTGTCATTGGCCATGCGCGTCGGCTCCATTCAAGCAATTTGTTAGCGCTTGATGGTAAATTCGGGTTTACGATCGAGGCTATGTAGGGGACAATACCCAGCCAGCAAGGGGCCGTCCAATGGAATTTGGTTTCTTTAAATAAGCTTAGCATTAAAAAAACGACAACTGGAAATAAAGTAAGTATTAGGAGTAGAAAATAGCCGCGATTTGTGGTTTCAGAAATCATATCTCCGGATGCGGCATCGTTCCCGAAGATGACTATTTTCCTATTATATAACAGGACTGCAATCACTGAGAGAAATCCTGTCGGTGTTATGATCAGGATGATGCTAACTATAAACTCGAGCAGGGAAAATTCAAAGCGCTCGGCTACTCTATCGCGGCTCTGATATAAAAATGAGGCCCATTCATGCCCGGCATTCCAGACGATAACCGGTGAAAATATAATAATGGCAAGGATAACAGCTAGATAAGGTTCCGGTCGAAATATCCATTTCCTGGAATGGCGATCAGCGAGAACGAATAACAGTGCGGCGAGACCCAGCATGGCAATGGTGTATTTTGAAAGCATCCCCAATCCGATGGAGATCCCTACCCCTAGCCAAGCCATGCGCCGGTCATGAATCAGAGCCTGATACAAAAAGTAAAGTGCCGCCGCCCAACAGGCCATCAAAGGGACGTCGGGAGTCATCGCCCAGCCAACAGCAAAGAAAATAGGTAGTGTTGCAACAAGCAGGACAGCCTGATAGGCTCCTGCGTTTTTATTAATATCGCGTGCTAATCTGTGGGAAAAATAAGCCATGATAAACCAGCAAATAAAGGCGCCAAAACGAACTGCAAACTCATTGTCGCCCATCAGTTTAATAAATGGCCATATGATCCAGGCAACCATAGGCGGGTGATCCAAGTATCCAATATCCAAATGTTTTGCATAGTTCCAATAATATGCTTCTTCATAAAAAAGCTCTGGTGTCCCTAAATAAAAAAAGCGTAATATCACCGAATAAATAACGATGCCTGAAATAAAATAATACCATTTTTTTTCTGAATTATCGTAGCTTTCTTGCCACGAAAATCCACAAAAAATATCACCAATAAAACTTAATATTGAAGAAGCCATTACACAGATAAAAAATGCTGATCCAAGCGATAAATCCAGCAACTGGATCAAGGTCGCCAGGATTCCTCCGCGCAAAAATAATATCAATAGTGTAAAAATAAATCTTACAAAATACTTTGATTTTAACCGGACAATCGCATCTTTGGATGACCAAGTCAAGATAACAAAGTAGCTTATCCATGAAGCCGTAATAAAACTTGTAATATGAGCAAAACTTAACGAGAAATCCTGGCTGTGAAGGAGATTGATAGCTCCCAGATCCACGAAAAGCCCAACCAAACCAGCAAGAATAAAATGACTTCTATTTATCGATCCGCCAACTGGTTTATTTTCGGGCTCTTGTGACGCTATCATTCGCCTGCCCATCACCACTTGATGAGATCGTAGCCGAAGGTAAATATCAGCCCCGCTCCACCAAGCAGATTGACCTGCACGTTAAAATCATTGAATTTATAACCCAGCCCCGGCACAATACCCGGTGCCACGCCATTGTCGTTGAACGGGATCTTGTCCTCGTAGGGCTCCTTGTAACCGAGCAGAACCCCGCCGGTTAGCTTGAAATACAGGTTCTTGAAATACTCGTTGTCGCTGATGAAATCCAGCGACCAGGATTTCCCGAAGTAGTAATACTGGCATTTCTGGTCGAAGCTGTTATTAAAGTAGGACGCTCCCACCAACCACCGCGAGGGGGATTGCCACTCTACGCCGACCAGCCAAGAATAATCGGCATGTTCGGGGCTGGAATTGAAATGAATGGCGTCCGGAGCCGCCTGCACCATGAGGATATCGCCTTCCTCGAAAAGGCCGGCTTGGACGTTGCCCGTCGTCAGCAGGGCCAGTGCGATCAACCATAGTAGCCTGCGGAGTTTTGCAGGACGGGACGGTATCGGGGACGTAGAGGTTGGAACCATGATTAAACCCGTTGGACGACTCAAAGTGGATTTGAAGGGGCAGGGTGCTCGAACGCGAGCGATCCGAAAACGGGGCGATTATGCGGGATCGGGAGTACCTTGACCATGATCTCAACGGTGGTCGTACCGCGTCATTTCCAGATAACCCTGTCCGCCGACCGCCCGGTCGCCGGCCCGTCCGTTCACCGCGACGGCTCCTTCCCAGTAGCGCACCGTCAGCCGCATCTCCTGATCGGCGACTTTCGGCGTCACGGTCAAATCGAGCTTCTCGGCGGGCAGGCGCAACCGCCAACCGGCGGGATAACGGTCGCGAGTGTGGGGACTGACCCACTGGCCGAGCGGTTGCAATTCCACATCGTTCCAGCGTAACCGCCGCGTTTGGCCGTCGGCTTTAACCAGCACGCCCGTGCTGAACGAGTCCATGCCGCCGTCCTTGCGACGCAACCGGTAGAACATCAGCTCCCGCCCATCGTCCAGTTGCAGCGCGAACCAGTCCCAACCGCTCTGATCCGATCCCAGCGCGCTGGTGCTCCATTCCCGATCCAGCCAGCTTGCGCCGCTGACCGTGAAATTCCGCCCTCCAACAGTGACCGTGCCTTGAGTCGGCATCCGAGTGTGGGAGTAATAATAGGAGGCGTTGCCGGCTTCGGCGCTTTTCTGGCTCAACCCCCGGTCGCCTTGCAACACGACCGGCTTGCCGGCGTCCAGCGTCAGATCGAGGGCGATGTCGCCTTCGCGGGCGCGGATGCGCAGCGGAAAGAGGTCGGCTTCCGCGCCGGTCAGCGCCCAGTTTTCCAGCCAGACCCGAAACGGGGTCGCTTGCGCGCCCGCCAGGTCCAGCGCGCCCCGGCTGAAGCGTTCAAAGTGGTAATGGCGGTTATCGGCGACATCGGTCAGCGCGAAATGGCCCATATAGACCTGGTTTGCGCGCCAGGGCGAATCCGCCGGCGGCGCAGTCGGGGACAGCGCGATGCGAAACAGGGTCAGTTGATAGCCGAACTGCCGGCCAGCGGCGTCGGCCAGGTTGCCGGTCGCGTACCACCATTCATTACGGAATTCCGGGTGTGGGCCGTGATCGGCGGGAAACTCAAAGGGCCGGGGCATATAGGCCCGCTGATAGCCCGCGTTATCGTCTCCGCCCAGGGCTGAACTCACGGCGACGCCGCGAGTGGACTGAGAGGAAGGTTGCAGCAGGCGGTAGCCGATCAGGCCGATGATCAGCGCCGCCAGCAACCCGCCGGCCCACACCCCGTAGCGCCTGCCTCTGTTCATGTCCCGTAGTCACCGCTCGGCGCTGACGCGCTCCAACCGGGCCGGCACTGACTTGTGCCAGGGCGTGCCCGCCAGGAAATCCCGCGCGGCACAGTCGGTGAGCTCGTTGGGCGCAACGCCCTTGTGGATCAAGCGGCCGTCCGCCGTTTGATAATCCATCCCCTGACCGTTCGGGAGGGAGACGTGCCCCGGTTGCATCCGCTCGGAGAGTTCAACCATCGCCTCGGCGCTGCCCCGTTTGGTTCTGACGCGAATCCGGCTCCCGTCTTCGCAACCCAGTTGTTCGGCGTCACGCGGATGAATCCGCAACTTGCCGATGAGATTTTTGGCATCCCAGCCCGGATTGCGAATGATGGTGTTGGTGGTATCCGTCCGGCGTTCGCCAGCGGACAGGATGAACGGGAATTCGGGATCAGTCGCCGGGATTGCCGCGTTCAGCATTTCCAGTTCACCCCGTAGTTCGGTCAAATCCAGCTTGATCCGATGCTCGGGCCGCCGAACGGCCAGCCAGGAGTCGGCGTATTCGTTATCGGCGAAGACCACGCCGGATGGGCTGTCGAGGATCGCGTCGAACAGGTTTTCCCCGGCGGCGAACGGCGAGCCGCCAAATCCAGCTCGCGCCGCCGCCTTGCGGTTCGCCCGGACATAGCGGTGGGCCACACCCCAGTAGACAGCGGCGGCTTCCAATCCTTCGGGCAAAGTAGGGCCGAGCGCGCGGTACAGCACGCTCTGGGCGTAGCGACCGATATTTTTGTTGATGGCCATGGCGGCGAAAAACGCGGCGGCGAACACTTTGCGCCCAAACTTGGCGGCCAGGCGCAACGGCCAGACCTCGCGGGCTCGCAACGCGCCCATGGCTGCCAGAAGGCGGGCATGGATTTCCGGTTCGGGCAGGGTTCCAGGCAAGGGTTCAAACAGGCGATGACGCAGATGGAAGGCGTTGCGCGGAAATTCGAGATTGAAATAGGTGGCCTCGCATTTCTCGAACTGGCTGGCGGCGGGCAGGATGTAATGCGCCTCCCGCGCCGTTTCCGTCATCGCCACGTCAATGACCACGACCAAATCCAGCGCCCGCAGCGCCTCGCGCATTTTCTGGCTGTCCGCCAGCGAATGCGCAGGGTTGCCGCTCTCGATCAGCATCGCTCGGTAGCGATGGGGATGATCGGTCAGGATTTCCTCGGGGATGACGTTGCAGGGAATCAGGCCGATGATGATTTTGGCGCCGGCGACCGGGCTGACCTTGCCCTTGGGATCAGCCGGGGCCGCGCCCTTGACCGACTCCCCTTTGCCCACCGCCCCCAGACTGAGTAGCGGCGTAAAGGCATTCATGCCGCCCGGCTTGGCGTAGTGACCGGTCAGGAGCCAGATCAACCGTTGCAACCAGCTACTCAGGGTGGAATGCCGGTTCATCTGCATCCCGAGGTCTTCAAAGACCGCCACCGACTCCGCCTCGGCGATCCGCCGCGCCACGGTTCGCAACAGCGCCTCGTCCACTCCGCAAATCGCGGCGTAGCGGGCAATGTCGAGATGATTGAACAGCGGCTCGATGTTTTCGAAACCGACCGTGTGTTGGGCCACCCACTCCCGCTGAATCCGTTGTTCCTGAATCAGGATCGCCACCAGCGCGGCCAGGCACCAGGCGTCGGCGCCCGGTTTGACCGCCAGATGGTAATCCGCTTTTTCGGCCGTTTCGGTCCGGCATGGGTCAATCACGATCAGCGACCGCTGGGGATCCTTGATGATCTCCTGAAGCGTGGCTCGCGCCCGGGCGAAACCGTGGGATTGCCAGGGATTCTTGCCGATGAATAACGCCACCTCGCAATGCTCGAAATCGCCATGGATGCCGGCCCCGATCATCTTGCCATTGACCCAGAACTCGCCGGTCTTTTCCTGGGCCAGCGCGTTCGAGCGATAGCGGTTGCCGAGCGCGGTCAGGGTATTGGTCGCATAGGTGCCGCCGAGGTGATTGCCCTGGCCGCCGCCGCCGTAAAACAGAATCTTGTCGCCACCGTATTGCTGTTTGATTGCCATGAATCGGTCGGCGATTTCGCGGATGGCGGTATCCCAGGAAATGGGCTCGAAGGTTCCGTCGGGCTTGCGCCGCAACGGGCTGGTCAGCCGATCCTCGCTGTTCTGGTAAAAGTTGAGGCGCTGGGCCTTCTCGCACACATAGCCCCGCGAAACCGGATGCGCCTTATCGCCCTTGATGCGGAGTAGTTCCCGCCCGTTTTGTCCTCCCGTTTGCACGAGCAAGCCACAATTGAGGCTACACAGGATACAGGCGGTCGGATGCCAGGCGGTTTCGAGGCTCGTTGTCATGAGGACCCCACCATCGTTGGGTTGCGCGCATCTTCATCCGCGTCGGCGGGCGAAGGTCAGGCTACCCAGCATATAGAGGGTCGGCTGCCAGGAATTGTCAGGGTTTGTTGATTTCAAGGACTCCACCCAGTCGTTGGCTACTCCGTCCGCAGCGCGTCGGCGGGCCGGGCGCGGGCCATCCGCCAGATAGGATACAGCCCGGCCAACAGGGCGGCGAGGATCGCCAGCGCCAGGGTTTCCAGGAACAGGATTGAATCCACCTGGAACGGCAGACTCCAGCCGAACGCGCGCCGGTTGATGACGAAGATCAACACCGCCGCCAGCAGCACGCCAGTCGGCAGGGCGAGCAATCCGGCGGCGGCGCCCATGAACCCGGTCTGCAACGACACCAGCCCACCGATTTCGCCCGCCGTCATGCCAGTGGCGCGCAGCACCGCGAATTCTCGCGCCCGCTCCAGGTGCAGGGCCAGCAGCGCGCTCAACACGCCGACCACCGCGACCAGAATCGCCAGCAGCCGCAGCACGTTGGTAATGGTGAACGTGCGGTCGAAAATCTCCAGAGTGCGGCTCTGAATGTCGCGGTTGGAGCGGATCAGCAGCGGTTGAATCGGTCCCAGCCGGTCCTGTAGCCGTTCGCGCAGGGTCGCCAGATTCTCGCCGGGCGCAGCGAACGCCGCCATCGAACCGACCGTCGGCTGACGCCAATCGCGTTCGTAGCCGGAGCGGTGCAACAGAATCCGCCCGTGCTCCGAACCGTAATCGAGAAAAACGCCAGCGATGGCAAACCGCCGCGTTCCCCGGTCGGTGGGCAAATCCAGCGAATCGCCGACCCGCAGACCACGGCGATAGGCGAGCGGTTCCGAGATCAGGATCGCCTCGCCGGTTTGGAACGCGGTCCAGGCGGTGGCGGGATCGCCGGCGATCAGGCGATAGCCGGCCTGGGACGCGGGGGCGAGGTCTACTGCCATGACCTGGACGGGGTGGCCATGAAGATCGACCGTGATCCGCCGATAGGTGGAAACCGCCGCCACGCCTGGCGTTTCGCGCAAGGCCGCCAGCGCCGCCGGTTGCACGGTCTCCGCACCCCCGCCATCCTCCATGGCGGGCGGCGCGAGGTACAAATCGGCGTTGAGCAGGTCGTTGATCCAGATCATCACTCCGCCCCGGAAGCTGTCCACCATCACCCCGACGCCGACCGTGGTGGCGAACGCTACCATCAGCGCCGCCACTGCAATGCCGGTGCGGCTGAGATGGCGGGCGACATCGCGGTTAGCCATCCGCGCCAGCAGGCCCAGCCGGGTTGCCAGCGGCCGGTTCAACCGCACCAGACCGACCACGGCGGGCGGGGTCAGCAGGGCGCAGCCGAGAATGAGTAGAAATAGCCCGGCGAAACCAGGAACCAGGGCGTGGGAGAACCCCAGGATCAACCCGCCGCCGCCCAGCAGCGCCAGCCCGGTCAGAACCAGACGGGGCAGGGCGGCCCGCCAGCGGCTTTCCAGATAGGCGCGGCTCAACGCCAGGCCGGGAGGAACGTCGGCGGCTTCCCGCGCCGGCAGCCAGGCCGCCGCCAGGGTTGCCAGCAGGCCCAGCGCCGCGCCCTTGGCCAGCGACCACGGGTCAATGAAAAACTCGCGGACGCTGAGGACGTAGTACAAATCGTTGATAGTACGGGTGACCAGATGCACCAGCCCGGAACCGATCCATAGCCCCAGCAGTCCGCCGAGCAGGGTGCCCGCCAGCCCCAGTAGCAGCGCCTCGCCCAGGATGCCGAGGAGCAGTTCCCGGCGGCTGACGCCCAGCGCCCGCAACATGCCCAACAAGGCGCGGCGTTGCACCACCGAAAAGCTGATCGCGTTGTAGATCAGGAACATGCCGACCACCAGCGCCAGCAGGCTCATGGCGGTGAGATTGAGCGAAAAGGCGGCGCTGAGGTCCGCCGTGGCCTGATTGCGTTGCGCGGGACGTTCCAGCCGCAAGTCCGAGGGCAGACCAGCGCGCAGTTCGGCGGCCAGCGTTTCGCCGGCGTTCCCTTCCGGCAGGATCAGGTCAATGTGGCTGAGTCGTCCGGCGTGGCCCAGCAGAGTTTGGGCGGTGCTGAGGTCGGTAATGATCAGACCGTCCAGTTCCGGCCCGTGCAGCGTGCCGGCGCGGCGCAGAGTGAAACGTTGCTCGCCGCGTCGCAAAATAACCTGGTCGCCGAGGGATTCGGGCAGCAGGGCGGCGTCCGGCTGCAACAGCAGCGCGCGCAGATCGAAATTACTGCCAGTCATATCGGCGGCGGGGTCGCGAAACGGCGCTTCGGCAAAGGGATCAATGCCGAGGATTTGCAGCAGTTGGCCGGGCTGGTCGGCGCGCGGCAGTGTACCGGTCACGACCGGGGCCGCTTGGCGCAGGCCGCGTTCCAGTCGCAACTGGACATAGAGAGCCTCGGGTACGCCATGGGGTCCGCCGACCAGGCGATGGGTGGCGTGGCCAGTCAGGCGGTTCATGGCCAGATCGAAACTGCGCCGGGCGCTGACGTTGGCCAGATCCACCGCCACCACTACGGCCACCCCGAGCGCGATGCCGAGAATCGCCAGGCCCAGTTGCCAGGGATGACGCAGCGGATGGCGTAGCAACGCCCGCCAGAGCAGCGGCGTCACCGGGCCAGTTCCTGAATCTGCCCGGCCTCCAGCGCCAGAATCCGGTCGGCGCGGGCGGCTACGGCCTGGCTGTGGGTGACCATGATCATGGTGGTTTCCGCTTGGCGGTGCAGGGTCAACAACAGATCCAGGATGCGTTCGCCGGTGGCGGCGTCGAGGTTGCCGGTCGGTTCGTCGGCCAGCAGCAGCCAGGGACCGTGAACCAGCGCCCGGGCCAGGGCCAGCCGCTGCTGCTCGCCGCCGGACAGCCGTTCCGGGAAACTGGTGCGGCGGTTGCCCAGTCCGACCTGATCCAGCAACTCCAGCGCCTGGTCGCGTTGCTCTGGCAGCGTCAGGCCATTCAATTCCAGAGGCAGCAGCAGATTTTCCTCGACGGTCAGGGTTGGAATCAGGTTGAAGAACTGGAACACGAAACCGATATGCCGGCGACGGAACCGGGTGCGCTCAACTTCGGGCAAGGTAGTTAACATCCGGTCACTAACGCGAATCTGGCCGGCGTCCGGCAGGTCAATGCCGCCCAGCAGGTTGAGCAGGGTGGATTTGCCGGAACCGGATGGGCCAAGCAGGGCAACAAACTCGCCCCGAGCGATGTCCAGGGTCAGGTCAGCGAAGATAATCCGCTGCTGGTCGCCCTCGGTATAGTGCTTGCGCAGGTTGCGGATCGCGATGAAGGAGGGTGACGCCGCCATCAGGACCGCCACGCGCCGGCCAGCGCCGCCGGCGGATCGGCCAGCGACTGAAACCGCGCCAGCCGGATCGCGTTGCGCTGGCGGTGACCCAGCAGCGGCATCGGCCCGCGCGCCAGGATCTCCAACATGGCCCGTTCGCCCAGCAAAACCTCGGCGGCGGGTTGCATGACTCGTTCGCCGGCCGCTTCGTAAATGTGGGTGGGACAGTCATCGAGTTCCAGCACGTCGCCGGGGCTGAAATCCCAACCATTTTCCGCAAACGCCGCCGCGATCAGTCGTGCGCAGGCCAGGGCTGGATTGCCCCAGAGGTACGTCTCGGGATCGCGGCCGCCCGGCATCTCCTCGAAAGCGAACGCTTCGACCGGCTCGGTCTTTTGGCCATAGGGCAGACGCAACAGGACACGCGGCAAGGCCAAGCCAAGCCAGGGCGCAATTTCGCATCGGCGCAGCGCCAGCCAGTTTTGTTCGGCCTCGGTCGATGGCGGCGACCAGCGCGTGGGGTCAGCCAGCGTCTCCGCCAAGTCGCACCCCAGCAGTTCCGGTTTGGCCGCCGCCAGGAACGGGCCGCCGGCGTGGCTGGCCAGCGAACCCAGGGCCGCTAGCAACGCAATATCCTCGGGCGCGGCGCCAAAGGGGTAGTCGCCGACCAGCAGCGTCCAGGGCTGGCCGTCGGGCATCCGCACCCCGCGCTCGATCAGCAGGGTATGCAGGCCGGTCGCTTGCGGTTTACCGCCGGCCGCGCGCAAGTCGAGCAGTAGTTCCTGCTGGGTGACATCGAGCAGGAAAACGCGCGCCCCGTCATCGTCGAGGTTGGCGACCAAGCCATGCACGCCGCGCCAGGCGGCTTCCAGCGCTTGGAAGGCCGGTTGATGCAGGATGGCCCGCATCTGGTCGCCCAGCGCGGCATCCACGGCCGCCACCCAGGCGGATTGGCGCGGATCGGTATGCACGATGTGCGGTCGCACGATGGTTCGCAACCAGTTTTGAATGACATTCGCTCCCGCCTCGACGGGCCGGGCGGCGGGCGGAGCCGCCGGCGCGCGACCCAGCAGGCGTTCGAGCAGGGCCGACTCACCTTCCGCTGGGGCGGACGGTTCGGAATGGACCGGTTCCGGCGCGGCCAGGGGGACCAATTCGGCTGCCGCCTGGGTAAAATGGGCCGGATCGAGCAGGCGAGCGCGAGTGCGGCGCAAGGCCTGGAACGGTTCCAGCCGCCGATAGAGCGCATCGGGATGAAAATCGTCGAGTTGGGTGAAGCGGACCGCGAGGTCTGCGCCAGCCGCCAGCGGCAACCGCAGCGTGGGTTCCAGCCGAGCCATGACGGCGCTGAAATGGTCCGCGTCCACCGCCAGCAGGGGCCGGCTGGCGAGATTCGGATCGGCGGCGGGCGGTTCGCGCTGACCACGCCCGCTAAAGTCGGCCATGATCAAAAGGCGCGGCGGTGCGTCGGAATCCCGGCCGGTTGGGGTCGGGGCGGACTTGGGCAGGTTCAACTGAAATTCCATTCGACCGGGCATGGCTTGGGGTCTCCGAGGGTCGGGTGATCCTGAAAGTTTAGTGCGAATCCGGCGGGACGGATGAAGGATGGCCGGTTTTTCGCATAGGGTTGCGCTACACTGAGTCCAATGGCAGCGGGCATGGAGAAACGAGGACATGGCCACCATTACGCAAAAACATCGAATGATCGCGGTCAATACGCCTTTGGGCGAGGACGTGCTGGTCTTCGGCCGGATGACGGCCACCGAGCAACTGGGCCGGCTGTTCGAGTTCGATGTGGAACTGTTCAGCGAGAAAACCGACATCCAGATCGCGGACGTGCTGGGCAAGAACATGACGATCCGCCTGGAGATGCCCAACAAACGCGGCACCCGCTACTTCAACGGGTTCGTCACGCGGTTTGGTTATCTGGGCACCCGCGGCTTGCGTTACGGCGCCTACCGGGCCACCCTCAGTCCCTGGTTGTGGTTTCTGACCCGCACCTCCGATTGCCGTATCTTTCAGAACAAGAAGGCGCCCGATATCATCAAGGACATCTTTCGGGAGCAGGGCTTCACCGACTTCAAGGACGCCCTCGGCGGCAGTTATCGGGAATGGGAATACTGCGTGCAGTACCGGGAGACGGACTTCAATTTCGTCAGCCGGCTGATGGAGCAGGAGGGCATGTACTACTACTGCATCCACGAGAACGGCAAGCACACCGTGGTGCTGGCTGATGGCTACGGCTCGCACGGCAAATTTCCCCAATACGACCAGATTCCGTATTTCCCGCCGGATATCCACGATCATCGCGAGCGCGATCATCTGTCGGAATGGCTCTCGTTCAAGCAGGTGCAGCCCGGCGCCTACGCCCTGAACGATTTCGATTTCAAGGCCCCGCGCAAGAACCTGCGCGCGGTGTTGAACCAGCCCAAGACTCACGCCCTGGCCGATTTCGAGATATACGATTATCCGGGTGATTACGTCGAACCAGGCGATGGCAACAACTACTCCAAGATTCGCCTGCAGGAACTGCTGGCTCAGCACGAGATCGCCCAGGGGCGGGGCAACGCCGCCGGGTTGACGGTAGGATATTTGTTCAGCCTGACCCAATGCCCGCGCGACGAGCAGAATCGGGAATACTTGATCGTATCGGCGACGCATCGGCTGGAGTCGGACGAATACGAATCCTTTTCCGGTGGGGCTATTTCCGGCAAGCCCTATCTGGGCGAAATCGTCGCCGTCGAGGCCAAGCAACCCTACCGGGCGCCGCGCATCACACCCAAGCCGGTGGTGCAAGGGCCGCAGACCGCCATCGTGGTCGGTCCCAAGGGCGAGGAGATTTATACCGATCAATACGGCCGGGTGAAATGTCAGTTTCACTGGGATCGTCATGGCAGCGCCAACCAGGACAGCTCCTGCTGGATTCGGGTGGCCCAGAGTTGGGCGGGCAAGAAGTGGGGTTCTTTTAATCTGCCGCGTATCGGCCAGGAGGTGATCGTCGATTTTCTGGAGGGCGATCCCGATCAGCCGATCATCACCGGGCGGATCTATAACGGCGCCAACATGCCGCCCTATGGGTTGCCGGACAAAAAAATGGTGTCCACCCTGAAAAGCTTGTCCACTCCCGGGGGGGGCGGCTTCAACGAAATCCGTCTCGACGACACCAAGGACCGGGAACAAATTTTCATTCATGGCCAATACAATCAGGATGTCCGGATCGAAAATGACTCGTTGGAATGGATTGGCAACGACCGCCACCTCATCGTCAAGAACAATCAGTTCGAGCAGGTCGATAGCGACAAGCACCTGACGGTCAAGGGTAGCCAGAAGGAAAAGGTCGGGGGCGACAAGCACCAGCAAGTGAAGGGCGATCATAACCAAAAGGTCAGCGGCGCCCTGTCGATTAACGTGAGTCAGGATATTCAGGAAAAAACCGGGCAAAAATATGCGCTGCAAGCCGGCCAGGAGATTCATCTCAAGGCGGGGATGAAGGTGGTGATCGAAGCAGGCATGGAGTTGACCATCAAGGCCAGCGGCGGCTTCATTAAGATCGATTCATCCGGAGTCACCATTCAGGGCACAATGGTCAAGATCAACAGCGGCGGTTCGGCGGGTTCCGGTTCCGGTAGTTCGCCCAGCGCGCCCGCCGACCCGACGGCGCCCAAGGAGGCGGCGACCGACCAGGCCGGCGCGGTGACCGACGCCCAGGCGACGCCGATCCAGGAGAAGAGCAAGTCGCTGGATTCGGTCAACGTGGGCGCCTTGCAAGCGCCGCAGGCGCTGGCGCTGGCCAATGCCGCCCAGAGTGGAACGCCATTCTGCGAAATCTGCGCGGCCGCGGCTGGTGGAGCGTAAACCATGGCCGCCAAAATTTCGCCACCCGCCATCGCCCAGCAGTTGTTCGCCATTCCCGAGACGACGGTGTATGCGATTCTCGATGGCGCCTCGGCGCCCCGTTTGCCCCAGACCCTGGAGCAGATGGGGGTCGAATCGGAGTGTCTGTTTCGCGGTGAGTTGGACCCGGAACTGGCGCTGGTCGCGCCGTATCTGGCGATCGTGCAACAACCCGGTCATCCGTTTACCGATTGGTTGCTTCAGGAGGGCTGGGGCCAGCATTGGGGTGTTTTCGCCATCAGCAAGACCGGTTTTCGGGACCTGCGGATGCACTTGCGCACCTTTCTCAAGGTGTACGGGCCGGATCTGACGCCGCTCTATTTTCGCTATTACGATCCCCGGGTGTTGCGCACCTATCTGCCGACCTGCAACGAACAGGAGTTGCAGACGGTCTTTGGACCGGTGCTGCGCTATATCGTGGAGGACGAGAATCCCGTGGCCCTGCTGAAATTCTGGCGCGAAGGCGACGAATGCCGGAAAGAGCGGGTGGTGCTGACCTCGCCGCTTCCGGTTCGGGACGTTGGGTAGAGGAGGTTGACATGTCGGGTAAACCCGCCGCGCGCATCACCGACCCCGTGGCGCATCCCCTGCCGCCGGTGCTGACGGGCGGCCCTGGCAGTCTGGATGTCAAGATCGGTTTCCTTTCCGCCTGGCGTGGAATCCTGGCCGCCGCCGCGCCCGCATTGCAGGCGGCCAAGCAAACGTCCGACGCAGTGATCAAGACGGCGGAAGCGGCGACGCTGGCGGCGGCGGGCACACCTGGCGCGCCAGCAGCCAAGGCGGCCGAGGAAACCGCCAAAGCCACGGCGGCGTCCACCATGGGCAGCATGATCACCAGCGCGGCGGCGGGCGCGGATATTCACATGTGTACTACACCGTTGCCAATTCCGCCGCACGGTCCCGGTGTGGTCATCGACGGCAGCAAGACGGTTTTTATCAATAACCTGCCGGCTTGCCGCATGGGCGACACGATCCTGGAGGCGGTCGGTCCGCCCAACAAGATCGCGAAGGGCGAAATGACGGTGTTGATCGGTGGCTGAGATTGGCGGACGACGGAGCGAGACGAGCCATGTTAGTGATGCGCGAGACCCAGATGGCAACCTTTGAGCAGGCGGCCATCCATAATTTCGAGAACCGGCTGCTTGAACACCTGAAGGAATTTTTTCCCAGGCACTGCGAAATTTTTGGAGAGGAGCAGGTACGCAAGGTGATTCGGCTGGGGATCGAGCGGGCGGAACAGTACGAGTTGGTTTCCGAACGCGATTTGCATCTCTACGTGGGCCTGATGTTCATGCTGGGCAGCTATTTTGACCAAGACCCTCAGTTGCCTTGGGCGGCCAAGATTCTCAAGGACGAGAATATCGCCGATCCCAGCGACCGCATCGACCAACTCCATGATCGGGCCATGGCTTTTCTTAATGAAGCGGCGGGCCAGGAAAACCAGTGCGAGGAACGCGCCCTGCGCAAGGTTTGCGAACTGCCGGCCAGCGCCCTGTCACGGACGGGCGAGGATAGGGAACTGAGTTTTGGAGACTACATGCTGAAGTTGCTCTACGCCTTGTTTCCCGAAAAATATCAAGCAGTGGGTGATGTTGCCATTCGGCAACTGGTTCGGCAGGGTTATCAGTCCGCCAGAACTTACGGACTTACCGATGAAAAAGGAATCACCGCTTATATCAGCTTGATGTTCATATTAGGTGGAGGGTTCGACCAAGACCCACAGTGTCCGTGGGCGGAAGCGGTTTTGAAGGATCCGGCGCTGACCGATCCGATAAAAAAAGGCGAGTTGCTCCACAAAGGTGCCTTGGATTATTTAGGTAAATGGCTGGCGTGACCGGGGGAGCGTGACGATGCCAAATGGTCTGAGTAAAAAGAAAAGGGAATTGCAACAGAAGGCTTCTAAAAAGAAGCCTGGTAGCCCAGCTAAAGGAGTTACGCAAAGTTGCCCGGTCCCTGCCATTAAAAAAAAGCTGGAAAAAGAACGCGAGCGGCTTAAGCTTCCCAAGGCAGGTTCGCACGATGATGTATCAACCGTTGCCATACTAAAAATTAATGGAAAAGAATATCAAGGTGTTAACTCAAAAAACCAAAACCCGAAGACGAAAATAACCTTGGTTAGAGTCAATGCTCAAACCAAGACCCATGCTGAAGCCGAGGCGGTTCAAAAGGCGATCAATGATGGGGCGGCGGGCACGGCCGAGGAAGCTGAACTACACGTTGATCGCGATCCGTGCCGGGCATGTGGTCCTGCTGGAGGGCTGCGATCGCTTGCGAGAAATTTAGGGGTAAAGCGTCTTGTGGTTCACTCGCCAAGTGGAACTCAAACCTTCGAACCAACTACTTGAGGATTTTTTATGAAAGTAAAGAAAATTTTTGAAGAGGAATGGGTTGGCGCTCAGCTTGAAACTATCGAGCATCAATGTACGGATTTGGATCAAGCTTATGCTGCGTTGGATCGTCTCGATGGAAAGAAAAGAACTTCGGTCGAGTTTTGGGTTAGTGATGATATGACCTTAACCGTGGGAGGGGATGGTGAAAAATTTGTTGTGTTTGCCGCTTTTCAAGTTGATGAAGAACTTTATACGCTTTTAGACCCAGATAAGTCTGATGCTGACTATCAGGATGTGGTCGCTGGCGGACAATTGGGAAGTTATCCATCGAACCAGTGTGTTGATAAGAATATAGTAAAAGAAGCCGTTTCTTATTTTTGCGAACATGGAAAAATTTCGCCCAGTTTGACTTGGCTGCATGAATAATCATGTGCTGTCTTTTTTAGTCGCTTCGCTAAAACACTTTGAAGATCAGATGAAATCTCGTCAAGGCGATTACACCACCACCTCCACGCAAGCCGGATGGCTGAGAAACGCCGTCGGACTCGCGGTCAGGCCATAAGCACCGGACTGGAACACCACGATCAGATCGCCGATGTCCGCCTTGGCCAGTTCCATGCGGTCGGCCAGAATGTCCAGCGGCGTGCAGAGCGGCCCCACCACCGTCACCACTTCCCGCTCGGTTCCCGTCACCCGATTGCCGACCACCACCGGGTAATTCTTGCGAATGACTTGGCCGAAGTTGCCGGACGCCGCCAGGTGGTGATGCAAACCGCCGTTGGTAATAAGAAACGTGTGGCCGCGCGAGACCTTGCGATCCACCACCTCGGCGACGTAAATGCCGGCCTCGCCCACCAGATAGCGACCCAATTCCAGCACCACCCGCGCTTCCGGCAGGTGTTCCTTCACCCTTGGCAGCCAACGCTCCAGATTGGCGGCGATGGGTTGCAAGTCCAACGGCGCGTCGCCAGGGAAGTAGGGGATGCCGAAACCACCGCCGATGTTGAGTAGCCGAACTGGCTTCGGCGCGTCCGCCGCCAGTCGCAGCGCCAGTTCAAAGGTACGGTCGTGGGCCTCGACGATGGCCGCCGCGCGCAGGTTTTGCGAGCCGGCGAAGAGGTGGAAGCCCTGAAAATCCAATTCCAGTTGGCCAATCCGTCGCAGCAGCGCCGGCGCCTGTTCAGCGTCCACTCCAAACGGTTTAGGGCCGCCGCCCATCTTCATCCCGGACGCCTTGAGCTCAAAATCTGGGTTGACCCGCACTGCTACCCGGGGTCGCCGGTCCTGTTCCTGGCCCAGCCGGGCGACGGTTTCCAGTTCCCCAGCCGACTCCAGATTGATCGTGATGCCGGCGGCGATGGCGGCGGCCAGTTCCGGCGGTCGTTTTCCCGGCCCGGCGAAACTGATCCTGGTCGGGTCCATCCCAGTATCCGACGCCACCTTCAACTCGCCGAGCGAGGCGACATCCAATCCATCCACTAAACCTGCCATGTGCTGGACCACAGCCGGCATCGGATTGGCCTTGACCGCGTAATGCAGTTCGACAGCCGCCGGCAACGCGCGCCGTAACAACGCCACCCGTTCGTCCAGCAACCGCCGGTCGTAGGCGTAGAACGGGGTTTGGCCGACCCGCGCCGCCAATTGGGTCAGCGGCATTCCACCGACCCACAGGCAGTCATCCACCACCGGAAACTGACTCATCGGCCCATGCGTGGGCCGAACGGCGGTCATGGCGTCGGCTCCGGGAACAGCTTGCCCAATTCCGCGACCAGCGCCTTGCGGTCGATCTTGCCGTTAGGGTTGCGCGGCAGGTCGATGGCGCGGGCGATGATGCGCAGTGGGACCATAAAATTGGGCAAATGCTGTTTGCAATGGCTGATCAACGCACTCTCGCTGAAAATCTCCCGCAGCGGCTTGACCACCGCGACGATGGCTTGGCCCAGCGCCGGATGTGGAATTCCCAGCGCGGCTGTTTCGGCGACCTGACCGCTGCCGTACAGCACTTCCTCGACTTCGGTGGGACTGACCCGATAGCCGGAGGTTTTGATCATGTCGTCCTTGCGGCCGATGAAGTACAGGAAACCCTCCTCGTCCATCCGCGCCGTGTCCCCGGACCACACCGCCGGTTCCGGCAACGGCAGTCCGGGATTCTGGCCGGGCATCGGCCGGAAACGTTCAGCGGTTTTGATCGGATCGTTCCAGTAGCCGAGCGCCACCAGCGAACCGCGATGCACCAGTTCGCCGGGTTCGCCGGGCGCGCACGGCGCGCCGTCCTCGCGCACGACGAGAATTTCGGCGTTCGGAATGGCCTTGCCGATGGAATCCGGCCGGCGCTCGATCTCCTCGGGCGGCAAATAGGTGGAGCGAAACGCCTCGGTCAGCCCGTACATCAAATAAGGCGTGGTGTTGGGCAGGGTGCGGCGCAAAGCCGCCAGGGTGGCGCGCGGCATCGCCCCGCCCGAATTGGTCAGGTAGCGCAGGCTGGTCACCGCCGTCGCCGGCCATTCCAGCGCCGCCAGTTGCACCCACATCGGCGGCACCGCCGCCAGCCCGGTAATGCCCTCGCAGGCGACGGCGTTGATGACGTCGCGCGGCAACAGATAATCCATCAGCACCGCCCGCGCGCCGGCGACAAAGGCGGTGGTGAGTTGGCTCAGGCCATAATCGAAGCTGAACGGCAGCACCGCCAAAATGCGGTCGTCGGCTCGGTTGCCCAGATAATCGGCTACGCTGTGAGCGCCGGTCAGCAGGTTGCGATGCGACAACACCACCCCCTTGGGTTTGCCGGTGCTGCCCGAGGTGTAGAGAATGGCGGCCATATCCTGATCAATGACCCGCGCCGGCGAACGGCTGTTTTCCGAATCCAGCAGCGCCGGCCAGCCGAGCACTTGCAAATGATGCAGGCGCCGAGGCGCGGAGGTTGCCTCATCGATCAGCACCACGCTGTGCAGATCGGGACAATCGGCCAGTACAGGTTCCAGCAGGGTCGCCCGATCGCGGGCCGTGACCAGAACCCGCACGTTGCAGTCGCGCAGAATGTAGGCGACCTGATCGGGCTTCAGCAGGGGATTGATCGGGACGAACACGCCGCCGGCCAGCGCGGCGCCAAACAGGGCGACCACGGTTTCCGACTGTTTGGGCAGATAGATGGCGACCCGATCCGCTCGATTCAGACCCAACGCTCGCAGCCCGCGCCCGACAACCTGGATTTGATCGGCCAGGGCGGCATAGTCCCAATGGGTGTGGCGATGCGTGATGGCGGTCGCGGCGGGGCGGCGATCGGCCTGTTCGAGAATGAGTTCTTGCAGCAGTCTGGCCATTCGAAATTCACGGGGGACGGTGGGGATGAACAACCGTAAGGGATGAGATCGTCAATGATAATCACTTCCGCGACGGAGGGCACGAGCGCGATGCCATGGTGGGATGAAAGTTCTCGATGCAGAGGGAAACCGCATGAAACAAGATGACTGCGCGCCGTGGCTGGCGCTGTATGCCACCGGCGGCTGTCACCTTTGCGAACAGGCGGACACCCTGATTCGCGCGGTGGCAACCGTGGCGTTCCGCACGGTCGAGATCGCTGATGACGAGGATTTGCTGGAACGCTATGGGGTGCGGATTCCAGTGTTGCGCCGGTTGGATACGGGGGAAGAGTTGAACTGGCCTTTTGACGCGGCGGCGGTGCGACGCCTGACGTTGGATCGCTCATGAAACAGCCAGATTGTGCATTTTTTTTAAGTATACTGTGAGATAATTCAAACAAACGTTTGAAACAGGTCACTTCGGTATGGAAGATGATACACGCCAGCGTCTCCTGGATGCCGCCGAAGCCTTGTTTGCCGAACACGGATTCGCGGAAACCTCGCTACGGGCCATCACGACGCAGGCCAGGGCCAATCTGGCGGCTGTCCACTATCACTTTGGTTCGAAGGACGAACTCCTGCACGCGGTGTTTGCCCGCCGGCTAAAGATGTTGAACGAGGAGCGGCTGGCCCGGCTGACGGCGTTGGAGACCGGCGGCGGGCCGGTGACGGTGGAAACGGTGTTGACCGCCTTCATCGAGCCCTCGTTGCGGTTGCGCCGCGCGGGGGTTCAGGGCGAACGGTTCACCCGCCTGCTGGGCCGGGCGCAGATCGATGCTTCGGAGGCGTTGCGCGACTTTCTGCGCGATCAGTACGCCCCGGTGCTGGAGCGATTTCAGCAGACGCTGGGGCGAACCCTGCCGCAACTGCAACCCGGAGAATTGCGATGGCGGCTGTATTTCGCGCTGGGGGTGCTCTCGTTCACGTATGCGGGCGCGCGACTGCCACAAATGCCGTTCGCGGCTCGGCTTGTCGGCGACGAGGAATGGTTGTTGCGGCAGTTGATTCAATTCCTGGCGGTCGGGCTGTGCGCGCCGCCGCTGGAGGAAGGAGCGGAGAAGACCGCATGATGGCCAGGGTGGGTCCGGGTTCAGAAAATTCGTCGGCCAGTTCCCGTTGACGGCCGAAAACCCATTAAAAAGTCTTGATTGACAATGACGAAGGGCAAAACAATGTTCTACTCAAAAACACATGGTTCACTTCTGGTTCTGGGCATCGCCGGGTTGTTGTCCGTCACCGGCCAAGCCCACGCCTCGGGCTTGCAACTCACCGAACAGAGCGTCACCGGCTTGGGCCGGGCGTTCGCGGGCGGCAGCCTGCCGAACGATGATGTGTCCGCCGTGTACTACAACCCCGCCGACATGATGTTGAGCAAGGGAATGCAGGTACAAGCGGGTTTTACTTTCATCGGGATTAGCATCAAGGCGGATGATGCCGGTTCGACCACCCGGCTTCCGGCCAATCTGGGGGACGTACTCACCAAACCGGGGACCTTGCCGGTGTTTGTATCCGTGTCGGATTGCCGTCCTGGCAGTTCGGCGGTCTGCAGCGACGACGGCGGTACCGATAACGTGGTGCCGAATACGTTTTTCGCGATGGATATCAACGACCGGATGCGGTTTGGCCTGGGCATCACCGCGCCGTTCGCGGTGGCCACCGGCTACACCAATAACTGGGTGGGACGCTATGTCGCGCTCGATTCGGAATTGAAAACCATAGACATCAATCCCGGGATCGCCTACCGGGTCACCGATCAGTTGTCGCTCGGTTTCGGCGTCAGCGCTCAGTACGCCGACGTCAGCCTGAGCCGGGCGCTGTTCAATCCGTTCAGCCCCACCAACGACGGTTACGGGGAATCCAAGGGTGACGACTGGGGTTTCGGTTTCAATCTGGGCGCCACCTACGAATTCGATCCCAATACTCGGGTGGGTCTGAGCTATCGGTCGCGGGTGAAATACACCCTGGAGGGGGATAACACCATCAGTAACTATATTCCAGCCGCCAACGGCAAGACGGACATCACGGCGGAATGGACCGCGCCGGACTGGTTGGCGCTGGCCTTCTACATGCGGCTGAATCCGCAGTGGGCGGTCATGGCCAGCACGCGCTGGACCAACTGGAGCCTGTTTCAAAAGCTTCAGATTGATAAAGCCGATGGTAGCGGCCCGCTAACCGTTCAAGAGGAAAATTGGAAGGATAGCTGGTCGTTCAATATCGGCGTCGCTTACGATTACAATCCGGACTGGACTTTCCGGGCGGGATACGTCTACGACCAGACGCCGATCCGCTCGGCCGAGTATCGCCACCCGACCATTCCCGACAGCAACCGCAATGCCTTCGGGCTGGGTTTCAGCTACCACCCTGGTGCACAACTGTCGGTGGATGTCGGCTATATGTACATCAGTTTCGCCGATGCCAGCACGGATGAAACCATCAACCTACCCCCCTCCGCGTTGCCGATACCGGCTGGGCTGATTACCCAGCACCTGATGCTGGACTATAACGGTTCGGGCAATCTGTTCGGCATCCAGGCCAGCTACAAGTTCTAGGCTTTCCGCCCGAATAACCCAAGGCCGGGGTTCAGTCCCCGGCCTTGTTATTCCGGGATGTCTTCGTAGATTCGGGTCAACGGCAGGTTCAAGCCAACGCTCTTCAGTTCGATCACTTCCCGTGCGCCATACGGTTCCTGTTCCCAGCCATCTGGCAGGCGGCGGTAGCAAATCGCCAGCCGACTCTCCTGCGCCACCAGCAGGTACTCCTGCAAACCGGGCAATTGCCGGTAGGCGATGCGCTTGAACTCGCGGTCGCGCTGGTTCGTGCTGGGCGAGAGCACCTCGATCACCAGCTTGGCGTCATCCACGAAATAGCAATCCTGGAGCTTGCCCGGTTCCACGCACGACACCAGCACATCCGGGTAGAAGAAGCAATGCGCGGCCTCGATCCGCACCTTAACATCATTCACATAGACCCGGCAGGGCGTTCCCCGCAGGTGTTCCCGCAGAGTGCCGGCCAGGTTCAGCGTAATGAGGTTGTGCGCCAAACTGCCGCCGGTCATGGCGACAATTTCGCCGTTGAGATACTCGTGGCGCCGTTCGCTCCGAAGCTCCAACTCCAGGTAATCCTCGACGCGGTAATACGGAATTTTGACGGCATGCATGGCGAGGCTCCGAGGCGGGCCGGGGATAAGACGCCATAACCTTACCCTATACTAGGCAATTAGCCAAATCGAGAAAGCCGGGGAACATGCCCTGGCTTTATTTTGGGCGGCGCATAATGGGAGAAACGGCGGTCCCGCCGCGTGTTTCGACAGCCTGACGAGAGGACATTCACGATATGAGTAACGCAGCATCCATCCGCCGGGTGGCGGTTCTGGGCGCGGGCGTGATGGGCGCGCAGATCGCCGCCCATCTGGCCAACGCCGACGTGCCGGTGGTGTTGTTCGACCTGCCGGCCAAGGATGGCGATCCCAACGGGATCGTGACCAAGGCCATCGCCAGCATGGTCAAGCTCAGCCCGGCGCCGTTCGCGGTCAAGGAACGGGCCGAACTGATCCAGCCCGCCAACTACGATCAGCACCTGGAGGAACTGCGGAGCTGCGATCTGCTGATCGAGGCCATCGCCGAACGTCCGGACTGGAAAGCCGACCTGTACAAGCGGATTACGCCCTATCTCAACGACCGGGCGATTCTGGCCACCAACACCTCCGGCCTGCCCCTCAGTCTGCTGGCCGAGTCGGTGCCCGAGAGTGCGCGCCCCCGATTCTGCGGCATCCATTTCTTCAACCCGCCGCGCTACATGGCGCTGGTGGAACTGATTCCCTGTAAAACCACCGATCCAGCGATTCTGGACCCGTTGGAAACCTTCCTGGTCAGCACGCTGGGCAAGGGCGTGGTCCGCGCCAAGGACACTCCGAATTTCATCGCCAACCGCATCGGCGTGTTCTCGATGGCCGCGACCATCCACCATACCCAGGCGTTCGGGCTGAGTCTGGATTTGGTGGACGCGCTGACCGGTCCGGCTATCGGTCGGCCCAAGAGTGCCACCTTCCGCACCGCCGACGTGGTGGGCCTGGACACCATGGGCCATGTATTCAAGGGGTCAGCGCTGGCGTTGCGCGACGATCCGTGGCGGCAGTATTTCAACCCGCCCGCTTGGCTGAACGCGCTGATCGAGAAGGGCGCGCTGGGCCAGAAGACCAAGGTCGGCATCTACGCCAACAAGGGCAAGCAGGTGCTGGATACGGCGACCGGCGAATATCGGGATGCCGGGGCCAAGCCCGATGCAGCGGTGCAGGCGCTCCTCAAGATCAGAAATCCCGCTGAGAAGATTGCCGCGCTGCGCGCCAGCGACCATCCGCAGGCGCAGTTCCTGTGGGCGATCCAGCGCGACGTGTTCCATTACGCGGCGGTGCTGCTGGCTGAAATCGCCGACACAGCCCGCGACGTGGATTTCGCCATCCGCTGGGGCTTCGGCTGGGGGATGGGGCCGTTCGAGATCTGGCAGGCGGCGGGCTGGCGGCAGGTGGCGGACTGGATCGAGCAAGACATCGCCGCCGGCAAGGCGATGACCAAGACGCCGTTGCCGGCGTGGGTCAAGCAGGTGGACGGCGTGCATCGGCCGGAAGGTTCCTACTCGGCCGCCGAGGACGCCTACAAGCCGCGTTCGACCCTGCCGGTGTATCAACGCCAGCCCTATCCCGATCTGGTGCTGGGCGAAGCGCCACACCGCTACGGCGAGACGGTGTTTGAAAATACCGGCGTGCGGCTGTGGACCACCGGCGACGCCATCGGCGTGCTCAGCTTCAAGAGCCGGATGCACGTCATCGGCGATGACGTGCTAGACGGCGTGCTGGAATCCCTGAAGATCGCCGAGCAAAAGTTCAGCGGGCTGGTGATCTGGCAGACCGAAGCCCCGTTCAGCGCCGGCGCCAATCTAGTCCAGGCGATCCCGGTGGTGATGGCCGGCGATTTCGTCGCCTTTGAGGCAGGCGTCGCCAAGTTCCAGCAAACCACCGCCGCGCTGCGTTATTCGGCGATTCCGGTGGTGGCGGCCGCGCAGGGTCTGGCGCTGGGCGGCGGCTGCGAGTTTCTGATGCACTGCGACCGGGTGGTGGCGGCGCTGGAAAGCTACATCGGTCTGGTCGAGGTTGGCGTCGGCCTGATTCCGGCGGGCGGCGGCTGCAAGGAGTTTGCCCTGCGCGCCATGAACGAGGCCAAGGGCGGCGATTTGCTGCCGTTCCTGCGCGGCTACTTCGAGGCGATGGCGATGGCCAAGGTCTCGCGCAGCGCCGAGGAGGCCAAGCAACTCGGCCATCTGCGGGCGTCCGATGTGATCGTGTTCAACGCCAATGAACTGCTGTACGTGGCCAAGGCCCAGGTCCGGGCGTTGGCTGAGTCCGGCTACCGGCCGCCGCTGCCGCGCAAGATTCGGGTAGCAGGCCGCACCGGTATCGCCGCCTGCCAGATGGCGCTGGTCAACATGCGCGACGGCGGCTTCATCTCTGCCCACGACTATCGGCTGGGTCTCAGCATCGCCCAGGCGCTGTGCGGCGGCGACGTGGATCCCAACACGATGGCGGACGAGGAATGGCTGCTGGGGCTGGAGCGCAAGGCTTTCGTCGAACTGGCCAAGACCCCGCTCACCCAGGCCCGGATCGAGCAGATGCTCAAGACCGGCAAGCCACTGCGTAACTGATTGACAGGAGAATTGATGATGAGCAAGCCAATCCAGGACGCTTACATCGTCGCCGCCGCGCGCACCCCGGTCGGCAAGGCGCGCGGCATGTTCCGCAACACCCGCCCGGACGATCTGCTGGCGCACGTGCTGCGCGGAGTGCTGAATCAATGTCCGGGGCTGGACCCGAAGCTGATCGGCGACGTGATCGTCGGCTGCGCCATGCCGGAAGGCGAGCAGGGCATGAACGTGGCCCGCATCGGCCTGCTGCTGGCCGGCCTGCCGGATAGCGTGCCGGGCATGACCATCAACCGGTTCTGCGCTTCCGGGGTGCAGGCGGTGGCGCAGGCCGCCGACCGCATCCGGCTGGGCGAGGCGGATGTGATGATCGGCGCCGGCACCGAAACCATGACCATGATTCCGATGGGCGGCAACAAGATCGCCCTCAATCCCGACGTGTTCGCCAAGGATGAGAACATCGGTATCGCCTACGGCATGGGCCTGACCGCCGAGAAGGTCGCACAGGAATGGAAGATTTCGCGCGAGGATCAGGACGCCTTCGCGGTGGAGAGCCATCGCCGCGCGGTCGCCGCGATTACCAGCGGCGAGTTCCGGCAGGAAATCCTGCCCTACACGGTGCTGGACCGGTTGCCGGACAGCCAAACCATGCAGGTGAAGATCCGCGAGCGGGTGGTGGAGAACGACGAAGGCCCGCGTCCCGACAGCAGCTTGGCGGGTTTGGCCAAGCTCAAACCGGTGTTCGCGGCCCGGGGCAGCGTCACCGCCGGCAACAGTTCGCAGATGAGCGACGGCGCGGGCGCAGTGGTGCTGATGAGCGAGCGGATGGTCAAACAGTTGAACCTGACGCCGCTGGCCCGGTTTGTCAGTTTCGCGGTGGCCGGCGTGCCGGCGCGGATCATGGGCATCGGCCCGATTGCGGCGATTCCCAAGGCGCTGGATCTGGCCGGCCTGAAAAAGGACGACATTGACTGGTTCGAGTTGAACGAAGCGTTCGCCGCCCAGAGTCTGGCGGTGCTGCGCGATCTGGACCTCGATCCGGCCAAGGTCAACCCGCTGGGCGGCGCGATTGCCTTGGGACACCCGCTGGGCGCGACCGGCGCGGTTCGCGTCGCTACGCTGGTGCATGGGATGCGCCGGCATGGCAAGCGGTACGGCATGGTGACCATGTGCATCGGCACCGGCATGGGCGCGGCGGGGGTGTTCGAGGCGCTATAAGCACCGGGCGGCCGAACACCGCCCGATATGTTAGGAAGAACCCGCTGGTTCGTACCGGCGGGTTTTTTTGTCGCATGGGTTTGGACGGACGGGCTTGCCGCACCGTGGCTTTGCGTTATGCTGGCCACTATCCATTTATGCAAACAGGAGGAGTAACGATCATGACGGCTATGCGGGTAGACGCCGGACGCGGCTGGGGCTGGATCGTCGAGGGCTGGCAACTGTTCGCCCAGGCGCCAGGAATCTGGATCGTCATCATGCTGATCTATCTCGGGATCAGCGTGGTGCTGTCGTTCATCCCCTTCGTCGGCGGGTTGGCCTCCATGCTGTTATTGCCGGTGCTGGCGGGCGGCATGCTGTACGGGGCGGCGGCGCTGGCGCGGGGCGAATCGTTGGAAATCGCGCATCTGTTCCGGGGTTTCCAGGATCAGGAGCGGATGGGGCCACTGGTCCTGCTCGGTGCGATCAGCCTGGCCGGCTATGCGCTGATGGCGCTGGTGATCGCCGTGTTCATGGGCGGCGGCTTGATGATGGGAGCCACATTGGACAGTACGGGTACAATCGTTCCACCTGAAGCCATGGGTGGTCTTCTCGCCGGCGCCGGCCTGATCGTGTTACTCATCATCCTGGTGATTGGTTTTCTAGTCGCCATGGTGCTGTTCTATGGCATTCCCCTGGTGATGCTGGGCGGGCAGAACGCTTGGCCAGCCGCGCAGGACAGCATTGCCGCCTGCTGGATCAACATGTTGCCGCTATTGGTGCTCGGATTGATCTATCTGGTGCTGGCGGTAGTGGCCATCATCCCGTTCGGGCTCGGTTTGCTGATCCTGGGGCCAGTGACGGTCGGCGCGGTATACGCCAGTTATCGGGAAGTGTTCGGGGGAACGCCGGCGCGGGTCAATCTGGCCAAATAGGGCGGTTTAGCTTGGAGGGGGCGGGGAAGCGACGACGCAACCCGAGGCATTCGGGTTGCGTCGGTTGGAGCGGCGAGGGCGGAGGCGAACGAGGCGAGAGACGGGTGGCCATGTCGTGTTCTCGCCGCGTTTAACTCGCCCCGGACAGCAGCGACTGGATCAGCCGCGCTCGCAGCAATTGCACCGCCTCGAACACTTCCTGCGCGGTTTCCACGTACAGTGGCCCGGCATCGCGATACACGCTGCCACGATTGCCCACCAAGCTCACCTCGACCCGGATTTTCGGCACCATTTTGGTCTGCTGGTTATCCCACACCAGCGCGCGGTCGGCGGCGATGGCAAATGACATGATGGCATCTCCCCAGTTCAAGTCTCGATTGCAGCCCAAACCCTGCGTTCGGGCCAACGGACGTCATGGCGTCCATCGGGGTTGATGCATGTCGGATGCCAAAATATTCAGAGCAGCTAGAATTTGAAGTCTTCAATCAACAATTGCAGTTGCAATAGCTCTTGAGTGCCGATGTTGTGGATACGAAAGCCGGTCGCGTAGAAATCCGGATTGATGTCGCGGCCGCTCCACAAACTTTCCACCTCCAGATGAATGCGCTGGCGCGGGGCGTTTTCCTTGGGCACGTCCACCCACAAGCGAAAGGTCTGGCTGGGCGGAATGGGTTTGTCGCTGACCAAGCGGATGCCTTCCTTGTTGATATCCACGATGTGACCCAGCAATTCGCCGGTGCCCTCATCGAAGACGCGCAAATACATGACGAGATACCAGCGTTTGAGACGGCGCTTGTTGGCGCCGGGCGGATCGGCGACGCTCATGGCGAACTCCTGGCGAAAGTGGGAGACCGGCGCGCGGCCAGTCGGGTGGTCCGGTCAAGCCGATGAACCGTCCAACGACGGTCGCCACGGGTCTTCAAGGGAATAGGTCGTGGCCGAAGGTTCAGGCCGGCACGTTCGGGTTCAGGCCATAGGTGCAAGTGATGCTGGCTTGGTCGAGAATGTGGCCGGCGATCGCGGCCAGCGCCTCCGGTCCGGTGAACTTGCCCTCCACCGGGCAGCGCGCCACGTCGAGCGCGTAAAGGGTGAAAATGTAATGGTGGACGATGCTGTCGTTCCAGGGGGGGCAGGGGCCATCGTAGCCAAAATAGTCGCCCGCCATAGCGGGATCGCCGGCGAACCATTCCCGGTAGTTGTTGATGCCCTGGCGGACACCGCGGGGACCGTCCGGCCCGGCTTTGCCGCCAGGCGTCACGCCTTCGGAAAACTCGCCGGCCAGGATGCGCGCCGGTTCCGGCGGCAGATCCACCAGAATCCAGTGATAGAAATCGGCGCGGGGCAGGTCGGCGGGGACTTGCCGTCCTTCCTGGTTGACGTCGTCCGCGCGGGTCGGTACGTCCCGGTCGTGGCAGATCAGGGCCAGCGATCGAGTGCCCGCCGGCAGGTCGCTCCATTCCAAGGGTGGGTTGCGGTTGGCGCCGAGCACGACATGCTGGGCGGGGTCGGGGATGCCGAAGGCATATTCGGCGGGAATCGGCTGCTGAGCGCGCAGAACGGAACTGGTGAACCGCATGGCATTTCTCCTGGATCGAAATCGGAACAGGGGTCGAGGCTCGCGGCCGGCCGGTTTCCTCGGCGCGGCGAACCGGCGCGCAACCGACGGTGGGGATCGCTCGACCGATCCTTATCGTTTCTCAAGGAATCGCTGTCGCCTGTACAATGCCGGACGGCCGGGCATGACCTTCATGCCCCATGATAAACCAATAGACCATCGCAAGTCGCGCCGCCAGTTGGTCGAGTTTCCCGGTTGTCGTCGCGTCGGCGCGAAAGCGACGATCCATGGGGTTCGGCGACTGGCTCGCGGGCGCTTCCATTGGTTTCGGCATCAGCGGTTGGCCATCAACTTGAGGTAGGGGAGGGAGAACCTTCGCGCGATGAGCGATCAACGACCACGCCGTGCCGTGGAAGACGCGGAACCAGATCGAGATCTGACCAGGATCGAGGATGAATGGCCGGATGCCGAATCGTCCCCGCCGCCGCGCTCGCCAATAGCCAGCGAACCGATCACCGCCCAGCCTCCTGTCGGTCGGGCCAAGGTCGGCGGGCCAAGCCTACGGCGGGTTCGATGGAAGCCAGTCAAAACCTGGCTGTATATGGTGGGGCTGCTACTCATGCTGTTTGGCGCCACCATGCTGCCGCCGATTGCGGTGGCTTGGTGGTACGACGGTTACTCCGTGATTCTTCCGTTTGCGGAGACGTTGGGGGCGTCGCTGGGGTTGGGTTTGCTCTGTTGGGCGCCCTTGTACCGCTTCAAGGTCGAACTGCGCAACCGGGACGGATTTATCCTGGTGGTGGCGTTTTGGTTTTTGTCGTCCTTGCTGGGCGCCTTGCCGTTCATGCTGTCCGATCACCCGCACATGCCGTTGGTGGATGCGGTGTTCGAAACCGTGTCTGGTCTGACCACCACCGGCGCGTCCGTGCTTTCTGATCTGGACCAGATGCCCAAGGCGATTCTGTACTACCGGGCGCAACTGCATTTCCTGGGCGGGATCGGGATCGTGGTGTTGGCGGTGGCGTTGCTGCCGATGCTAGGCATCGGCGGCATGCAGCTTTACCGAGCCTCGACGCCGGGGCCGATGAAGGACGAAAAGCTGACGCCCCGCATCACCGAGACCGCCAAAAACCTGTGGTACATCTACGTTGGGCTGAATTTTGCCTGCTTCCTGGCGTATTGGCTGGCGGGGATGAGTCCGTTTGACGCGATCTGCTACAGCTTTACCACGATTGCGCTGGGAGGACTGGCGCCCCATGACGCCAGCATCGGCCATTTCCAAAATCCGGTGTTCGAGTGGATCACCGTTTTTTTCATGCTGGTGGCCATGGTCAATTTCGCCCTGTATTTTCTGGCTTGGCGTTCGCGCAGCCTCAAGATGGTGTATCACGACGCCGAATTCCGGTTCTGCATGAAAGTGGTGGGTGGGATCGTCGCGCTGGCTGCCCTTCACCTGTACTTGGATGGCGCTGCCTTCTGGACTTCGGTTCATCTCGGGGTTTTCCAAGGCATTTCCATCATTTCCGGTACTGGTCTGGTCACGGCGGGCTATCCCGTCCACGACGGTTGGCCGGCGTTCGTGCCCCTGCTGTTGTTGTTGGGTAGTTTCTTCGGCGGTTGCGTCGGCTCGACCTGCGGCGGCATCAAGGCCATCCGCTTTCTGCTGCTGTACAAGCAGAGCGTGCGCGAGACCCGGTTACTGGTTCGGCCGACCGCCCAGATCGCGGTCAAACTGGGCGGCCATCCCATCCCTGATCAAGTTATGCAGGCGGTGTGGGGATTTTATTACCTGTATATTTTTTGCTATTGCGCTTTCTCGCTGGCGCTGGCCGCGACCGGCGTGGACTTGGTGACGGCGTTCGGATCGGTCGCGGCCTGCCTGAACAACATGGGTGTTGGCTTGGGCGAAACGGCGGTCGGGTTTAGCCCGCTGAACGATACCGCTACCTGGCTGATGTCGCTGGCCATGTTGGTCGGGCGACTGGAAATTTTTCCGCTGTTGTTGCTGTTCCTGCCCGATTTCTGGAGATAAAGGTTGCGTCGAGATGAGAGAAACCGATGTTGACGAACCCCGGGATGCGGAACCGTCGCCAGCCAAGGACCTGCCCAAACCGGGCGCGATCACCGTTACCGAGTTTCCTCTGAGCCAGACGGTGATTGGCAGGAAAAAGCAGCCAGCCGCATACCGGCGGTCGCCAATCAAGACGGCGCTGTACATGGTTGGAGTGCTGATGATCCTGTTTAGCGCCACCATGTTGCCGCCGATGGGGGTGGCTTGGTGGTACGACGGTTACGCCGTGGTCGTGCCGTTCGCGGAAGCGATGGGGGCCATGCTGGGACTGGGCTTGGTTTTCTGGTTACCGGTGTGCCGGTTCAGGATCGATCTGCGCAACCGGGACGGCTTCGTGGTGGTGGTGGCGTTCTGGTTCCTGCTATCGCTGATCGGCGCGTTGCCGTTCATGCTGTCCGACAACCCGCACATGCCGCTGGTGGACGCCGTGTTCGAGACGGTTTCCGGGCTGACCACCACCGGCGGCTCCGTGCTTTCGGGCCTCGACGCCATGCCCAAGGCGATTGTCTATTATCGGGCGCAACTGAACTTCCTCGGCGGCATGGGCATCATCGTGCTGGCAGTGGCCCTGCTGCCGATGCTGGGCATCGGTGGCATGCAGTTGTACAAGGCGGAAACGCCGGGGCCGATGAAGGACGAAAAGCTGACGCCGCGCATCACCGAGACCGCCAAGAATCTCTGGTACATCTACGTCGGCCTGAACGTGGCCTGCACCCTGTCGTACTGGGCGGCGGGGATGAGTTTTTTCGACGCCATCTGCCACAGTTTTTCGACCATGGCGCTGGGCGGTTTTTCCACCCATGATGCGAGCCTCGGTTATTTCCAAAGTCAGGTCATCGAGCTGATCGCCGGTTTTTTTACCATGGTGGCGGCGGTCAATTTTGCCCTCTACTTTCTGGCTTGGCGCGGGCGCAGCCTCAGGTATGTGTGGCGGGACGCCGAGTTTCGATTCTTCATGGCGGTGATGGCCGGGATTGTCGTTGCTACTTGCGGTTATCTTTTTTACAGCGGCAAATATCCCTTGTGGGAATCGATCTATCACGGCTTTTTTCAGAGTTTCTCGATTGTCACCAGCAACGGTCTGACCACGGTAGGCTATCCGGCGGACTGGCCGCTTTTCGTGCCCTTGTTGCTCCTGTTGGGTAGTTTTTTTGGCGGTTGTGTCGGTTCGACCTGCGGCGGCATCAAGGCCATCCGCTTCCTGCTGCTCTACAAGCAAAGCGTGCGCGAGGCGCGGCTGCTGATTCGCCCGTCCGCGCAGATCGCGGTCAAGCTGGGCGACCACCCCGTGCCCGACCGGGTGATGCAGGCCGTCTGGGGGTTCTATTATCTATACATTTTCAGCTACTGCTTTTTCTCGCTGGCGTTGGCGGCGACCGGCGTGGACCTGGTGACGGCGTTCGGCACGGCCGCGGCCTGCCTGAACAACATGGGGGTGGGGTTGGAGGAGACGGCGGTCGGTTTTGCTCCACTGAACGATACCGCCACGTGGCTGATGTCGCTGGCCATGCTGGTCGGGCGGCTGGAAGTGTTCCCGCTGCTGCTGCTGTTCCTGCCGGATTTCTGGAAGTGAAGTGATGAGCAATCAACGAGGCTATACCGGCGAATTGCCGCCGGCGCGGTTCAACATGGCGCGCTATTGTCTGGAAGCAGCGGCAAGAGCCACCCCGGACAAGGTGGCGCTGATCGTGGTGTCGGACGCTCGTGCTCCGGTCGAACGGGCGGAGCGCTGGACCTACGCGCGACTGGACGATGCGGTGCGGCGGGTCGCGGCGGGTTTACGCCAAATGGGTCTGGAACCGGGCGCACGGTTGATGATCCGCATGGGCAACACCAGCGATTACGCCCTGCTGTTTTTCGGCGCCATCGCCGCCGGCTGCGTGCCGCTGCCGTCCTCGGCGCAATTGACCGAGGAAGAAGCGGATTTTCTGCTGGCCGATTCCGGCGCCCGCGTTCTGGCGATGTCGGGGGAATTGGCGATCCAGCCGCCGCCGGGCGTACGGACGCTCGGTCCCGCCGAATTCGCGGCGCTGCGAACCGATCATGAGCCGTTGGCTTACGCCGATACTGCCGCCGACGATCCGGCTTTTCTCGTCTACACCTCTGGCACGACCGGCCAGCCCAAGGGCGTGTTGCACGCTCAGCGCTCGGCCTGGGGCCGACGCCCAATGTACCAAGGTTGGTATGGCATCCTCCCGGATGACGTGATCCTGCACGCCGGAGCGTTCAACTGGACCTACACGCTCGGGGTCGGACTGACCGATCCCTGGGCCAACGGCGCGACGGCGGTGCTCTACAACGGTCCGCGCGATGTCGCGGTCTGGCCGGTACTGATGGAAAAGTTTCGGGCGACCCTGTTCGCGGCGGTGCCGGGTCTGTACCGGCAGATTCTGAAATACAACGATCTGCGCGCGTTCGATCTGTCCAGCCTGCACCACGGTCTGACCGCCGGCGAGGCGCTAAGCGCCGCCCTGCTGGAACAGTGGCGGACGACGACCGGCAAGGAACTGTACGAGGCGCTGGGGATGAGCGAATGTTCCACCTACATCTCCTCCTCGCCCAGCGTGCCGGTGCGGCCGGGCAGTCCCGGCAAGCCGCAACGGGGTCGCTGCGTGGCGGCGTTGCCGGTCGAGGGTGGCGAGGAACCGTTGCCGGCGGGCGAGACCGGGCTGCTGGCGGTGCATCGCAGCGATCCGGGCCTGATGCTGGGCTACTGGAACCGGCCGGAGGAGGAGGAACTGGTCTACCGGGGCGAATGGTTCATCGGCGGCGATCTGGTGCATTTCGACGCCGACGGCTACATGATCTACCACGGCCGCAATGACGATGTGATGAACGCCATGGGCTACCGGGTGTCGCCGCTGGAGGTGGAACATTGCCTGAGCCGGCATCCGGCGGTGGCCGAGGTGGCGGTCACCGAGGTGGCAGTGCGCGAGGGCGTGACGGTCATCGCCGCCTTCGTGGTGCCGCGCGATCCCGACGAGCCCGACGGGATGGACGCCGCGCCGCTGCTGGCCCATGCCCACGAGCATCTGGCCGCCTACAAATGTCCCCGCGAGATCATCTTCACCGACAGCCTGCCGCGCACCGCCAATGGTAAGGTCCGGCGTCGCGATCTGGCGCGGCGGCGGTAGCCGGGAGAATCGAGAGAGGATCGCCCATGTTGATGTTGCCCGATGAGTTCCAACCGGCGCTACTGCCGGCGGGTGAGGCCGACGCGCCGAACTGGTGGTTCGTGTTCGCTGGCGGCGATCTGCTGGTGCGACCGACCGCGGACGGAGTCGAACTGCCGGCAGCCTCGGTCTGGCCTTTCGCCAAACTGCCGACGACGCGCCGGCTGTATCTGGGTTCCCTGCGCGGCCAACCTTGCCATGCCGCCGAGGTTGAAACGACCGCATCGCCGCCGCCGGGAATGCGATTCGAGAGTTTGCGCGCCTTGTGGACGCGGTTGGACGAGGCTTTGCTCGGCGTAGCCAGTCACGCTTTACAATTGATCGAATGGGATCGCACCCACCAGTTCTGCGGGCGGTGCGGGACGCCGACCCAGCGTCGGGCCGACGAACGCGCCCGGCATTGCGCGGCCTGTGGACTCACCGCTTATCCGCGCCTGTCGCCGGTCATCATGGCGCGGGTGGTGCGGGACGGACAAATTCTGCTGGCCCGCGCGCCGCGCTTCGCGCCGGGAGTGTACAGTGTGCTGGCGGGGTTCGTGGAGGCCGGCGAGACGCTGGAACAGGCGCTGCGCCGGGAAGTGGCCGAGGAGGTGGGGATCCAGATCCGGAACCTGCGCTATTTCGCCAGTCAGTCCTGGCCGTTTCCCCATTCGCTGATGATCGCCTTTACCGCCGAGTACGCGGCAGGCGAATTGCAAGTGGACGGACGGGAGTTGCTCGATGCCGGTTGGTTCGCGCCCGACGCCTTGCCGGGCCTGCCCAGCCCGATGAGCATGGCGTGGCGGCTGATTCAGGATTTCGTGGCCCGGGGGACAGGGTAGGGCGCGATTCGCGGCCACGCCGATTTGGGGCGACAGGAACAACCAGTTTGGGAGGTTGGCGATGAACGAGCGATCCAGCAGGCTGACGGATTCCGCTCCGCCAGCGGACGAATCGACCCGGGAACGGGCGCGTTTCACGGCCTTGTGGGCGCGAAGCCTGCCGGGCGCATCCGTGGCGGCCGAAACGGTTTATGGGCGGCTGATCGAACTCTATGGCGAGCCGCATCGTCGTTACCATACCCTGAATCACATCCGCCACTGTCTGCGCGAGTTCGACCGGGCGGCGGCGCGGATGGCTGATCCCGACGCGGTCGAGATGGCGCTGTGGTTCCACGATGCGATTTATCAGCCGGGCGCCCGGGACAACGAACGGCGCAGCGCCGACCTGTTCCGGCAATGGTCGGGTGGGCGCGCGGACCCGGTTTTCCAGCAACGGGTGGATGATCTGATCATGGCGACCACCCACCGCGAGCCACCGGATCGGGGTGATGCCGGGTTCGTGGTGGATATCGATCTGTCCAGCTTCGGCCTGCCGTGGGAGGCTTGCGAGCGGGATGGCCGCCTGATCCGCGCCGAGTTCGCGGGGGTCGCCGATGATCGGTATTATCCGGACCATCTACGGTTTCTGCGGGCCTTGCAGGGTCGGTCCACCTTTTTTTGCACGGAATTCTTTCGGCAACGCTACGAACCGGTCGCGCGCGAAAATCTGGCGCGAATCATCGCGGATTTGCGCGCGCGCGGCTACCGCTGACGCAGGCGGTTACGAAGGGTGGGAGAGCAGAATATGAAATTGAAACTGGGTAGTCTGATCGCCGGGTTGACGGATCGGGGGGCGCACCAACAGGTGGCGGCGACCGTGCTGTTCGCCGATATCTGCGGCAGCACCCGGCTGTTCGAGAAATATGGCGATGTCCGAGCGCGGCAGATCGAGACGCGGGTGTTGGATGCGCTCACCGCCAAAACCAGCGCGCATGGCGGCGAGGTCGTCAAGACCATCGGCGATGAGATCATGAGCCGCTTTGCCGATGCGGAATCGGCGGTGCGCGCCGCCTGCGCGATGCACCAATCGCTCAAGGATGATCCGGAACTGGCGCAATTGAACATCGCGATCAAGATCGGCCTGCATCACGGGCCGGTGCTGGTCGAGAAGAACGATGTGTTCGGCGACGCGGTCAATGTCGCCGCCCGGATGGTGTCCCTGTCCAAGGCCGATCAGATCATCACCAACCGCGAGACAGTCGGGCATCTGCCGGACGAGGTCGCGCGGATGACGCGCAGCCTCGGGCAATCGCAGGTTCGGGGCAAGCGGGAGGAGATTGAAATCTGCGAGGTGATCTGGCACGACACCACCAGTTTGACCCAGATGGCCACCGGGGAGCACCAGGAAGAACTACGCAACCTGTTTTTTGCCCGGTTGGTGTTGGAGTATCGCGGCAAGAAGCAGGAGTTGGCGCCGTCCGCGCAAGCTTTCACCATGGGCCGCGGCGAGCGGAGCAGCCTGGTGGTGGATCGGGAACTGGTGTCGCGCAGTCATGCCGATATCGAGTTTCGCCAAGGTAAGTTTATCCTGGTGGACCACAGCACGAACGGCACCTATCTGCTGCTGGAAAACGGGGCGCGGTTTTTCGTGCGGCGCGAGGAGTTCACCCTGCACGATCGGGGGATCATCTGCCTGGGACAGGCGGTCGCGGATAACAATCCCGATCTGATCTACTACCAGTGCGCGCATGCCTGACCCGAGCCAGTGGATTTCTCAATCCCCGCCATCCGGTCGATGCTCGGTTCGGACGACTAGAAACAGGGCGAAATACGGTCCCGGTGTGGCGGGAATATCCTCGATGCGTCGGATGACGCGCTCCGCCGGCCGGCTGGCCTGTTCGATGTAGAAGGTCTCCTGGGCGCGGCCGGTTTCCCGCAGCAATTCCAACAGGCGCGGTCGATGCCGGCCCGGTTTGAGGATGGCCACGCTGTCGCTGCCGAGCAGGGCGGTTCGCAACGCTTCGTCGCCGGCGGTGGCGGGGATGACGGTCAGCCGCTGTTCGCCGGTGATCAGTGGGGTCGCGGCGGCGGCGGCGGCGGCGCTGACCGAGTTGACGCCGGGGATGACCACGCAGGGAAAGCGGTCGCCCAGCCGTTGCAGCAGATAGCTGAAACTGCCATAAAACAGCGGATCACCCTCGCACAGAATCGCCACGTCGCGCCCGGCGGCCAGTTCCTCGGCGATGGCCACGGCAGCTTCGTCGTAGCCCTGGTTGACCGGACCGCGATCCAGCATGCAGGGCATCGAGATTGGAATTTCCCGCTTGCCGCCGAGCCACGCCGCCGCGATGTCGCGAGCCTGGGCGCTGCCCTGGGGCGTGGCGGGGTAGGCGACCACCGGCACGCTTTGCAGGACGCGCGCGGCCTTGAGCGTCAGCAGTTCCGGGTCGCCGGGACCGACGCCGACGCCGTAGAGCGTGCCGCTGGCATTCATTCCGGTTTCTCCACTTTCATCAGCAGCACCGGCAGATAGGGCCGCATGACCCGTTGCTCGGCCAGCCGTTCGCCACGGGCGATGCTCAGCTCCGTCCATTCCGCCGCGCGATCGCCGACGAACCCATGCAATTCCACCCGGCTGTCCTCGGTCACGGCGCTCGCCACCAGCCGGCCGCCGGGTTGCAGCCGCGCCCAAACCACGTCCAGCATCTCGCGCAAATTGCCGCCGCTGCCACCGACGAATACAGCGTGGGGGTCGGGCAAGTCCACCAGCGCCGCCGGGGCGCGGCCGGAGACGATATTCAGGTTGGCGACGACGCCAAACCGTTCGCGGTTGACGCCCAAATGCTCCAGCCGTTCCGGGTGACATTCGACCGCGTGAACCTCGCCACGGGGATTCCAACGCGCCCATTCCACCGCCACGCCACCGCAACCCGCGCCCACGTCCCAGCCGATTTCGCCGGCGCGCGGCGCGAGCAGGGAGAGAATCGTCAGCCGCACCTCGCGCTTGCTCAACAGTCCCTTGCCCGGTTCCGCGCCAGTGCTGAACCCATGGTCGGGAATGCCGGGAAACTCCGGCAGTATGCCGCCTGGCCCACGGGTTTCCAGAATCACGACATTGAGCGGTGAGAATGCAGTCGCGACCTCCACCAGTTCCACCGCGCGGAAATGCCGGAAGCGTTCGGTCGGCGCAGCTAAATCCTCAGCGATCCACAGGTCGGATTCACCGAAACCGGTTTCGACCAGCACCCGGGCAATAGCCGGCGGCGAGCTGTCGCGGTCAGTGAGCAGGGCATACAGCCGATGGCCCCGCAACACCGCGCGCAGGCTGGCTAGCGGCCGCCCGTGCAGGCTGACCCATTGCGCCTGTTGCCACGGTCGGCCCAACCGGGCGAACGCCGCCTGAATGCTGGACACGTTGGGGTGGAACACCAGATGTTCGGGCGGCAAATGGCGAAGCAGGGTATTGCCGATACCGAAAAACAGCGGATCGCCGGAGGCCAGCAACGCAATCCGCCGCCCGGCGTTGGTTTGCAACAAATCCCACAGGCCGCTCATCGGGCTGGGATACGGGCGTTTCTCGGCGGTCAGCTCCGGGAACGCGGCCAGATGCGCCGCCGCGCCGATGAGGAGTTCCGCCCGCGCCAGCGCCGCCCGCGCCATCGGACCGAGCGCGCCGGGTTCCATGCCCATGCCGATGACCTGCACCGGCGGGCCGGGCCAGGCGAACGGCGCGGTCATCGGAAGCGAACCCCGCCGACCATCCGCGTCAGGGCGTTGAGCGTGGCCGCGGCCAGGCTGCTGCCGCCGCGCCGCCCCAGCAGGGTGATGCAGGGTGTCTGAAACTCGGTCGGCGCGATGTCCCACAGCGCCTGTTTGGATTCGGCGGCGTTGATGAAACCGACCGGCATCCCGATGATCAGCGCCGGCCAGGGCGCGCCCTCGTCCAGCAGTTCCAGCAGGCGAAACAGCGCGGTTGGGGCGTTGCCGATAACGACGATGCTCCCGGCCAGATAGGCCGGCCATTCCGCCATCGCCGCCATGGCGCGAGTTTCGCCCGTCTGACGGGCGCGTTCGGCGACCGTGGGCGCGTTCAGGAAACAGTAGATCTGGCCTGGCAGATAACGCTTGCTGATGCCGTGGCTGACCATCTCGATATCGCAGAGTACGTCCGCGCTCTGTTCCAATGCCGTCAGCCCGGCTTCGACCGCGCCGGGACTGAAACGGAGATCGTGGACGATGTTGGGATCGCCGGAGGTGTGTACCAGCCGCATCGCCACCTGCTGCTGGTCGGGGTCGAAACGGGATAAATCAGTCAGTTGACGGATTTGGGCGAACGACTGGCGCTCGATTTCGTCGGGATCGTGGAGATAGTTGAAGCGGGGCATGGCGGCTCCAGTGAGTGAACAGTGATTAGTGATTAGTGATTAGTGACTACCACTATCCACTGTCCACTGTCCACTGCCCACTGTCCACTAATGATCGTGATGATCGTGCTCGTGACCCGTTTGCGGCGCGCCCCGCCAGTCCTCGCGGCCGACGATGGGCGTCCGGTACGGGCAGAACTGACAATTCATCCGCGCCTCGCCGGCCTCGGCCTCGGCCAAGCGCTCCAAAAAGGTCTTTACCACCAGCGGATGCGCGTTCAGATAGGGCGCGACCACCGCTTGCGCCTCGGGATGGCGTTCCTGGTGGGCGGCGACCGTGGCGCGCACCTGCTCGACCAGTCGGCCCGTGAACAACAAATAGGGGAACACGATGGCCCGCTGGAAACCGAGCTGGTGCGTTCGCTCCAGCGCCTCGGCCATCAGCGGCGCGGCGACGGCGGTGTAGGCGGTTTCCGCCCAGCCGAAGCCCATCCCTTCCCACAACATCCGGGTGATCTTGCTGATGTTGGAATTGGCGTCGGGATCGGAACTGCCGCGGCCGATCACCACCAGCAGCGTATCCCGCCGGTCGTAATCCGCGCCAAATTCCGCCTCGGCGCTCTCGATCCGTTCGCGGGCGACCTGCAGAAGATTCGGATGAATCCCCAGATCCGCGCCGAATGTGATGCTCATCTCGGGATGTTCGGCCTGAAAGGCGTTGAGGATGGCGGGGATGTCGTTCTTGACGTGGCCGGCGGCCAGCAGCAGCGCCGGCAGGGCAGTGACGCGGCGAAAGCCCTGTCGCCGCAGTCGCTCTAGCGCCTCGGGCAGATCGGGTTCGACCAGTTCCAGAAAACCGGCCAGACAGGCGCGGTCGGGCAGAGCCTGCTGCAACTGATCGGCGAGCGCGCGGAATTCGGCGACGCCGGCGGCGCGGCGGGTGCCGTGGCCGATCAGCAGGACGGCGGGCGGAGAAGCGGGCGACTGGGTCATGAGGGATGGCGTCTATATGAATTGGCGAATGCGATGGGATCGCATTGTACAAACCCGGTCACCCCTTTTGAGTATTCCGCCAAACAAAAAGGCGCGTCGGAACGCGCCTTTCGTAGCCCGTAATCGCGTCAGGCAGGGTTGTCGTTCGCCATCCAGCGGTGGAAGAAGCCGGCCGCCGCTGCGCCGACGATGGGCGCGACCCAGAACAGCCACAGTTGCTGCAAGGCCCAGCCGCCGACGAAGATCGCTTGGCTGGTGCTGCGCGCCGGATTGACCGAGGTGTTGGTGACCGGGATGCTGATCAGGTGGATCAGCGTCAGGCACAGGCCAATGGCGATGGGCGCGAAGCCGGTCGGCGTGTTCTTGTGAGTCGAACCGAGGATGACGATCAGGAAAAAGAAGGTCATCACCACCTCGGAAATGAGCGCGGCGTTCAATCCGTAGCCACCCGGCGAGTGTTCGCCGTAACCGTTGGCGGCGAAACCGCCGAGGGTGGAAAAGTCGCTCTTGCCGGTAAAGATCAGGTAAATAATCGCCGCCCCGGCCAGACCGCCGAGCACCTGAGCGACGATGTAGGGGACCAGGTCGGCGATCGGGAACCGACCGCCCGCCCACAAGCCGACCGAAACGGCGGGGTTCAGATGGCAACCGGAAATGTGACCGATGGCGTAGGCCATGGTTAGCACGGTCAGGCCGAAGGCCAGCGACACGCCGACCAGGGCGATACCGAGGGGGTACTTGTCGGGTCCGTAAAAGACAGCGGCCAGCACGGCGCTGCCGCAGCCGCCCAGCACCAGCCAGAGGGTGCCGATGAATTCTGCGGCGAGACGATTGCTCAGTGGCATATGAAACTCCTCATTTGATTTGCTTGGAACAAATTAAATTTTTACTACGGGACCTGCGCGGTGATGTAGCATTTTCACGGTTTATCCCGCGTATCACGAAGGGCGATAGCCCTAACAGCATCCTGAGTTCGTTGAACGTACTTCGAACGATGCGGGAGAATAACAGTCTCAGGCGCGAAAATCCCATAATAATTTTGCACACATCGAGGTATTTCTGATGGCGGATAATAAGAAAGAAGTCTCGCCAAGTCTACATAAATGGCGTTTCTTCCGCTCGGGCGGGTTCGATCAGGTTCGTCTCGAAACCGGGGCCGACCTCAAGGCGCTGGGCGAACTCGACCCCAAGCTGTGGGCCGCGCTCAGTTGCCCGACGAGTGGCCTGGAATTCGATAGCAAGACGCTCGATCTGATCGATAGCGATGGGGACGGCCATGTTCGGGTACCCGAGATCGTCGCGGCGGTCAAGTGGACGACGTCCGTGCTCAAGAACCCGGAGGATTTGACCCAGGGCTCGGCCGCGCTGCCGCTGGCTGCCATCGACGACAGCACGCCCGAGGGCGCGGAGTTGCTCGCCTCGGCCCGGCAGATTCTGACGAATCTCGGCCAGGAGGAGGCGACCGTCATCACCGCCGAGGAAACGGCGGATACCACCAAAATTTTTGCCAGCACCAAGTTCAACGGCGATGGCGTCGTGCCCGCCGCCGCCGCCGATGACGCAGCCACCCAGGCGGTGATCGGGGACATCGTCGCCTGCGTCGGGGCCGAGCAAGACCGCAGCGGCGCGCCGGGCGTGTCGCAGGAAAAGATCGACCAGTTCTTTACCGAGGCCCAGGCGTATTCCGACTGGTGGGGGGAGGCGGAACGCGACGCCGCCAACATCCTCCCACTCGCCGAGGGCACCGAAGCCGCCGTGACCGCGTTCAAGGCAGTCAAGGCCAAGGTGGACGATTATTTCACCCGCTGCCGGCTGGCCGTGTTCGATCTTCGCGCCGCCGAGCCGCTGAATCCCGCCCTGACGGAATACGAGGCGCTGGCCAAAAAGAATCTTTCGCCCACCGCCGAAGAGATCGCCGCCCTGCCGCTGGCGAAAATCGAAACCGGCAAACCCCTGCCGTTCGAACAGGGACTCAATCCCGCCTGGACCGCCGCGATGGCGGAGTTTCGGGCGAAAGTCGTGCAACCGCTGCTGGGTGCCAAGACCAGTCTGGATGCCGCGGAGTGGGCGGCGCTGTGCGCGAGATTCGCCGCTCACGAAGCCTGGCTGGGCAACAAGAAGGGTGCTATCGTCGAGGCGCTGGGGATCAAACGGGTCCGCGCCATCCTGGCCGGTGGTTATAAGGAGATTCTCACGGCGCTGGTCGAGAAGGACAAGGCCCTCACCGGCGCGGCGAACGCCATTACCTCGGTGGACAAGCTGGTCCGCTATCACCGCGACCTGTTCCGGTTGCTGAACAACTTCGTCTCGTTCCGCGACTTTTACACGCCCGGTCCCAAGGCCATCTTCCAGGCGGGCACGCTGTATCTCGACGGTCGGAGTTGCGAGCTGTGCCTGCGGATTGACGACATTGGCAAGCACAGCGGGCTGGCCAACCTGAGCGGAACCTACTTGGCCTACTGCGACTGCCAGCGGCGGGGCGGCGCCGAAAAAATGACCATCGTCGCCGCCTTCACCAACGGCGACGCGGACAACCTGATGGTCGGCCGTAACGGAGTGTTTTTCGACTCGCGCGGCCAGGACTGGGACGCTACCATCGTCAAGATCGTCGATCATCCGATCAGCGTCCGCCAGGCGTTCTGGTATCCCTACAAGCGCATCGGCAAGATGATCGGGGAGCAGATCGAGAAGATGGCCGCCGCCCGCGAAAAGGCGGTTCACGACCAGGCGGCGGCGGGCATCGCGGATACCGCGCAGAAAACGGAAGCGGGCAAGGCGCCGGCGGCGCCATTCGATGTTGGCAAGTTCGCCGGTATTTTCGCCGCCATCGGTTTGGCCGTCGGCGCTATCGGCACCGCCATCGCCGCGGTGGTGACCGGCTTCCTCGGCCTGAAGGCTTGGCAGATGCCGCTCGCTCTCGTCGGTCTGGTGCTGCTGATTTCCGGCCCCTCGGTGGTGATCGCCTACCTCAAGCTGCGCAAGCGCAATCTGGCGCCCCTGCTCGACGCCAACGGTTGGGCGATCAATACCCGCGCCATCATCAACATCCCGTTTGGAACTTCGCTGACCCATGTCGCCGCGCTGCCGCCGGGGGCGCAACGCTCGTTTACCGATCCCTTCGCGGAGAAGAAACGGCCCTGGAAGTTCTACCTGTTCCTCCTGCTGCTGATCGGCGGCGCCGCCTTCCTCTGGCACAAGGGTTATATCCAGGAATGGCGGGAGCGGTTCGCCGCCAAGGAGACTCCCGCAGCGGTCGAAGGAGTCGCCAAACCCGCCGCGCCTGCTCCAGCGCCGGCTGCGCCCGCCGCCGTACCTGCGCCCGTGCCGGCTGCGCCTGCTCCAGCGCCGACCACGCCGGTTAAGTGAGCGACAAAAGGACGGAGTCGTTTGGAGGGTTTACGGCGGGCCGAACCAGTGGCCGCCGTAAACCCAGGGTTGCTGTGCGATGGGAGTATTGGTGAACCGCTTCTTCAACAACTGCTATTCCAGCCCCGCAGCATCAACTGCTGTTCCGCCCCAGCAACATCCGCAGTTTGCGGCCCAGATCGGCTTTCCGGTAGGGCTTGGCCAGCACTTCGATGGCTGCCGTAAGTTCGTCGTGGCCGATGGGGGCATGTTCGGTGTAGCCCGAGGTTAAGAGCACGCGCAGGCCAGGATAGCGGCGTTGCGCCTCGGCGGCCAGCCTGACCCCATCCATCTCGCCCGGCATGACGATATCGGTGAACAGCAGGGCGATGTGCGGCGTCGTTTCCAGCACCCGCAGCGCGGTCGCGGCGTCAGCCGCTTGCAGGGGCTCATAACCCAGGCCGCACAAGGCGCTGACGGCGAACCGCCGCACATCGGCGTCGTCCTCGACCACCAGGATCAGCTCGCCCCGCCCTTGAATCGAGGTATTGGCAGCGCGCGGTTCCGTTGTCGCCCGCGCCGGGTTGGCGATTCGGGGCAGATACAGCCGAACCGTGGCGCCCCGGCCAGGTTCGCTATGAATGGTGACATGGCCGTTGGATTGCTTGACCAGTCCGTAGACCATGCTCAGTCCCAGACCACTGCCCTTGCCGGTTTCCTTGGTGGTGAAGAATGGCTCGAAGGCGCGTTCCAGCGACTCGGGCGTCATGCCCACGCCGGTGTCGCTGACCGCCAGCATGACATACGGTCCGGGCCGCGTCTCGGCTTGCATCGCGGCTTCGTCCTCCTCTTCGATCAGGATATTGGCGGTGGTCAGCGCGAGCCGTCCGCCCTGGGGCATGGCGTCGCGGGCGTTGATCACCAGATTGAGCAAGGCGTTCTCGAACTGGGCCGGATCGACCAGGGTTTGCTCCAGATCGCTGGCCAGCGCCGTCTCGATCCGGATGTTGGCGCCCAGGGTGCGCCGCATCAACTCGAGCATCCCCAGCACCAGCTTGTTCAGGTTGGTCGGCTGCGCCAGCAGGGGTTGGCGACGCGAGAACGCCAACAGTCGCTGGGTCAGCTTCGCGCCCCGATCCGTGGCGCGCAAGGCTTGTTGCGCCATCTCGTACAACTCGGGTTGCGTCGTCAATTGCTCGTTCAGCAGTTCCAGATTACCCATGATGATGGCCAGCAGGTTGTTGAAATCATGGGCGATGCCGCCGGTGAGTTGGCCGATGGCTTGCATTTTCTGGGCCTGACGAAGCTGCGCCTCGGCGTGCTTGCGCTGGGTGATGTCGCGCGCGACCACGATGGCGGCGGATTTGGCGGTGAACCGCCGCAATTCCGGTGGGCCGAACAGATCCCCTTGGGGATGGAGGGTGGTGACGGGGGATGGCTCGGCGAATCGAATGTCCAGCGGCGCGGTGCGCGATTCGAACCAGCGTCGGCCCGAGGTGGTCGTGAGTTCGTATTCGGTGACCTGGATTTGCTTGGTCCGCAAGGCTCGATGGATGATATCGAGAAAAAACCTCGCCATGTCTGGCGCGTGGATCTCGCTCAGCAACTTTCCGCGAATGGGGGTGTTGCCGACTGCGGTCCGATCCTGGCCCGCAGCCAGGATTTCGCGGTAGCAGCCTTCCTCGTCGACCACGAACACCAGATCGGGAATGGCCCGGGCCATGGCGCGCAGCCGCGCTTCGCTTTCCCGCAGGGCGTAATCGGTCTGGTTGCGTTCCGCGATTTCCCGACTGAGCGAACGATTGATCGTCGCCAGTTGCAGGGTGCGTTCATCGACCCGTTTTTCCAAGAGAATGTTGGTTTCGCGCAATTTTTCCTGCGCTTGCTGCATCGCGGCCCGCATGGCGTTGAACGAGCGGGTGAGTTCGCCGAGTTCATTGTGGTCGTTGATGGGAATGTCGGCGCGCAGGCGTCCCGTCGCCAGTTGTCGGGTGGCCTCGGCCAGGGAGGCGATCGGACGGGCGATAGCCTCGGCGTGCTTTTTGGAGAGGTAGTAGGCGACGATCAGCATCAGCGCGATCATCAGCGCCAGGTTCCAGATCGTGATGGCGCTGGCGGCTTGCGTGGCCAGGATTTCCTGTTCCAGGCGCGTCCGGGCGCGCGCCGTCATGGCCGTAGCCAGCGCCATGGCCCGGTTGGCCAGCGGATCGGTCTCTTGAGCCATGGTGTGCAGCGCGATATTCCAGCGATCCGACTGGCGCAACTGGGTTACCTCCCGCGCCAGGGCGGCGAAAACCACCAACTCGTTCCTCAACAGATGGATGAGCGGGCGTTGTTCGTCGGTGAGCAGGGGGTTTTCGGCCAGTGTTCCCAGCCTGGATCGAGCGGATTCCAGGGATTCCCGGAACCGATGTTCGTAGGTCGGGCCGTCGATACCCAGGATTTCCCGCAATAATAAATGCGTGGTGGAAAACGCATTTTGGAGTTCGGCGACCTGCGCGAGCAACGTCTTGCGCTCGGGGCCGCCTTCGCGTTCTTTTTCATCCTCGAACAGGGCGGTGAGCAGGGAATGCAGTTTCGTCGCGCTCGGCTCGACGTCCCGGGTATAGAGCAGCCGCGCCGGTTCGTTGCCCGGCGTGCGCACGGTGTCCTGCACCCACCACTGGGATTCCCGCAAATCGGCGAGCAATGTTCCGAGTTCCTCCAACTGCTGCGTGGTACAGTTTTGCGCGTGGAAGTAGGGGCAATCCTTCAACTGGTCGAGCGCGGGCTGAATTTCGCCTTGCCAGGCATCCCGCCAGCCGTCCAGGAAGCGCGCGTCGCCGAGCGTGACCCAGCCGCGCAGGCTGGCGAGTGAATGCCGGATGCCGGTGAGCAACTGGAACGAGGCTTGCGCCATGGGGCCGCTTTCGTTCGCTAGCAGGATGACCCTGCCGCGCAGGTCGTAGGTGGCGATCAGCGCGATACCCAGCATAACCAGTCCGACCAGTGCGACCGAAAGATGGGAAAACAGCAGTTGGCGATGCAACGGATGGCTAGTTTTGGCGGGTGAGGTCGTCACGGCGATCACCGCGCTCATGGCCGGCTGGGGACAGATTTCGCCGGCCGGTCAGAGGCCAGATAGCGTTCAAGCTGATGTAGTTGGGCTTGCAGGATGCCGGCGCGCTGATAGGTGTGCGCTGGAAATTTCAGTCCCGGATAAAGGGGCTGGGGCAGTGGCTGGGTGATGTTCAGATGCCGGTGGAGAAAGTCGAGTTGGGAGACGATCATGGCGGCGATCAGGTACACGTCGCCCGGTTGCAAGCGGTCCAGCTCGGTTCGGCTGGCGTCGATCTTGAGAATGGCCAGCCCCATCCGGTCGAAAATGCCGATGATGCTTTGCAGGCACTCGGTCAGTCGAAGATAGACGTCGCGGGGTAGTTTGTCCGGTTCGAACGGAGGTTCTGCGGGAATTCGGATCGCGTCGGGATAGCGGGCGAGCAGGCGGGCCGAGTAGGCAATCGCCAAGGTGACTTCCTGGTAGACATCGCTGGGTGAGATATGCCGCTCCAACAGCAGGCTCAGTTGGCGGTTCAGGTTCAGGATGGCGTTGAAGGGGTCTGCCGTCGCCCTCGCGTTCCCGTCCGCCGCGCCGCCGGTATCCGCGATTTGCAGTTGTCGCATGACCTGCCGCAACTGCTGGTGGGCGTCCCGGAGCCGACTCAGAACGTCTTGCAGTCCGACGGCGCCGACAGGCGCGGGCAGCGGTTTGGCGCGGATTCGCAGGATTTCGAAGGAGAGCCGGTCGGTTTGTTCCCATAGCATCAACGTCTGGAAATAGAGATCGTGGGGCATGGCGTCGCGGATGCCGATGTCCGGTTCGTCGGTCTTGGGTGCACCCATGAACCGGCGCAGGCGCTCCAGATCGCGGCCGAAGGCGCCGATCTGCTCGAAAAGCGCGGCGACATCGGTCTCGGTGCTGGCGGGGGCTGGCTGGCTGGTTTCGGCCCCGCGAGCCAAGGCGATGAATCCCGCGACCAGCAAGCCAAAAACCATGGTGCGGAGGAACTTTCCAAATGCCGGTTCATGGTCAGCAATCAGCAGCCGTTTCGGGTTCATCGTCTTCGGGTTCCGGTATTTTTCGAATGGTTTTTGGGCGAGGAAGACCCAATTCGAGGCAAGCGCTTCTTGAATCCATAGTCCAACGGCTGAAAAAAGCAAGCCGATTCATCGAACCGGCTGGGGAAAGCGTGGCGGCGCGGGCGAGGAATCCTGGGCATCGGCGACGAAATTGACGCCTCTGCCGATGGGGCGCTATGATCGCCTCAGTAACGACGAGGTTTTCCCGCTGGCGTTCGCCGGGGGGAATGAAAAGGGAATCTGGTGCGGCGGCTTTGCAGTCGCCAATTCCAGGGCTGCCCCCGCAACTGTGAACAGCGAGTCGCGCCCCCCGCACGCCACTGGCCGAATTGGCTGGGAAGGCTGGGCCAGCGACGAAGACCTGTGAGCCAGGAGACCTGCCGATATCGGTTGCCTGTTGGATTCCGGGCGGGGTGTTCCGGGGTTGCGAACCGTCTCCAGCCAGCGCGTTAGCGCCACGCCGTTTGTGGCGACCGCTTTCCCAGGACGACCTCCCTAAAGCTCCGCCCCTCACCGGGGAGGTTCGTCATGCACATTACCGAAGGTTTCCTGCCGCCGCTACACGCCGCCGCGTGGACGGCGGTTTCTCTGCCATTTGTCGTCGCCAGCGCCTGGCGCATCAACCGTCTGATGCGGGACCAGCCCCAGATCAAGCTGCTGCTGGCGGCGTCGGGGGCGTTCGCCTTCGTGATTTCGGCGCTCAAGTTGCCGTCGGTGACGGGCAGTTGCTCCCATGCCACCGGCACTGGACTGGGAGCGATCCTGTTCGGCCCCTCGGTGATGGCGTTGCTGGGTACTATCGTACTGGCGTTTCAGGCGCTGCTGTTGGCGCACGGGGGCATCACCACCTTGGGGGCGAACGTGTTTTCGATGGCGATTGTCGGACCTTGGGTCGCCTACGGCCTGTTGCGCGGCGCGCGGTGGCTGAACGCGCCGTTGGCGGCGAGCGTGTTTCTGGCGGCGATGCTGGGCGATCTGGCGACGTATAGCGCGACCGCTGGCCAACTGGCGCTGGCTTTCCCCGATCCGGCCAGCGGATGGGTGGGGTCGTTCATCAAGTTCGTCGGCGTGTTCGCCCCGACCCAGTTGCCGCTGGCGGTGGTCGAGGGCCTGCTGACGGTGGCCATTGTCAATTTCCTGCGGGAATACAGCGGCGACGAACTGCAAATCCTCAAGTTCCCGTCGCAAACCGTTGCCGTGGAGGCCCGTTCATGAAAGCGGGAAATGGCGGTTTGTTGTTGCTGGCGGTAGTGCTGGTGGTCGGCTCGGTACTGATCGGTAGCCGCCGCGAAGGGGCGGAATTTGCTGGCTCGGATGGTCAGGCGATGGAAGCGGTAGCTGCTATCCAGCCGGATTATCGACCCTGGTTCGGGTTTATCTGGGAACCGCCGCCGGAAATCGCCAGCGGCTTGTTCGCCCTACAAGCGGCCCTGGGCGCGGGGGGCCTGGGTTATTACCTGGGTTTCAAGCGCGGTCAAGCGCGGGGACGGCGGAACCGGGCCGATGCGGGCGATTGATCATCACGCCTGGACCAACCGCTGGCGCGACTGGCATCCTGCCGAAAAGCTGCTGCCCGCAGGGAGCTTGCTGATTCTGACGTTGATGCTGCCGCCCCTGACCACCGCGCCGCTGGTGTTGACCGGCATGATGGTGGCGACAGTGCGTGGCGCGGGCGTGCCGTTGCAAACGCTGCTGAGCGTGCTGGCCGCGCCAGCGGCGTTTTTGTTGGCCGGCATTCCGTTTCTGGCGGTGTCGGTAGATTTCGCCGAAGGTGTGAATCTGCATCTCTCGGCGGAGGGTTTGCGGCTGGCGCTGACGACGACGCTGCGCGCGCTGGCGGCGATGAGTTGTCTGGCTTTTTTGATCCTGACCACGCCGCTGACCGACTGGATCGCGCCGCTGCGGCGGATCGGGGTTCCGGCTGGCGTGGTCGAACTGATCCTGTTGATCTACCGGCTGATCTTCGTCTTTTTTGAACGCGCCCTGACCGGTCATCAGGCCCAGACGGCGCGGCTGGGCTATTCGCGCGTGGATCGGTCGGTGCGCTCGCTGGGACTGCTGGCCGGCAATTTGTTTCAGCGGGCGTTGGCGCAGGCGCGGCGGCTGGAAATTGGACTGATGGCTCGCGGCTATACCGGCGAACTGCGGGTGCTCGCGCCCAAGCATGTTTTGTCACGGACGCGGTTGGCGGCGGGGCTGGGACTGGTCGGTTTGGTCGGAGCGACGAGCGGTCTGCTGGCGCGCGGGCTATCATGACTGCGCCCTTACTGGCGGCGCGCGGGTTGGAATACGTCTATCCCGGTGGAGTGGTCGCGCTGCGCGGTCTGGAACTGAACATCGAGCGCGGCCAGAAACTGGCCATTCTCGGCTCCAACGGTTCCGGCAAAACCACCCTGCTGCTGCACCTGAACGGTACCTGCCAACCCACGGGCGGCGAAATCCGGCTCGACGGTCAACCGGCCCGTTACGATCACCGCGCCCTCAACCAGTGGCGGCGGCGGGTGGGGCTGGTGTTGCAGGAGCCGGACGACCAGTTGTTCGCCGCGACGGTCGGGCAAGACGTGTCGTTCGGACCACTGAACCTGGGTTTGTCCGAACCGGAAACCGGCGAGCGGGTCCGCGAGGCGCTGGAGGCGTTGCGGATCGCCCATCTCGCCGAGCGCGCCACCCATGCGCTCAGTTTCGGTCAGAAAAAACGGGTGGCTATCGCCGGGGTGCTGGCCATGCGCCCGGAAATCCTGGTGCTGGACGAACCGACCGCCGGTCTCGATCCGCATGGCGTGACGCATTTGCTGGGCGCCTTGCAGCAGTTGCACGAAGCCGGCACGACGCTGGTATTCTCGACGCACGATGTGGAACTGGCCTATGCCTGGGCTGACCGGGTCGCGCTGTTCCACGAAGGGACAGTGCTCTGTCAGGGCGGGACGGCGGCGGTGCTGGGAGATCGGGAGGCGCTACACCGGGCGCGGCTGCGTCCGCCGTTGCTGCTGGAAGTGGCGGAGGCGCTCGGCGCGGGTCGGGATCAGAGTTGCCCCGCGCCGCGTTCCCGTGAAGCGGTGCTGACGTTGCTGCAGGAACGGTTGGGCGAACCCGCATCCGCTGTTTCCGTGGAGCCAGCGGTTGCGCATTCCCGGCGCGGGCCATCAGAGTGACAGCGAAGGCGCGGTCTATCCATTGCCGTGCCGGTGCCGATGATGAATGTCCGGGTAGTGCGGATGAGTGTGTTCCAGGCGGGTGTGGACGTGCACGTGCGCGTGCGGCTCGTCGGGAGGATCATTCAGCCCGTGCGGGTGCTGGTGATGGTCGTCGTGGGTGTGGCGGTGTTCGTGGCTCATGAAGCTGTGGACATGGGCGTGATCATGCCGCTCGGTCAGATGCAAATAGACGCCGACCAACATCAGTGCGCCGGCCACGATCAGTTGTGGGGTTAATGTTTCGTTCAGCAGCGCCACGGCAATCGCCGCGCCGAGGAATGGGGCGGTGGCAAAGTAGGCGCCGGTGCGAGCGGCTCCAAGATAGCGTAACGCCAGAACAAAGCCGATCAGGCTACCGCCGTAACCGATAGCGCCAAGCACGCACGCCGCCACCGCGAGGCCCGGCGTCGGGAAGGGTTCACCCACGGCGGCGGCGATGGCCAAGGTGACCGGGCCAGCGACCGCCCCTTTTACCATGACGATCATCATCGGGTCAGCCGCCGCCAGCTTGCGGGTCAGGTTGTTGTCGATGGCCCACGCCAGACAGGCGCCCGCCACCGCCAGCGCTCCCGGCTGAAGGCCGCCGAAATCGCCTTGCCAGGATAAAACCACCGCGCCGACCAGAATCGCCAGCGCGCCCAAGCCGACCCGGCGATCCACGTTTTCGTGGAATACCAGCCAGGCGATCAGCAAGGTGAAGAGGCTTTCGAGGTTGAGCAGCAACGCCGTACTCGCGGCGGGCGTCGCCTGTAGCCCCACCATGAGCAGGATCGGCCCCACCAGCCCGCCGGCGATGATGACCCCCGCCAGCCAGGGCCAGTCGGTCGCGGTCAGGGGCGCCTCCGCGCGTCGGAATCCGAGGAGGGCGCGAACCGCCAGCGCCACGGCTAATCCGCTACCCGCGCCTAGGTAGAGCAAACCGGCCAGGGTCGTCGGTCTCATCGCGCCGAGCAGCAGTTTGGCGAACGGAGTGCTGGCCCCAAACAGCGCCGCCGACAGCAGCGCCAGTAATATGCCATGCAGCCGATTATCCATCATGGCAAGTTTTCATGGTCGCAAGAGCCGGGAAGTTGTGGTAATCATACATTTTAATCAATGTGTTATGTATAAAAGCTAACGAGTTGGAGATTTTTATTCAGGCATCTGGTCAGCCTGGCCGGCGCAAATGCGTGTAAGGTGGCAGGCTCCGAACCCGCCGGTCCTCGACTGGCCCGCCGACCGTGAAGTGGTACAGCGCTTGCCAAGCCAGGCCGTCGAGTCCCAACAGCCGATGCAGGGCGTCATCGAAGAAACAACCGATCCCGGTGGCGCGAATGCCGGCGGCTTCCGCTTCCAGGTAGAGAATTTGCCCCAGCAAGCCGGTTTCCCAGAACAGTTCCCGGTACGCCCACGGTTTGTCCTGGAGCGGTTTCGCGAACTCGGTCAGAAAACTGACCGCGAAGCAGGAATCGGCGGCGATGTCCTGATGGCAGGAAATCACCCGCGCCGCGTCGCGGACATCGCCTACGGTGAGTTGGTAAAGTGGCAGGTGCTCCGGCGCCCGCGCGACCTTCGCCCAAGTCCACTGGCCATGCAGCGCCCCCCGCAATTCCGCCAGCGCCTCCGCCTGTCGCGCCAGCAGATAGAGACCGGGCGATATTCCTTCGATCCGGTGCGCGAACAGCAACGGATGCACGCGCGGCGACCACGGCCAGATGTCAAGCGGCGGCGCGTCCGGGCGCGGCAACAGCGCATCCAGCATGGCGAACCAGCGTTCGGCGGGAAGCGAGGTGACGCCGTCGAACGCCACCGCGCTGCGCCGCTGGCGGATCAGAGTCGCGGCGCTGGCTTGGCAACCGGACTCGGCCAAGGGTGGACGCAGGGTTGGTTGGAAGGCAGGCAACGGAATCGCATGAGGCCGATGGGCGGCCTGATCGACCTCCTCGATACCTTGCCAATCGTGCTGGGCATGGCTTAACCGGTTGGCGAGACCGGCAAAGGAAAGCCCATCGGCCAGCGTGCTGGGCGACAGATTCGCCGGCGGCGGTTCGGGTCCCACCCACAATGCGACCTCTGGATGTTCGGATTCGGCGTCGGCGAAATCCTCCGCCCGATTCAGCCCCAGCAAGGTCGCGAGTTCAGCGTCGCCCCAACCGGCGAGCAGCCGCGCCCGCCAACCCAAAGCCGCTGCGGCGTAGGCGACGGTGGCGATGGCGTGGCCGCAGTCGTGCTGGCAATAGCGATAGGCGCGCAGGCCGTACTTCCAAGCTTCGCGCCAGTGGATGCCGGTCAGCGCCACCACCACTCCACCGTGCAGTTCGCTACCCCAGCTTTCGGAACTTGGCGCGGCGCGTTGTTCGAGAACGTGATCGTGGCTCAGATAGTGATGGACGCCGGCGGCCAAGCCGGGCAGTGCGGCGCAGACCAGATAACCCTCGGTCGGATGCAGGTTGCCGCTCGACGGATTGCAGCGCAGCGCCCAGCGCGACCCGCCGTGCTGTTTCCAGGCCGACAATCCCAGCGACAGTTCGAACAGGATCGCCAGCGCATCGCGTTCGAGGGGGTAAGCGGTCGGCCGCTCGCCCCGGCGCACGGACTCGAACGAAGTTGGCAGGGCATCGGCCCGCAACGGCAATTCGACGTGCGGCGCTCCGGCGTAGCGGCGAAATGGGTCGGGCTGGTTGGCCCAGTCCAGTCCGCCCGGCCCAGGCGCGTAGCGGTCCAAGTGGTGCTTGCTCGCTTGGTGATAGGCAATGACTTGGGCGAGAGGATCGGAATGGGTTTGGTCGGATTTCATGCGGTGTTCGCTTGGGGTGGCCGGTGTAGTCCATATCTGTATACCAGATCAATCGCCTTCAGCGTCCTTTCCGCTGACACATACGAGGGGTGTTAGACGGTGGTCCCGCCGAGTCGCCAGCACAGGCTGGCAACGATGGCATCGGCCAGCGCGTCGCCGGTCGCCCCGGCGGCCAGCGACGCGCTAACTCAACCTGCCCATGAATCGCGACACCAACCTGAGCGTGTACGGCTGAGCGGGTGTATTCCAGTACATCGAATCCGTTTTTATATTGAGAGTCATTCTTATTTGCATTATGATGTCGTTAAGGCGCATTGGGGCCGACCGCGGCGATGCCACGCCAGCACCATGATTTCGCGCCAGACGACGGACGATCACCCACTCAATAAGTTTTTTCAATGAGAAGGCAGCATCGATATGACTCAAGAATTTGACCGGAACGCCGCCATCGGCGTGTTGAACCGCATTCTCGAGCTGGAACTGGCCGGGGTGGTGCGCTACACCCACTACGCGCTGATGGTGTACGGCTACAACCGCATCCCCATCGTCGGTTGGCTCAACGCCCAGGCCGACGAAAGCCTGATGCACGCCCGCCAGGCCGGGGAATTGATCACTAGCCTGGGCGGTCATCCCTCGCTCGGCATCGGTCCGCTGCTGGAAACCCACCAGCACGATATCGGCGACATCCTGCGCGAATCCCTGGCTCACGAAAACGAGGCGCTCAGGGCGTATTACGAACTGCTGGACTGCGCCCGCGACCAGGATGTGCGTTTGGAAGAATACGCCCGCGCCCTGATCGCTCAGGAACAAACTCATCTGGACGAAGTGAACAAAATGCTACGAGTGCCAGGACAAGCCGGCGCTTACGTTGCGGGGTAGATCGACATGAGCGGACACGGCGAGCAGGAGCGCCAACTGTTCGAATTGGGCCGCCTGGTGAAGGCGGGCTTGACGCAGCCTTTGAGCCTGATGCGGCGCGGCGGCGTCGGCCGCATCCTGGCCGTGCGGAGCAGCGATGGCGACCGCGAGGTCGAGCGTGGTCTGTTGGAAATGGGTTTCGTCGAAGGCGCCTGCGTCGAAGTCCTGCACTACGGCTTGCTGGGACGCGACCCGCTGGCGGTGCGGATCAATCAGACCATGACCGTGGCCTTGCGTCGCGGCGAGGCGAACGCCGTGCTCGTCGGACCGTTGCTTGACCAGACGGCGGACGCGAGGTCGTCAGCCAGCCAGGAGGGTCGGCCATTATGACGGCTGGAACGCTCGCCGCAGAAGGTTTCAGGCCCCTCCGCATCGCCCTGGTCGGCCCGCCCAACAGCGGCAAGACCACCCTGTTCAACACCTTGACCGGTGGCCGGCAAAAGACTGCCAACTACCCTGGCGTGACCGTCGAACGCAAAAGCGGGCGGTTGCGGACTCCGGTGGGTCACACGGTCGAACTTCTCGACCTGCCCGGCAGTTATAGCCTGCGCGCCCGCAGTCCCGACGAAGCCATCACCCGCGACGTGGTGCTGGGGCGACAGGCGCAAGAAGGGTTGCCGGACGCCGTGGTCTGCGTGACCGACGCCACCAATCTGGGCCAGCATCTACGGCTGTTGCTGGAACTGCGGCAGTTGGGCCGGCCGCTGATTCTGGCGCTCAACATGATGGACCTCGCCCAGAAGCGCGGCTGCGAGATCAGCACCGAAGCATTATCCCGGCAGTTGGGGATTCCGGTGGTCACCACGGTGGCGATGCGCAAGAGCGGGGTACGAGACCTGCTCGGCCAGATCGACACGCTGTTGAACCAAACTCCAACCGGGGGCGGAGCCGCCGCGATCGACGACTGGGTGGAGCCCTCGCCGGACGCCATTCGCGCCTACCACCGGGAAGTGGAACGCCTGTTGCCAGAAGCCGTGGTTCGCGAGGGCGCACCGGAACGCCTCACCCGGCGGCTCGATCGGGTCTTGCTGCATCCGGTGGCGGGACCGCTGATCCTGATCGCCCTGCTGTTCCTGATGTTCCAGGCCGTGTTCAGTTGGGCGGAAGCGCCGATGGACTGGATCGACGGCGGCATGGCCGGCCTGCAACAGTGGCTTTCCGCATACCTGGAAGAAAGCCTGCTCAAAAGCCTGCTGGTCGATGGGATCGTCGCCGGAGTGGGCGGCGTGGTGATCTTTCTGCCGCAAATCCTGATCCTGTTTCTGTTCATTTTGTTGCTGGAGGATTCCGGCTATATGACCCGTGCCGCGTTCCTGATGGATCGGCTGATGAGCGCGGTGGGTTTGAACGGTCGCGCCTTTATCCCCCTGCTGTCCAGCTTCGCCTGCGCCATTCCCGGCATCATGGCGGCGCGCACCATCGCCCATCCCTTGGATCGGTTGGTGACGATTCTGATCGCGCCGCTGATGACCTGCTCGGCGCGGTTGCCGGTGTACATTCTTTTGATTGCTGCGTTCGTTCCCGCCACCACGGTCTGGGGCGGAATCGGCTTGCAAGGTTTGGTCATGTTTGGCTTGTACGCGACCGGCATCGTCGGCGCGCTGATCGTGGCGGGCGTGCTGCGGTTGACCTTGTTGCGCGGCGGCCGGCAGCCCTTGCTGATGGAACTGCCCAGCTACAAATGGCCAAATCCCGTCAACGTGTTGCTGGGTTTGTGGGAGCGCGCCAAGATCTTCATGCGTCGGATCGGTACGATCATCTTGAGCGTGTTGATCGTGCTGTGGTTTCTCTCAACCTTTCCCGCGCCGCCGGACGGCGCGACCGAGCCGGCGATTTACTACAGCTTCGCCGGTCTGATCGGGCGCGCGCTGGAGCCGTTGCTGGCCCCCATCGGTTTCAACTGGCAAATCGCCATTGCCCTGGTGCCGGGCTTGGCGGCGCGCGAGGTGGCGGTGGCGGCGCTCGGCACCGTGTATGCCTTGAGCGGCGACGAAGGCACGGTCGTGGAGGCGCTGACCGTGACGCTGGCGCAAAGTTGGACGTTGGCGACGGCCCTGTCGTTGTTGGCTTGGTATGTGTTCGCCCCGCAGTGTCTGGCGACGCTGGCCGCCGTCCGCCGCGAAACCAATTCCTGGCGGTGGGCGACGTTCATGTTCGTCTATCTGATGACGCTGGCTTATATCGCCGCGTTCGTCACCTATCGGGTGGCGCTGGCGCTGGGAGGCGGCTGAGATGTGGCAGGATGGGTTGGCGTTGTTGATCGTGGTGATCGCCGCGTTGGCCTTGCTGCGGTCTTGGCTGCTGTCCGGCCTTTTCAGGTTCGGCACGCGACGGAACGGCGCGAGTGAGGCCAACAGCACGCCGCCAACTGGCGGTTGCGGCGGCTGCGCGTCGAATGCGTCCTGTTTCAAAGTACAGGTCAAGGTCTATCCCGTCGCCGTCGGGCGGCGCAAGCGATTGCCGTCCGACCCTTGTTGAACGCCGTCCTCTTTCCCACCTTCTCGCCCGCTTGCGGAAAAGGAGGTGGGCGATTACGCGCAAACTTCCACCCGATCCCGTTGCGAGGTTATTGCGACAGCAATTCCCGGTCTCTTGCTATGTATTTGATTTATAAGGATTTTTTATCAAAAATTGAAAGGTGTTTAATAAAAAATATATTTATAAATCAATTATATAAGCCAAAGAGACCGGGAATTGCTGTTATTGCGATGAGTTATACCCAATATGTTTTACTACTTTAGTGCCGATAAGATAAAATCAAAACTGGTTAAAGAAGCCACCTGGCTTGGGAGAATTGATTGAATAATTTCATCAACTTTTTTACGCAATTCATCCAGGGTTTTTAGATTGATCCAGCACAGTTTATCTTTCATGAATGCCAGACCTGTTCAATAGGGGTCACGTCGGGGCTATAAGGCGGCTGGAACAATAAAACGACATTATCAGGGAGTAAATACTCATTAACTACAGGTAAGGTTGATTCAGGGCATGACCGGCCGGCGAATCAACTCCGCGAGGGACGGGATCACGTTCAGGCCGGCCACCCGATCCTTGAGGTACTCCCAGAAGGAGATACCCTGTTTGC
>WBUJ01000146.1 GCA_008933795.1 Candidatus Contendibacter sp. | reverse complement strand
ATCCCGCAAGACAAGGAACCGAACGCGACGAGGCCGAACCGGACCGGTTGGCGCGGTTGTTGCGCGAACAGCGGTTCCTGGCGATTCCCGCGTTTCTCGGCTTCGGTCTGCTGCTGGCATTCACGCCCTGCGTGTTTCCCATGGTGCCGATCCTGTCCAGCCTGATCGCCGGGCAAGGCTCGAACCTGACCCGTAGCCGAGCCCTTCGGCTGTCGCTGACCTATGTGCTGGCGATGGCGGCGACCTACACCGTTGCCGGCGTGCTGGCGGCGCTACTGGGGCGCAACATCCAGGCGTGGTTCCAGCATCCCTGGGTGATCGGCGCGTTCAGCGGCCTGTTCGTGCTGCTGGCGCTGTCCATGTTCGGCCTGTACGAGATGCGGCTGCCGGCCGATCTGCAATACCGGCTGGTGGAGTGGAGCAACCGCCAGCGCGGTGGCCAGCACGCCGGGGTAGCGGTGATGGGTCTGTTGTCGGCGCTGATCGTCAGCCCCTGCGTGGCCCCGCCGCTGATCGGCGCCCTGACCTTTATCGCGGTAACCGGTGATGTCGCGCTGGGCGCGGCGGCGCTGTTCGCCCTGAGTCTGGGCATGGGTGCGCCGCTGCTGGCCATCGGCGCTTCCGCCGGTCACTGGCTGCCGCATGCCGGCCACTGGATGGAGCGGGTCAAGGCCGTGTTTGGCGTGCTGCTGCTGGCGGTGGCGCTGGGGCTGCTGGAGCGCATCCTGCCGGCGGCGACAGGCATGGTGCTCTGGGCGACGCTGCTGATCGTCACCGCGACCTACATGGGCGCGTTACAACCGGTCGTGCATGGCGCGCCGGCTTGGCGCACCCTGGTCAAGGGGCTGGGACTGGTACTGTTGATCTACGGTATCCTGCTGCTGGTCGGAGTAGCCGCCGGTGGTCGCGATCCCTGGCAGCCGCTGCGCGGAGCGAGTTTCGCGGCCAACGCCGCCCCTGCTTCGCAACCGCTGTCGTTCCGCCGAGTCAAGACCGTGGCCGAGGTGGAAGGGGCGGTGCGCGAAGCCGTCGGTCGTCTCGTCATGCTGGATTTTTACGCCGACTGGTGCGCGAGTTGCAAGGAACTGGAGCGCGAAACCTTCGCCGATTCCGGGGTGCGAGCGGCGTTGACCGGCCTGGTGACGCTTCAGGCCGATGTTACGGCCAACGACGCCGCCGATCGGGCGTTATTGCAACGCTTCGGCGTCATTGGCCCGCCAGCGATTTTATTCTTCGGCCCGGATGGCCAGGAACGCCGCGAACGGCGGTTGGTGGGATTCATGGCGGCGGGACCGTTCAGCGCCCATCTGCGATCGGTTCTGGGACGCCAGAACTGATCCTTGGCTGAAATTTGCAGCGAACATGCCGGTATCAGAGGCGAAATTCTGTCTTTCCAACTGGACAAGCGGCAAGGGCTCATGCAGAATCGCGCCCCTTGATTGACTAGGATTCCTGTTTGACTCATGGCTAAGCTGCTGTTGCTGAACGGACCCAACCTGAATCTGCTGGGAACCCGGGAACCGGGCGTCTACGGCTCCACCACTCTCGCCGACATCGAACGACGCTGCGCGGAGCTGGCCCGGGAATTGGGACCCCACGAGCTGAGCCATTTCCAAAGCAACGCCGAGCACGAGTTGCTCGACCGCATCCATGCCGCTCGCCGGGAAGACATCGCCTTCATCGTGATCAATCCCGCCGCCTTCACTCACACCAGCGTGGCGCTGCGCGATGCCTTGCTGGGAGTTGGCATCCCGTTCGTCGAGGTGCATCTGTCCAACGTGTTCGCCCGCGAGCCGTTTCGCCACCACTCCTATCTGTCCGATATCGCCGTCGGCGTGATCAGCGGGCTGGGCGCGCAGGGCTACGAATTGGCGTTGCGCGCCGCCGACCGTTACCTCGCCACGCCAAGGTAACCACCATGCCGATGGATATCCGCAAGATCAAAAAGCTCATCGAGTTGCTCGAATCCTCGGCCGTGGCCGAAATCGAAATCAGGGAAGGCGAGGACTCGGTGCGCATCAGCCGCCATCCCCAAGGCGGCGCTTCGGTCATGATGCCCTCGCAACCCGTCTGGGCCACACCCGCGGCCTACGGTTTCGCCCCTCCCGCGCCCGCCATGCCGATCCCCACGTCGCCCGTTCCACCCGCCGCGCCGGCCACGGACATCGATGCGATCCAGAGCCACGCGCTGCGCTCGCCGATGGTGGGCACCTTCTACCGCTCCGCCGCGCCCGGTTCCAAGCCGTTCGTCGAGATCGGCCAGCACGTCAATGCCGGCGACCCGGTCTGCATCATCGAAGCGATGAAGATGTTCAACCAGATCGAGGCCGACCGCGCCGGCACGGTGACCCGCATCCTGGCCGAGAACGGTCAGCCGGTCGAATACGACCAGCCACTGCTGCTCATCGAATAGCTGCGCCATGCTCGAAAAAATCGTCATCGCCAACCGCGGCGAAATCGCCCTGCGCATCCTGCGCGCCTGCCGGGAACTCGGCATCCGCACCGTCGCCGTGCATTCCACGGTGGATCGCGAACTCAAGCACGTGCGCCTGGCCGACGAAACGGTCTGCATCGGCCCGCCGCCGGCTACCGACAGCTATCTGAACATGCCGGCGATCATCAGCGCCGCCGAGGTGACCGACGCGGTAGCGATCCATCCCGGCTATGGCTTCCTGTCGGAAAACGCCGATTTCGCCGAGCGGGTCGAGCAGAGTGGCTTCATCTTCATCGGCCCCCGTCCGGACACCATCCGGCTGATGGGCGACAAAATCTCGGCGATCAAGGCGATGAAGGAGGCTGGCGTACCCTGCGTGCCGGGGTCGGACGGGCTGCTGGGCGACGATGACCAGGAGAATTTGCGCATCGCTCGCGACATCGGCTACCCGGTCATCATCAAGGCGGCTGGCGGCGGCGGTGGGCGCGGGATGCGCGTGGTCCACGGCGAGGCCGCGCTGCTGACCACCCTCGACCTGACCCGCAGCGAGGCCAACGCGGCGTTCGGCAATCCGACCGTGTACATGGAAAAGTACCTGGATCATCCCCGCCACGTCGAAATCCAGGTGCTGGCCGATTCGCATGGCCACGCCATCCATCTGGGCGAGCGCGACTGCTCGATGCAGCGCCGTCACCAGAAGGTGATCGAGGAGGCCCCGGCGCCGGGCGTTAGCGCCGAGCAGCGCCGCCGCATCGGCCAGATTTGCGTCGAGGCTTGCCAGCGCATCGGCTATCGCGGCGCGGGGACTTTCGAGTTTCTGTACCAGGACGGCGAGTTTTACTTCATCGAAATGAACACCCGGGTGCAGGTCGAGCACCCGGTTACCGAACTGATCACCGGGGTGGACATCGTCAAGGAGCAGTTGCGCATCGCCGCCGGCGAGCCGCTCGGCTACCGCCAGGATCAGATCCGCATTCACGGCCACGCCCTCGAATGCCGGCTGAACGCCGAGGACCCGGACACCTTCGCGCCCTCGCCGGGCACGATCACCCAGTACCACCCGCCGGGCGGGCCGGGCATTCGGGTGGATTCCCATCTCTACAACGGTTACCGGGTGCCGCCGAACTATGATTCGCTGGTGGGCAAGTTGATCGCTCACGGCGAAACCCGCGCCGCCGCCATCGCCCGGATGCGCAACGCCTTGGCCGAACTGGTGATCGAGGGCATCAAGACCAACGCTTCCCTCCACCGGCGTATCCTCGGCGACGCCCGCTTCATCGCCGGTGGCGCTGACATTCACTATCTGGAACGGCAACTACTCGAAGCCCGCTGACTCCGCGGATAACCGCTTTTTTTAGGTTCGAGGTTTTTCGTGCCCTCCGTGGACAAAATATCCTATGAGCGACGCCACCACCGCCCCTTGGCTGCAACTGACTCTCGAAGCTATCGACCACGCTCCCGAGCAACTGGAAGACGCCCTGCTGCAAGCCGGCGCACTGGCGGTGACGCTGGAGGACGCCGGCAACCAACCGGTGCTGGAGCCGGCGCCGGGCGAAACTCCGCTGTGGGCACGCACCCGCGTCACTGGCCTGTTCGACGCCCAAACCGACATCGAGGTGATCAAGGGGCAACTGCGCCGCTTCCTGCGCGCTTCCCCCCTGTCGGAATGCCGGCTGACCGCGCTGGAGGAGCGGGACTGGGTGCGCGCCTGGATGGACCATTTCCACCCGATGCGGTTCGGCCAGCGGCTATGGGTTTGCCCGACCGGGCAGACGCCGCCCGACCCGCAAGCGGTCAACATCCGGCTGGACCCCGGTCTGGCCTTTGGCACCGGCACCCATCCAACCACCGCGCTGTGCCTGGAATGGCTGGACGGCGCGGACCTGACGGAAAAAAGCGTGCTGGATTATGGCTGTGGCTCCGGAATCCTGGCCATCGCCGCCGCCAAGTTGGGCGCGCGCCGGGTTTGGGCGGTGGATATCGACCCCCAGGCGTTGCTGGCCAGCGATGACAACGCCTCCGAAAACGAGGTCGAAGACCACATCGAATTGACCAGCCCCGCCGGGCTGCCGGAGGGGCTGCGCGTGGATATTCTGCTGGCGAATATCCTGGCCGGGGTGCTGGTGCGACTGGCGCCGACATTCGGCCAGCGGGTCAAGCCGGGCGGGCGATTGGTGCTGTCCGGTATTCTCGAATCGCACGCCGACGCGGTGCAAACCGCCTTCAGCCGCGATTTCACCTTTGGCCCCCACCAGCAACGGGAAGACTGGGTGTTGCTGGCGGGTGTTCGGCGGGGAACGGCGGGGCAACCGCATCAAACCGTGGCGGGATGAGCGCCACGCGAGCGTGGAGACAGATCCACGGGTAAAACCCGCTGGCGAAAGCGTCGCCAGCGGCCAGGATGGAACCTTGGGAACCGTATGGGAACCCCTCGCCCGCTAGCGGGCGAGGGGCAGGGGCGAGAGCGTCCTTTCAACGAGTTAGCCTCGCAAAAGGCCGTACAAAAACGCCTCTTAGAACAGTTTGAGGACGTAACCCAGCAGCGCGGCGGCTGATCCCAAAACGGCGACGAGCGCCAAGACCAGCGCCAATGTGGCGCGCGAGGCCGCCGATCCGCCTCCTTGGGCCGCCAGATTGGCCGAGGACTGTTGCACGGTGCGCTCGGCGGTTTCCCGGGCAATGGTTTCGATCACGGGTTGGATTCCGGAGCGGACCACCTGGATGATCTGCTGCTTGAACTCCGGGGTTCCGGTGATCATGCCGAGCGTTTCCCGAGTCTTGTTGCCGACCTGCTCGTCGATCTGCTTGAGCAGTTCGTCCCGATTGATTTCCAGACCACGGGCGACGTTACGCTGGGAAACCCCCTCGCTGACCTCGCGGGCAGCCTGTTCGGCCACAGCCCGGGCGCTTTCCTGCGCGGCGGTGCGCGCGGTCTTCTCGGCGGTGCCGCGGGCGATTTCGGTAGCGACCTGCTTGGCGGCCTCCTGCGCGGCCCGCACCGCCGCATGCGCGGCCCGCCGACCCAAATCCTCGGCTACGCCGCGCGCGGTTTGCAAGGCGATTTCCCGCGCCAAGTTGGGCACCAACTCCTGGATGATGTCGCGAGACACCTTTTCGGCGGCCGCCCAGGCCGCGCGTTCGGCGATTTGCTCCACCGCGCCGGTGGAGACAGCGGTGGCCTCGGCAGCCGGAGCGATGATCGGAACCGCAGTGGGGGGTGGAGCCGGCGGAGCCGGCGGGGGCGCTTTTTCGACCACGGTAGGCGTGGGAACCACCGGCGCTGGCGGCGTGGCGGGCGCTTCCACGACGATAGCCGCGCCCCCCTCGCCGACCATGCGCAATGCCTCATCGAGTTGTTCCGGCGTGTAGGGCTTGGACAGAAAACCGACCGCGCCGCTATTCTTGGCGTCCCGCTTGTCCTCGTCGGTGGCGTTGGCGGAACACATGACGATGGGCGGTGAACCCTGGAGATTCTGGCTGGTGACGGTTCGGCTGGTTTCGAAGCCATCCATCCCTGGCATCATGACATCCATGAAGATAATGTCGGGTTTCTTGGTGTCCAGGTACTTGATGCAATCCTCGCCCGATCCGACCCAATCAACCTCGACGCCGCGGTCGAGCAACAGCTTGCGCAAGGTTACGTGGGCCACCCTGGAATCATCCACCACCAGCGCCTTTTTGATATTCATGCAGGCCTCCTACGGCATGAGAAGCGTTGTTCCACGCGATGCATCGCGGTTCCAGACCGTTCAAGTATTTTTGATCGGTGGTGGTCTCCAGTGCGCTCACTGGAGACCATGGCCAAGCTTGTCGGGTGATCGGCGCGAGATTTACCCAGTCATGCGCCCGAGAACCCTCTAATCCACGGTTAATAATACTTTAAGCCAAATCCATCCGGGGAACCATGCCACGAAGAGAACCCGGCGCGCATTGTTCGTTCCTCCACGACGGTCGTGCATCATTCAACCATCGGAGTAGTCCCCGATCGAGCAAAGCGGCCAAAACCCGCGCGGGAGGCCCAACGAGCCTTCCGCGTTCGCTCAGGGCCGGTCGTCCGCCGTCTCCTTGGCCCGCGGCAACAGATCCTCGCGACTGATGCCCAGGTAGAGCGCGGTAGCGCTGGCGATGTAGATGGACGAATAGGTGCCGACCACGATGCCGACAATCATGGCGACCGAGAAGCCGTGCATCACCACCCCGCCGAAGAAGTACATCACGATGACCGACAACAAGGTGACGAAACTGGTCATGATGGTGCGCGACAGGGTCTCGTTGATCGAAAGATTCATGATCTCCTGCGCCGAACCCTTGCGCCGCTTGCGGAAGTTCTCGCGGATGCGGTCCAGCACCACCACGGTGTCATTGACCGAGTAGCCGATCACCGCCAGCACCGCCGCCAGCACCGTCAGATCAAACTCGATCTGGAACAGCGAAAACCAGCCGACGGTGAAGAGTACGTCGTGGACCGTGGCGGCGATGGTGCCGACCGCCAGCCGCCATTCGAAGCGAAACATGACGTAGAGCAGGATGCCGGCGAGCGCGCCCAGCGCCGCCAGCCCGCCCTGTTCCACCAGTTCCTGACCGACCTGCGGCCCGACGAACTCCGCCCGCGCCAGCGTGACGCCCGCGCCGCCCTCCGCGCTTTGCAGAGCGTGCAGCACGTCGTTGCTCAGGGTGGCGGCGTTGCCCTGCCCGCCGCGGGGCGGAATACGGATCAGCACGTCGCGCGAGGTGCCGAAATGCTGGGTCTGGGCGTCGCTGAAGCCGGCCTTGGCCAAGGTCTCGCGGACTTTGGGGATTTCCATCGGTTGCGGGTACTGCACCTCAATGACCGTACCGCCGGTAAAATCCAGTCCCAGGCTCATGCCCCGGACCAGCAGCGAACCGACCGCGATCAGCAGCACCGTAACGGACCAAATCATCGCCAGCTTGCGCCAGCGCAGAAAATCAATGTTGGTGTTGTAAAGACTGAATCGTCCCATAATCGTGTCCCGCTCCACTCAGACGGTCAGTTTTTGCAGCTTGCGGCCGCCGTAGATGAGATTGACCAGCGCCCGCGACCCGACAACCGCCGTGAACATCGAGGTCAGGATGCCGATGCTGAGCGTGACGGCGAAGCCCTTGACCGGGCCGGTGCCGAAACCGAACAACATGATGGCGGCGATCAGGGTGGTCAGGTTGGAGTCGAGGATGGTGTCGAACGCCCGGTCGAAGCCGGCGTGAATCGCCGCCTGTGGACTGTTGCCATTGCGCAGTTCTTCGCGGATGCGCTCGTAGATCAGCACGTTGGCGTCCACCGCCATGCCCATGGTCAGCACGATGCCGGCGATGCCGGGCAGGGTGAGGGTGGCTTGCAGCATGGACAGCGCGGCGATGAGCAGCACCACGTTGGCGGCCAGCGCGGCGGTGGCGATCAGGCCAAAGTATTTATAGCGCAGGGTCATGAACACGGCGATCACCAGCAACGCGATAGCGGCGGCGCGGAAGCCCTGGGCGATGTTTTCCTTGCCGGCGCTGGGGCCGACCGTGCGCTCCTCGATGATCTCGATGGGACTGGCCAGCGCCCCGGCCCGCAGCAGCAGGGCCAGATCGCGGGCCTCGCGAGTGCTGTCCAGACCAGTGATCTGGAAACGCCGGCCCAAGCGGTCGCGGATGGTGGCGACGTTGATCACTTCCTCGACGGTGTAGGCGGTTTTCTTCAACTCGCCGTCCACCCGCTTGGTCTCGGTCTTGTTCTCGATGAACACCACGCCCATGCGCTTGCCGATGTTACCCTTGGTGCCGTCTTCCATGCGCTTGGCGCCCTTGCCGTCCAGGGTGACGTACACCGCTGGCCCGCCGCTCTGCTGGTCGATCCCGGAGGCGGCGTCGACGATGGAGTCGCCAGTCAGCATCACCCGCTTTTGCAACAGCACCGGCTGGCCGTCGCGGTCCTTGTACAGCCGCGAATTGATGGGCGCGCGACCGGTCGTGGCGGCCTGGTTCCAGTCGTTCTCTTCGTCCGCCAAGCGAAATTCCAGGGTGGCGGTGGCGCCGAGAATTTCCTTGGCGCGGGCGGTGTCCTGCACGCCGGGGAGTTGCACCACGATGCGGTCACTGCCCTGCTGTTGAATGATCGGCTCGGCCACGCCCAGCTCGTTGACCCGGTTGCGCAGGGTGGTGATGTTCTGTTGCAGGGCGAAATCGCGCTTTTCGCGGATTTCCGGTTCGCCGAGGGTCAGCCGGAGGCTGAGCGGCCCCGGTTCGTCCTGTTGCAGGTTCGCCAGATTTTTGCGCAGCGCCTGAGCCGCCTTGTCGCGTTCGGCCTCATCCTTGAATTCCACCTGCACGCCGCCGCTCGCGGCGCGGCCCACCGAGGCATACTGCGCTTTCTCGTTGCGCAACTGGACGCGAATCTCGTCAACGTAGCTATCCTCGATCTGCTTGATGGTGGCGTCCATGTCCACCTGCATCAGGAAATGCACGCCGCCGCGCAGGTCGAGGCCAAGATACATCGGATTCAGGCCCATGGCCCGCAGGAAGCCCGGAGCCGACGAAGCCAAGTTCAGGGCAACGATGTAGTCGCGACCCAACCGGTCCTTGAGGATGTCGGCGGCCTTGAGCTGCAACTCGGTGTCGGGGAAGCGGATCAGCAGGCGACCATCATCCAATTCCAACCGCTTGTGGGACAGCTTGTCCGCGTCGAGGAGGGCGGCGACCCGGTTCTGGAACGCCGCGTCGACGGCAATGTTGGCGCGGGCGCCGGAAATCTGTACGGCGGGGTCTTCGCCGAACAGGTTGGGCAACGCGAAGATCAGGCCCCAGAGCATCACTAGGCCGATCAGCAGGTATTTCCACCAGGGATATTGATTGAGGGTGTACGGAGTGGACATAACGCAGTGGTTCCCGCCAGCCGTCGGACGGCGCGCTGGCGCTGGATTAGAGATTGCCCTTGTAGGTACCCTTGGGCATCAGCGATCCCACGGACGCCTTCTGAATTTTGATCTGCACCCCCTCGGCGATTTCCACTTGCATGAAATTCTCGCCGATCTCGGTGACGCGGCCCAGCACGCCGCCGCCGGTCACGATCTCGTCGCCTTTTTTGAGTCCCTCAACCATCTGCTTGTGTTCCTTGGCGCGCTTGGTCTGCGGGCGGATCAACAGGAAGTAGAACGCCGCGATCAGGATGATGGGGAACAGCAGGTTCATCAAACCCATTTCGGTGCCGCCGGGGGCGCCGCCAGTCTGGGCCAGGGCGACGGGGATCAGGAAATTCAGAATACTGTCCATGCAAATGCCTCGTTGATTGTTCGCCACGCTCTGGGATCCTACGGAACGGCGCCGCTAGCGTCGGCGGTCGGAAAAACGCGGGGCGGGCGATGGGAACCATTATCAAAGCTCGGCATTATACACGGGCGATGGAAGTTGCCCGCAGTTTTCACAAAACCCGCCGCGATTTCCATGGTGACGTGGGTGGTGGAGCCGCCAGCCTGGAAACGGCCGCTTCCAGGCCAGGAAGCGGCAGCCCGACCCTATTGACCCCGGCTGATCCACACCTCGGCGCTGGCGGCTTGGCCGGTTTGATCCAGCACGGTGATCCGCGCCAGCCCCACGCCGTCCGGGGACCAGAATGCGTCCCGTCGCCACGGGTCCGTCGCCAACGGCCGACCGTTCACCAACCAGCGCAACGGCCTGACCCCCCCCCTGGCCGCCAGCGGCAGTTCAGCCAGCGCGCCGCCGCGTTCCGGCAATTCCACTGTCGAGCTGGCCACCGGAAAGATGAGAGCGAGCGACGGAACACTGATCGTATCCGTCGCCGGCCGGGTGCGAAAATAGCGCAATCGCTCCGGCAACTGGTCGCGGCCGACCTGAAGGACGCCCAAGGGCGGCGCGACGGTTCGGGCCGC
>WBUJ01000145.1 GCA_008933795.1 Candidatus Contendibacter sp. | reverse complement strand
CTCCAATACCTACCTGGGCAACGGCGCCAATCTGGAACTGGGCTTGAATATTTTCAATTGGCTGACCTGGGACGAAGCCTTGATTTTCGTTGCGCCACGGGCAGCGCCCGATCCGAATCTGAATCTGTCGGAAGGCGCGCTGGCGTTGATCGCGGCGATATTCCTGGTCGGGTTACCAGGGATGTTGTTCGCCAGTGGTTGGCTGATCTGGTTTCGGCGGCGGCGACGGTGACAGTGGATGCCCTGACACGGCGTTATGGGATCAACCTGGGACTGCTGGGGTTGGCCGGCGGACTGGCGGCGCTGGCGCTGATCGAACCCGGTCTGGAGCCGCCGCCAGCGATTCCACCGCTGCTGGAACTGACCGCCGAGCGCATCGAGCACATTGCGGTCGAACGGTCGGGGCAGGAGCGGTTGGCGTTCGAGCGGCGCGACGGCCACTGGTGGATGATCGCGCCGGAGCGTGGACTCGCCAATCCGGTGTTGATTCGCCCGATCCCGCGATTGGCCGAGGCGCATTGCGCGCCGAGTTACGCGGTTGCCCAACTGGATTTGCCCCGGCTGCGGCTCGATCCGCCCCGCCTGCGGTTGTGGCTGAACGGGCGGGAAATCCACTTCGGCGACACCGCCCCGACCGATGGCCAGCGTTATCTGCGGATCGGCGAGACCGTCCATCTGTGTCCCGACCGGTGGTATCCGCTGTTGACCAGCGCCGCCGCGGGTTTTCTGATGAAGCCATTAGAGGATTTCCCAAAGCATTTGAAAAGAGTAATAAACGACCCCGCAGCAAGCTGCGGGGTATTGGGTTACCAAAGAACGCAGCAAGCTGCGGGGAATTAGACCCGTAGAGATTAAATAATGCCAATCCTTGAATCAATTAATGCCTATCTTGGCATTCAACTTCCAACCCATGCAATTATTATTGCTATTTTCCTCGGTGCTCTATTTCTGGCATTCATTATATTTTATTGTTGGCCAGCCTCTTTACTGTGGTTTAGACTATGGCGGTTGCGAAATAGCCTCAAAGCGTTTAAACAGAGTGATCGATTAGAATATCCAGCGAAATTGTTTAACCGTGGCAAATTACTCAGTCATTTATGGGTTGAGTATAAGCAAACCCTCCATGAGCAGCGGTCCCTTAACTCACAAACCGGCGTTGAAGAACTTGTGGCAATCCGTTCTACAATGCCCGCTGAGGCCTTATTTAACCCAAGTGTACTGGTTGATAGTCAACTACATGCTGAATTCTTTAAGCATTTGCCTGGCATTCTTACGGGCTTGGGTATCATCGGCACTTTTCTGGGCCTGATCCAAGGCTTGCGTGCCTTCCAGATTTCTGAAAATACCCAAGTCGTTCGTCAGAGTCTTGATTTTCTACTGCATGGGGTTTACGAAGCGTTTCTAGTTTCGGTGACCGCTATCGGACTTGCCATGCTAATCACGTTCATTGAAAAATGGCTGCTGTCGTGGCTTTACCGACAAGTAGAAGAACTTTGCTTTCTGATCGATAGCCTATATGAAGCTGGCGCTGGTGAAGAATATTTGGCTCGTTTGGTCAAAGCATCTGAAGCATCCGCTAGTCAGGCTAATATCATTAAAGATGCTTTAGTTGGAGAACTCAAAGAGATTTTACGTGAAGTCACCCACCAGCAAATTCAATCAACCTTGGGCAGTCAGCAGCAACTTGGTGAACAATTAAAGGAAAGCATTCAGACTGGTATCAGTCAACCACTGCAAAAGATCGCTGATGGATTCAATCAACAGCGCGAAAGTACAGGCCGCGATCTTAGCAGCGCCCTCGACGATGTATTCGCATCCTTCACTCAACGTTTACAAGATTTGTTTGGTGGTCAGACCGCCGGAATTTATGAGTTGCAGCAGAAAACCATTGAAGCGCTGCAATCCACTGTTCAACAGTTCCAGCAGATGGCCAGCAATATCGACGCGACGGGTCGCCAAACCACGGGTGCCATGGCGGAGACCTTGACCGAGACCATGAAAGCCATGGAATCTCGCCAACAGGCGATGAACGAGCGCATGGCAGAGTTCCTTGGGCAAATTCGGAAGATGACCCAAGAGGGCCACGCGGAAACAGGTCAAAAACTCCAGACCCTCCTGGGTGATCTTGGCCAGCAAATGACCCGCATGGTCGCCGAACTGCAAGCGCAAAGTCGGGCGGCCAACGACGATCATCAGGGCCGGCAACAACAACTGGCCGACGCCAACATCGCCGCGATCACTGCCCTGTCCGGCGGGGTCCAGACTTCGTTGCAGACCATGCAGGGGCAACTGACTGGGATGCTGGGTAAACTCGAACAGCAGACCCAGAGCACCGCCACCCACCATGAGGAACAGCAGCGCCGGTCGACAGAACATCACCAGCGCGTGGTCGAGAACCTCACCGCCAGCGTGGACCAAGCTGTGACCAAAGTTTCAACCCAGACGGCCGATCTGCTTGCCCAACTTACGGGTTTGGTCGAAAACCACCAACAGGCCGCAGCGGAAGCGGTGCGCTCGATCCACGCCGCTGTTGCTCGCATGAGCGAAGTCACTACCGCCGCGTTGACGGATCTCAACCAAGGTGCCGAAACTGTACTGACTGCCGCGCATGAGTTTGGCCGGGCCGGACAGAGTGTCGCCGGCGTCTTCGAACACGCTACCGGGGTCGCGAAGGAACTCTCAGCCTCCGCCGAAGCGGTTTCCACCTCCACCCGGACGATGGGAACCATCGTTGATGACCATCGAATAGTACGGCAACAACTGAACGAGATGATCGAGGCACTCAAGAGCACCGTTGCATCTGCCCGCAAGGAAGCCACCCTCACCGCCGATATTTTGACCCGCATCGACAGCGCCACGCAAAAGCTGGCGGCGGCGCAAAACCAGGCGGATCGCTATCTCGGCCAAGTCACCGAGGTGCTGGAGCAAACCCACCAGGAGTTCGCCTCCAGTATGCGCAATACCCTTAATGAAGCGAATCAACAATTCTTCCAGCACCTGACCGATGCCACGTCACTGCTCCGGGAATCCATCGGCGAACTGGATGCCGCACTGAGCGGGATTGGCAGTCATCCACCCAACCGGAGATAACCCATCATGTTGGGCACACGCGCCGTACTCAAAAAACGCGCGAAGGACGAAGCGGAAAAGCCGTTCTGGATTTCCTTCGCGGATTTGATGACCGCCTTGATGGTGTTGTTCCTATTGGTGATGAGCGTGGCGCTGCTATCCGTGACCAAAACCGTCAGTGAGGCCGAGCGCGCGAAAGCGGAACGCGAGCGCGACATCGACGCTTTGCTGGAAAAAGTCAGGCAGGCCGCCGACCGTTATCCGGGTGTAACCGTCGACAAAAGCCGCAACGTCATCGACTTCGGTGATCGCGCCCGTTTCGACACCGCCAGCCACCAACTCAGCCCTGAACAAGCCAGACTGCTGCGGGCTTTTGTCCCGGAGGTGCTCGCCATCGCCCAGGATGATCTCGGTAAACGCTGGATTAAGCGCATCGTGGTCGAGGGGTTCTCCGACCAACGCGGTACTTATCTTTACAACCTCAATCTTTCGCTCCAGCGTAGCCAGCGGGTGCTCTGCGTTTTGCTGGCGCCGCCTCTGGCCGGCGAAACGCCGATGAGTCCCGAACAACTGGAGCAAATCCGTGAACTGTTCCTGGTCGGTGGCTATTCCTTCAACTCCGCCAAGTCCTCTTTCGACGAGAGCCGGCGCATCGAACTGCGGCTGGAGTTCCTGAGCATCGGCGAGCAGCGCCCCTCCACCGAGGGCATTCCGCGTGGCAATTTTGGTCCTTGTGCCTTGGGGAACTGACATGGAACCCATCGAGCGTCTCCGGCAAGCACTGCGAGTCATCAACGAAACGGCGTTTCAGGGCTTGCATTTCGATCATCGGCCGATTCAGCAGGAAGTCAAGAAGCTCAAGGAGACACTGCTTGATAAGCCTGACCCGCGCCCGCCCATCGATCAGATGCAAACGGCAATCGCCAGTTTTCTCACCACATCAAACTTGGACAATTTTCGTGATATTCGGTTGGTGAGTTACGGCGCGGCCACGCCGCTGGGCACCTATCAAATCCGCCTCATCGAGAAAAATGACCACTTTCCGAAACTGCTGGATGTGATTGATGGTTACCGGGATCAGACGAGAATCTACCGGCGACTTTATCGCGGCCTGCTGGCCAGCTACTTCAACTATGATCCTGAAGCGATGTACACCAAAGACGCCGGTCCCAAGAACTGGAATCACCTGCGCGGTTATCTGAGCGACCACATTGCGCATATCCAGGCGGAAGGTATAACGCCCGACTGGGTGGATGCCCTTCAGGAACATCGGAACCTGTTGACTGACGATCCATGCAACCGATACGCACAGGCCTTTCTGGACGGCGCAAGCGATGCGTTCGAGGATGCCGAACGACGATTGGGCTTTTCAGGAACCTCTTGGGTGGCCCGCGCGGTCGTCGCCGCCCGCATCGACGCCGCGATCCGCCTTCCCGACCGCGAATTCAAACGCCATCTGTCGGAACTACTCCAACTGCTGGGCAGTTCTCGTCACGCCACACTGCTCAATGCCAGCTTGGCTAAGTTGCTTGAGCGCTATGCCAAAACGCAACCTCTCGTGATCCACCAAGAACTACGCAATTTCGCTGTTGAACAATGGAAAAATCCTTGGCTCCCGATCAATCAAAACCGCTGGGCGCTAGTTTCTGAGTCAACCCGAAAGATGATCGGAAGTTGGCTCAAGCTTGACTTGATGAAGAGCTTCTTCGAGCTACTCTCCGCTGACGGCAGCAACGATACCCGGCGACTAGAGTTTTGGATTCGCTATGTCGATGAAATCACGGATATGTATTTTGCGCTCGGGCGTTATGCAACGCAAAACCAGGATTCTTCATTTGTCGCTATTCGTAACAAAATGGCAGGGCGTTTGCTGCGATTATCAGGAACTGGGCGAGAGAATAACGCTTTTGTGATGACGATGGGCCACTGGGTTTTTGTCGAATTTGGAATGCAGGGACATGCTGCCTACATTTATCCTTTACATGAACTCCCTTTTGCACTTGACGGTGTCCATGACATCAATTTGAAAGCACTCAAGGATACCGAGGCCGGTAACCGACTCTATCACAAAGACAATGTTCACGGTTATGCTCGATGGGAACAGCGATTTGATTTTCATCTTAAAGAGTTTGACATCAAAACCTCTGCTGATGAATTTCATACCTTGGCGGGAGTAAGCGCCTTGGCCGGAGTAAGGGCCAAGTTGGCAGAATTAACATTTGACATCAAAACCTCTGCTGATGAATTTCATGCCTGCAATGTCTTTTGCCGGGCATTCAAACTCAGGACCGAAGATGCTCGTCGCTCTGGCGGTTATTTCTGGATTTTGACAGATGATGAAAATCCAGTGATCTGCAAACAATTACGAAGATGGGGATTCTTGTATCGTACAGGCAAAGGTTGGTATTCAACTCAGTTGAATAGCGATGAAATTTAGCTTATTTCGAAAAAAATCGGCAAACCCGCCTGTGGCCACCGGGTATCGGGGGTTTACGTCAGAGGGTGTTGTTGTCGTTCGGGAACGGCAACCTGTCGCCGATGCAGGGGCGGACACGGTACAACCGCTGGACGCGCCCGATTTACCGGGCTTGCTCGAACAGCTTGAGGATGAAGGCTTTGCACAGCCGGTTGAAAGTGGCGTTCTGATTCCCTGGGATCAGATCTACGCCTTGCAGGCCAATCCCGCGTTTGCCAGCAGCCTACCCCTGCTGCAACTCCCACCGCTGACTCAGGCCAGTCCCGTTTTGAAATCCCACCATTCCCTCACCGACCCCGACTTTGCCATCACGGTCGGCGGCTGGCACGATGGTTCGGGGCGGACACTCGCGGTTCAGAGCATCCGGGGCGCAGTGATACGAACCGCTACCGGCGACGGGCTGCTCTCCAAGACCGCCTGGGAAACTTTGCAGCACATCGGCGCATTTCAGCGCCGGTCGGGGGCCGACCGCACTGATCTGTTTCATCGCCGCCAGTGGGGGATCATCCGCCAGACCGCGCTCGCCGCTAATGCCCGATTGGACGATTTTCTGTACCGAACCATAGTGCTGACTCCCGAAAAACTCACTATCGGCCTGCGGCAAGCGCGGATCGGCGATGAGCGGGTGGTGGAGGTGCAGCCCGGTTTCCAGGACGCGCCGCAAAACTGGCTGGAAGTGTTCGATGCGTATCGTGAGGTGCCAAATCGGTACGACATTCCAACCCGGGACGGCATCGTGCAAGTGCTGATCACGCCCGAAGTCAAAACGGTTCTCGGCCAGATCAAGCGGTTTGACCGACGCCGCATCGCCGGCAGCCGGGCCGAGGCGTTCGTGGCGAACCCCTTTGCCGCGCTTGGCGAGGATGCCAGCAAGGTCATCGATCCCGAACAGTTTGAGCGGGAGCGCGAACGCGCTGGACTCCTGTTTGATCGGTTCACGGCCCATATCCAACACGATGCCCTCGGCTATCCGGAGCGCGTGGGCCTGTGGATCGAAACGGCCGCTCGCGCCGGGGCGGCTGGTAGTGAAATCCGCTGGTTCGCTGACGATCAAGAACTAGAGGTGTTCATCGGCACGGTCGAGCGCTGCCTGAACCGCCAGCTTCAACTGTGCGCCTGGAGTGGGTTTGAACTCGAACTCCTGGGCGATACGCCCGGCGAAATCGACCGGCTACGCACCGCGCTGGTGGAACGGCAAACCCCCCGGATTCTGGTGAGCTACGCCCAAGTCTACGACCTGAGCCGCTACAGCGCCCGCGTCGAGGACATCGGCGTCGAAAAGCCGTACTACTCGCCCTATATCGCCAAAAGGAAGGACGAGGAGGGCTGGTTTCCTGACAACCTTCTCCCCTTGATCTCATTCCTGCCCGAGGGCGCCAGCGAGCCGGTCGTGATTCCGCTGACCCCACCCATCCGCGAACAGTTCGAAGCCAAGTACCGGGAAGCGAAGGCGGCGGGCCAGACCGAATTTCAGATCAAGGGCTTCCCACAACCGATTCCGATCCGGGAAGCCGAGACGATTCTGCAAACCTTTACGGAAGTCATGGACGACACCCGCCAGGGTACGTTCGATCCGACTCGAACCCAGCGGACTGGTCGCGAGGATAAGCGTCTTCTGATCAAGGCCAACATCCAGGGCATTGATTACGAGGAAGCGCGGCGAGACATCCTGAATGCGTATCCAAAAGTACCGGAGTATCCGGGGGCGTTGCGTGCCGAGGTCGGCTTGCTGGATCATCAGTGCGATGGCGTCGCCCGTCTCCAACATCTGTTTCGGAAGTCGCCCGAACACTGTCGGGGGGTGATTCTGGCTGACGACATGGGCCTGGGTAAGACCCTGCAACTGCTCGCGCTGATCGCCTGGGCGTTCGAGCGCCAGCCGGACCTTGAGCCGGTGCTGGTCGTCGCGCCGGTGTCTCTGCTGGAAAACTGGGAAGAAGAGACTCAGAAGTTTTTCAGGCCGGGCAGCCTGCCGTTGCTGACGCTTTACGGTGATTCGATCAAGGCGCTGCGGGTGCCCCGCGCCAGTATTGATGTGCAGCTCGCGCAAGAGGGACTGGTGAAATTTCTGCGGCCCGGTTGGCGCAACGGCGCGCGGTTGGTGCTGACCACCTATGAAACCCTGCGCGACTTTGAATTCTCGTTTGCGGAAGAACGCTGGTCGATCATGGTTTGCGACGAAGCGCAGAAGATTAAAAATCCCAATACCATGATCACGCGCTCGGCCAAGAAACAGAACGTGCGCTTCAAGATCGCCTGTACCGGTACGCCGGTCGAGAATACCCTGGCCGATCTCTGGTGCCTGTTTGACTTCATTCAGCCGGGTCTGCTCGGCGCACTGAATGACTTTGGCCGCCGTTATCGCCGGCCCATCGAGGCCAGGACCGATCAAGACCGGGAACGGGTTGAGGAGTTGCGAACCCGGATTGATCCGCAAGTCATCCGGCGCACCAAGGCGCAAGTCGCCAAGGACTTGCCGCAAAAAATCGAACAGGACTGCCGCATCTCCCTGTCGCCCTACCAACGCACGCTATACGCCCACTCCATCGACCTGTTTCGCAAGCGGAATGTGCCGGGTGCGCTGACCCCCTTTAAGAATCCCCTGGAATTGCTGCACTACCTGCGGCTGATTTGCACCGATCCCCGCCGCCACGGCTTGAAGGCATCCCAGATCGAGCCATTAGCAGAATACCGCAACAAAGCGCCCAAGCTGCATTGGTTGCTGGACACGCTGGCAACTATCCAGCAGCGCGCCGAAAAAGTCATCATTTTCTGCGAGTTCCGGGAAATCCAGCGGCTGCTGAAGTGCTATATCGAACAGGTGTTCGGATTCTCGCCCGACATTATCAACGGTGATACCAGCGCCTCCGCCAAGGCCGCTGACAGCCGGCAAAAGCGCATCAAGGCTTTCCAAGCCAAAGCGGGATTTGGCGCCATCATCCTGTCGCCGGTTGCAGTCGGTTTCGGCGTCAACATTCAGGGGGCCAATCACGTGATCCACTACACGCGCCCCTGGAATCCCGCCAAGGAAGATCAGGCCACTGACCGGGCGTACCGGATCGGGGCGACCAAAGATGTGTACGTCTACTACCCGGTGATCCACGCTGACGATTTCACCACGTTCGAGATGAAACTGCATGAACTGCTCGAACGCAAGCGGGAACTGGCGGATGACATGCTCAATGGAACCGGCGACATTACACCCGCCGAGTTTGATCTTGCCGATGTGGTCCCGAACCGGGACGAGATGCTCTTCGCGGACGCGGTCACCTTCGATGACGTGCTACAAATGCGCCCGGATTATTTTGAGGGTTTGGTAGCCGCACTCTGGCAGCAACGCGGCTTTCGCGAAGTCCAGCGCACGCCCGGTAGCGGTGACGATGGCGTGGATGTCGTGGCCATCCACCGTCCCCAGGGCGAACTGATCCAGTGCAAAACCTCTTCCAGTGAAAATGCCCGACTGGGCTGGGAGGCCATCAAGGATGTCGTCGCCGGCGCGGCTGCGTATGAAAAGCGTCATCCGGACGTGCGTTTCAAAAAGGTCTGCATCACCAACCAGTTCTTTAACGATACTGCCCAGCGCCATGCGGAGAACAACCATGTCGAACTCTACGATCAGCCCCGGCTCGTCCAACTGCTGGCTGACCATCCGGTGCGGCTGACCGAGATCGAGCGGTTCCTGTATACCGAGTGGAATCCAAGGGGTGCTTGAAGAAACTCAATGACTGACCAGCTAAAGCCGGTAGGTTGAGCTGGCGGGGGATAAACCCCCGCCTGAAACGCTTTGCGGCGGATTGAACCGCCACCTGAAGGGCGCGACGCCTGAAGGCGGTGGTTTGTACCACGGCTGCCGCTCGCGCGGCTAAAGCGCGGGCTAAAGCCGCAGCCATGGAAATCAAAACCGAGGCGCGACTAATGCCCGAGCTACCCGAAGTCGAAACCGTCCGCCGTGGCCTCGCGCCGCATCTGACCGGCCAGATCGTGACCGGGGTGGTGGTGCGGCAACCCCGGCTGCGTTGGCCGGTGCCGGAGGAATTGGCAGCGGAATTGCCGGGACAAACGATTCGACGGGTGGACCGACGCGCCAAGTATCTGTTGCTGCGCACCGATGCCGGGACGGCGATTTTCCATCTGGGGATGACCGGACGGCTGCGCCTCCTGCCCACCGACGCGCCGCTGCAAAAGCATGATCACGCGGATCTGGCGCTGGCCAGCGGCCAATGCCTGCGGTTCAACGACAGCCGCCGATTCGGCGCGTTGCTGTGGACCAAGGAGCCGCCGGAACGACATCCGCTGCTCCAATCGCTGGGACCGGAACCGTTCGACGCCGTTTTTTCCGGCGCCTATCTGCATCGGCGGGCGCAAGGCCGTACCCCCGCCATCAAGACTTTCATCATGGACAACCATGTCGTGGTGGGCGTGGGCAACATCTACGCCAACGAGGCGTTGTTCGCCGCCGGGATCAGTCCGCCGCGACCGACGGGCCAAGTCACCGAGGCGGAATGCGATCGGCTGGCCGGCGCGATTCGGGAGATTTTGGCCGAGGCGATCCGCCAGGGCGGCACGACCTTGCGGGATTTCATCGGCGGCGACGGCGAACCGGGATATTTTCAACGATCCCTGCGCGTCTACGATCGTCATGGATTGCCTTGCGTCGCCTGCGGCCAGCCGATCCAGCGCTGCCGGATCGGCCAGCGGGCGACGTACTACTGTCCGGGCTGCCAGCGCTAACGTGCTTCCACCGCCGCCGGCTCGGCGGGTGGGGGCGTAGGATGCCGAGCACATAGTTCGGACCGAGGCGCTCGTCGCGGGCGGTCTGCCGGTTCTCGAGGTCACGCTGCGCACCCCTGCCGCGCTCGCTGCGATCGAGGCGATGAAGGCGGTGCCGGGCGCGGTCGTCGGCGCCGGTACCGTCCTCG